>JBGPDL010000014.1:0-44523 GCA_041482275.1 Gemmatimonadota bacterium | reverse complement strand
TCGCGCAGGTTCCAGGGCGCGAGATTGCGGTACTCGCGCAAGGCGTGCAGCGGCTCGAGCTGGGGACCGCCCGTCACGCCTCGGCTCCTCCCTGCTGGCGTTCCTCGGCCAGCCGGAACACCGCGGCCAGCCAGTCGAACACTTCGCGCAGGTTGAAGGGCTTGCGGATCACGACGCAGTGGTGGCGCTCGAGCCAGGTGCGCACTTCCTCCGCTTCCGCGTCACCCGTCATGATCGCGATGCGACCCTCGAGCGACGGCCACCGGTGCACGATGGCGAGGTACAACGCGAGCCCGGACATCGTGGGCAGGTGGATGTCCAGCAGCAGGGCGTCGGGCTGCTCCGAGGCCAACAGCTCGTAGGCAGTCTCGGCGCTGCCCGCCGAGATCACGCGCAGCCCCTGGCGGCTGAGGGACCGCTCCAGTACCTGGCGGAGTGACGCCTCGTCGTCGACGACGAGGATGGTGCGCGGCGGGGTGGTCATGAGACCGACACCGCCGCCTGCGGCGGGGTCAAGAAGCGCTGCACCACGCGCGCCAGCGCCTCGCCGGAATCGAGCGATAACCGCATCTCCCCGGCCGTCAACCCGAGATAGGCCCGGGCGTGCAGCTGCAGCGTCTTGGTCTGGGCGTACCCGAGGCGCTTCGCCACGTCCTCGATCGTGAAACCGGGATCTTGCAGCAGGCGGTGGGCGTACAGCACCCGCGCCGCGGACAGGAAGTGTCGGGGCGACGGTAGTCCTACCCGCGTGAACCAGCGCTCACAGGTGCGCCGGTCCACGCGGGCACGTGCCGCCACTTGCCCCACTGTCTGGACCTCCCCGGGCGAGCGCAGCGCTTCCTCGAGCACCCAGCGCAGCTCGCTCGGCAACGGGGCTAGCGAGTGCCCCAGCTGGTCGAGCAACTGGCGCGAAGAGGAGCGCGCTTCCTCCCGGCTCAGCACCTCCCGCAGCCGGCTCGGGTGATCGTCGTAGTTGGCGAACACGGCGTGCTGGATGCCGCGCTGGCCCAGCGCCAGCAGCACGCCCGCCGTCCGCGGCGTGAGGGTGGTGTACAGGATGAGAGGAAGCGAGGGGAACAGCACTCGCAGCCGCTCGATCTCCTGCGACCGGGCTTCGCCCGAGAGGAGGGGGTCCACCACCGCAAGCTCCACCGGCCGGCCCCGGATGCCTGCGAGCACTTCGTCCCAGGTCGTGACCTGAGCCACGCTGAAACGTGCCCCGGCAGCCCGGCGCAGCTTGTGGCCTTGGACGTCGGGGACGGCGGCTAGAACGAGCATCAATCCCCCAAAACCACCAAATGTCGCAGAATCGCCCTACGATGTCGCAAAAACGCCCTAAAACCCGGACGCTTCCGCAGCCAGGTTGTGTTAGCTCTGTTGCGCTGAATCCACAACCGGCCTGGGGAGGTCACATGTCCCGTCGTATTCGCGCCCTGTTCGCCCTGCTCGTCGTGTCGTTCGCCCTCTCGACCGTCGCGTGTGCCGATGCCACCGGCCCCCGTCACGGCTGCGATACCAGCAACAGCAACACCTGTCACTAAGTCTCGCTCAGCCGCCGAGCTGCGAGAGCGATTCCGACACCTCGCGCAGCTCGGCGCTCTGTACCACCGGCTCGGTCGCCGTCTGCGACTCCCGCGCCATCGCCTGCTCGCAATCCCCGAGCCCCGCCACGATCCGCTCGATCCGGAATTCGACCTCGTGCAGCCCGGCCCCACCGGCGAAGTCAAGCGCCTGCTTCATCAAGGCTTCGGCGCGACGGAACCGCCCGAACCGCGCCTGCCCGATCCCATGTTTGAGATAGAAATCCGCCAGGATGTTGGGGGGCATGTCCGGCACTCGTTCTTCGCAGCGCTCCCGCCAGCGCGCGAACCCGACGTGATCCCGCCGATACGAAGCGCAGTGCATTAACTCGACGAGTGCGTTGCTCATGTTGTCCTGCGAGCATCCGCGCCGCACGACCTCCGACAGCGCGCGCTCTGCGCCCACCGCGTCTCCCAAGCTCAAGAGCATGATGCCGACGTCGTTCAGGGCACGCATGCGCGAGTCCTCTTCTTCGTACAGCTCGAACGCGCGCCACGCATACGGAATCGCTTCCGCCGATTGCCCCATGTGGTGGCGCGCCACGGCGATGCCGTGCTCCGCGCGCGCCTCCGCGTCTTGCTCGCCGGCCGCGCGGGCATCCGCGAGGATCCCCTGGAGCTGCCGCTCGGCGTCGGCCAGGTTGCCGCGTCCCAGTACCGTGTTGGCGCGGCCGATCCTGCTGAGCAGCGCCGAGTAACGGTCGCCTGCGGCGGTCGCCAGCTCTCCAGCCTCGGCGTAGGCCGCTTCGGCCTCGTCGAAGCGGTTGAGCTTGCGGTGGACGCGGGCGAAGCGCAGCTGCGCCGCCACCACGTCCGCGGCGGACAACCGGCTGCCCACCACCACGAGCAGCGTGGTGAGCACGTCGATGGACTCCTCCAGCCGTAGCTCGTCTTCGAGGAAGTGGGCGTATGCGAACAGCGCCGGCGCCATCAGCGGGACTTCCCCCAGACGGTGTGCGTCGGCCGCGCTCGCCGCGATCCCGTGCACGTGCGCCCCTTCGGTGGTCGCTGCGCGCAGCTCGCGGCAGAACCGGTCGGTCGCCACCCACTGGTAGTGGAATGCATCGGTGGAAACGGGAGCGCGCTCCGGCGCCAGCAGGTCCACGAGCCTCAGGGCCAAAAACGCACCTTGGCCGAGGCGGGCTTCGAGCGTCGTTGCGGTCTGGCGTCCCGACACGCGCTGCAGGAAGATGGTGTGTGGCAGCGATTCGAACTTCAAGCGTGAAACCGGCATCGCCGTGTCTCCCCCGTGTCTCCGAGCAGGACCTGACTGCTGGCGCTGCCTCACCTTAGCAGGGGCCATGCCTCATCGCAACGTGCGGCCGGCGCACAACATAGCCTTTTCAGACATGCGGCGTTAGGCCGCAGTTTTCGCGTTTTCGTGCTTTTCGCCGCGTGGTTCGGGTGCCGGTCCGCGGTCCCCTTCGCCCCTTATTGCCGTGCATGCGCCGGGGCGTCACCCTCGTCGAACTCACGGTCGTGCTGGCTGTCCTGGCCATTGTGATAGCCATCACACTCCCACGCCTGACACGGCTCCGCGACTGGATCGCGGTCAACGCCGCCGCCCAGGACGTAACCACGTCGATCGCCGTCGCCCGCAACGCAGCGATTATGCAAGGCATCCGCAGTCGCGCCGTGATCGCCGCCGATTCGCTGCGCATTGACCGGTGGCAGGGGGATTCCTGGGGGCCCTTGCTCCGCTGGGCGGGGCCGCTGCAACACGGCGTCACCCTCGCAGTGTCAAACCCGGCCATCGTGTTCGATCCCATCGGCCTGGGCTGGGGGGTCTCGAATACGAGCATCGAACTGCGGCGCGGGGACCGGGTCGAGACCATCACGGTATCACGAGTGGGCCGGGTCAAGCGGTGGTGAGGGGGTGCAACCAATTCCTCGGGGCCCGCATCAAAGGGATGTGGAGAGAGCAACGGGTCGGCCCTGGTGTGAAACCTCCGGTCGCGCCCGCCGTATCAAAGAGGTCTTGCAGTTGGTCGCGGTCGAAGTGTGACGGCCACTTCGCCCGACCGCCAACCCGGGGAGCTTTCGGCCCCGGGTTTGGTTTTTCCTACGGCTGGGGCGCGCGAATGCCGATCACCTCGAAGCTGACGGTCACGCGGTCGGCCACCCGTACCGTGCCCCCGGGGCCTCCGCGGAACGGTTTGATGCCGAAATCGGTCTGTTTCACCGAGAAACCACCGGCCGCGCGCAGGGTGTCCGAGCCGACCTCGACTTGGACGTCGACGGACACGTCCTGCGTCGCGGCGACCAGCGTAAATCGCCCTTGAACGCGGAACCCGTCGGCGGTGGCGGTGACGCTCGTGGCGAGGAACCGGATCATGGGATACTGGTCCACGTGGAGGACCTCGGTGCGCATCACTTGCGTGACCTTGCGGATCTCGGCCGTGTCGGGCGGTGTGAGCACCTCGAGGCTGTCGGCCCGCACGACGATCTCGACGCGCGAGTCCGAGGGCAATTGTGGGCGATAGACCACGCGCCCCGAGACGCCGCGGGCTCGGATGATATGCTCGTGCCCCGCGAAACCGAACAGTCCCGCCTTGCCTGTCTTCACCTCGAATCGGCTCGTCGTCGCGAGCAGGTAGACCACGGAGTCGGGCCTCCCGCTCTGCGCGCGGGCGGAGAGCGCGAGCAATGAGATCGCCGCCCCCCCCAAGCAGGCGCCCCGCGCGACGCTCATCGCCGCCCCGGACCGAGGTAGCGGTGCAACCCGTCCTCGAACGGCAGAGGCCGGATACCGAACACCGACTCGATGGCGTTAGCGGGCGTGGCGCTGCCCTCGATCAGCATCTGCAGCTGGTCGCGGGTGAGCGGCACCGCGGCTCCGAGCAGGTCGAACAGACCTGCCGCTGCACGCGCCACCGCGAGCGGCACGGGCACCAGTGGTCGGGGATGGCCCGCTGCCCGGCCGATCGCGAGCAGGAAGTCCCGGTAAGAGAGCGATGCCGGTCCACCGATTTCGAACGCACCGACGAGCGCGGCCTGCTCGACCGCGAGCGCGAACGCCAGGGCAACGTCTTCCACCCACACGGGCTGCGTCGGGAAGCGGCCGTCGCCGAACAACGGCACCACGGGCGACCAACGGTGCAACCGGGCGAGTAAGCGGATGGGCACACTCTCAGGGCCGCTGATGATCGACGGGCGCAGGATGGCATGGGAGAGGCCCGAGGCGCGGACCAGCTGTTCGGCCCGCCACTTGGTGCGGTGATAGCGGGTGGCCCCCGGATCGTCCCGCGCGCCGACCGCGCTCATCTGTACGAACCGCGCGACCCCTGCGGCGCGCGCGGCCGCGAGGAGGCGCTCTGTCCCGTCGACGTGCACGGCCTCGAGGGTTGCACCCCCCGCGTCCACGATGATGCCCACCAGGTGAACGACGGCATCCGCTCCGCGCGTCAGCTCGGCGAGCGCGGCGGGGTCACTCAGGTCGCCGGCGACGGGTGCGACCGCGAGGCCTTGGAGGACCGTCGCCCGGCGGGGGCTGCGCACCAGCGCGCGCACCGTGTGTCCCCGGTGCGCGAGCAGCGTCGCAACGTGCCGTCCCACGAATCCGGTGGCTCCCGTGACGGCGATCAACACGAAAAGGAAATCAGCCGCCCGAAGTGCCGCTACCCTCGTCGAGGAACACGAGCGTGTGTCGCTTGGCCACGACCGCGGACAGCATCGCGTACACCTTGGGGTCGAGCACCGTGCCCGAGAGGTCGGCCATCCGCTCGATCGCCTTCTCAGGACTCATCTTCTCCTGGTAGGCGCGCGACGTGCTCAAGGCATCGAACACCTCCGCGGCGCCGATGATGCGCGCGCCCATGGAAATCTCCTCGCCCCGCAGCCCGTCGGGGTAGCCCGTACCGTCCCAGCGCTCGTGGTGGTGGCGCACTGCCGGGATGATGTCGCCAAGGTGGGAGAGCGGTGCCAGGATCTGGGACCCGATGATCACGTGCTGCTTGACGTGCTCGAACTCCTCAGGGCTCAACGCTCCCTGCTTGTTCAGGACGGATTCGCGGGTGCCGATTTTCCCGATATCATGCAACCGGCCCGCGACGCGGACGTGCTCCAGGTCCTCGTCCGACATCCCCAGCTCGTGCGCCAGCGTGGCGGACAAGTCAGCCACGCGGGCCGAGTGCCCCCGCATGTAGGGATCCTTGGCTTCGAGGGCGTTGACGAGAGCCTCGAGCGTGGCGATCGAGAGCCGTTCCAGCTTCATCCGCTCCCGCTGGAGCTCGGCGGTTCGGGTGGTTACTTCTTCCTTGAGCCACTGGTTCAACTGGCGGCTTTCGAGCAGCATCTCGCGACGCTTGAGGGCCCGCTGGACCGCCCGTCCCAGGTCGGCCAGCTCGATCGGTTTCGTGAGGTAGTCCATGGCGCCGCGCTGCATGCACAGCGCGGCGCTGGTGGCGTCGTTCACGGCGGTGAGCATAAGGATCGCGAGCTCGGGCTCGATCTCGATGGCTTGGGGCACGAGATCCACGCCGCTCGTGCCCGGCATGCGGATGTCGCACAGCATCAGCGCGACGCGGTGACGCCGCAGCTGCTGCAGTGCCTCGTCGCCCGAACCCGCGGTGTAGATTTCGAACTGCTGTTGCGTGAGGAACTTCTTGAGGGCGTTCCGGATGGGCTCCTCGTCGTCTACCACCAGGATCTGGACGGGCCCCGCCATGTCGGCCACTCAGTACTCCTTAGGGTAGTCTCTTCAGAAAATGGCGCCACCGGGTCGGTCTGGATAGCCCCGGCGGCGCCTCAGCTGGCGGCCGCCACGAACGTCAGGTCGACCGGCGCGGCGAGCAGTCCGGCGTGGTGGGCGCGACCAAGCAGCTCGGCCACCGCGCGCCGGCCGGTTGCGCCGTAGTCGATCGTGTAGGCGTTGACGTACATGGCGATGAAGCGGTCGATGCGGGTCGCGTCGAGACCGCGGCTGTACGCCTTGGCGTGCGCCAGCGCTTCAGCCCGATGCGAGAGACCGTACTGTATGCTCGCTTTCAAGTCGCGGGCCACGTCCTGCATCAGCGCCGGCCCCAGGTCGCGACGCACCACGTTGCCGCCGAGGGGCAACGGGAGGCTGGTCTCGCCGTGCCACCACTCACCGAGATCGGTCCAGAGATGCAGGCCTCGGTCGGCGTAGGTGAGCTGACCCTCATGAATCAGGAGACCCGCGCGCGCGCGTCCTGCGGCCACGTAGTCCTCGATCTCATCGAACGGCACGACGACATGGCGCGCTGCGGGTTGGTACAGCTTGAGCGCGAGAAACGCGGTGGTGAGCTCGCCTGGGACGGCGACGAGTACGTCCGGCGCGCCGAGCGCGGCACGCGGATCCGCCGGGCGGGGAGTGCTCGACACGATGCGGGGTCCGTACCGGTCGCCGATGCTGGCGCCATGGGCGAGCAAGGCATAGCGGTCGGCGAGGTAAGCGTAGGCGTGGAGCGACACGGCGGTCACTTCCAGCTCACCGGCGAGCGCGCGCCGGTTCAACGACTCGATGTCGCCGAGCTCGTGCACGTACCGCCGGTCGCCTGTGTCGATTCGGCCCGTCGCGAGCGCCCAGAACATGAACGCATCGTCGGCATCCGGGCTGTGCGCGAGATGGATCGTCCGCCGACCCTTAGCTGCCACGCTTGGCATTCCCACCGGTCACCTGCGTCGCTTGCTCGTGAAACGCATCCAGGTTCTGGCCGTGTTCGCCGTATTCGGGTCGCTGGCGTGCCCGCTCCGCCGCCTCGTTCTTGAGAAAGTCGCTGTAAGCCCGGCGCGCACCTGCGGCGTCGCGCTGGAGATCGAGCGCGCGGGCTCGGAGCATGAATCCGAAGAGGTGGGTGGGGACAGCGCGACGAATCGTGTCCGCCTGTGCAAGTGCGGCGGCGGCGTTGCCTCCGGTCAGGTCGAGTACGCCGATGTGGTAGCGGCCGTCCACGTCGAGGGCCGGGAGCATGGCGTAGGCCTGCAGGGCCATCGGCAGGAAGAACTCCGCACTGTCGGCCTTGCCCTGCGTATGCAACGTCATCACCCGGTTGTAGAGCCGGGTGGCGCGTTCTTCGGGCGACATCTGGGAAATGTCGGGAGGCGAAAGCGGGGAGCGAGGAGCCGGACCTTCCGGTGCGTCGACCGCGACCGCTCCTCGCTCCCCGCTCCCCGACAGGCGGAGCGCGACCAAGGTGATCAGGGCGCCCAGCGCCAGGCCTGCTACGCCCCAGGGCAGCCCGGTCCGCCACCCAGCCGCTTGCGTACCGCCGATCTGGGCGCCGCATTTGTGGCAGAACCGCGCGGTGGCCGCGAGGGCCGTTCCACAGACGTGACAGTTCATTTGCGGAGGGAATCTAACTGGCAGGATTGCGCGTGGGAGCGCATAGTGTAACACCATGACCGCCGCTTTCCCGGGACAGGACCGTGCCAAGCACATGGGCGAGCTGAAGCGCGGGGACGAACGTTGGGACGTGCATCTCGAAATGCAGCCCGACACCGAGGTCGGGGCGGTGCGCGGGCGCTTGCACTTCGTGAGCGGCGACCGCCGCCGCGTGACCAGCTGGATCTTCCTCGAACCATCGGAGCGCGCGATCCAGGATCGCTTCGGGGAATTTTCGGCCGTGGAACTGTGGCACTTCGTAGAGGCGCTGGCCGAATAAACTCGTGTGTGGAAAATCGTACAAGTTATGCACGTTTCGGCTGACAACTTTGCACGTCAATAGATGCGGTCCGAGCTTCGCTGCATTTGTGTTGCGTGTACGACACGAAATGGTTGACACCGCGCAACGACGCCAGTACTTTCCCGCATGCCCAGAGTGACCTTGCTGACGCGTTCGATGAGAGCCCAGGCCCGCCACCGCGACGCGGGGCTCTCGTCGCTCGTGGCATCGTCTGTGCACGTCCCTCTCAGCGACCGTTCTAGGAGACCGATCTTATGACCGCGACGTTGGAGCCAACCACGACCGCCTCTGGGGCGAAGCCGGCAGCGAGCGCCACGCCGGCCGACGTGGTGCGGAAAGCCAAGGATGCCGGCGTCCAGGTGGTGGACCTTCGGTTCACCGACTTGCCGGGCACGTGGCAGCACTTCTCGATCCCGCTCAAGGAGCTCACCGAGGATCTCTTCAAGGAAGGGATCGGGTTCGACGGCTCGTCGATCCGCGGGTTCCAGGCGATCAACGAGAGCGACATGCTGCTGTTTCCGGATCCGGCGAGCGCGTTCGTCGACCCGTGTTTGGAGGTGCTGACGCTCTCGCTGACGTGCGACGTGACCGACCCGGTGACGGGCCAGCGCTACTCGCGCGACCCGCGGTACGTGGCGCAGAAGGCGGAGCAGTATCTCGTAAAGTCGGGGATCGCCACGACGGCGTACTACGGCCCCGAGGCGGAGTTCTACATTTTCAACTCCGTGCGTTTCGACCAGAACGCGCACGAAGGCTATTACCACATCGACTCCGAGGAAGGGATCTGGAACTCGGGCGCGAACGGCAACCCGAACCTGGGCCACCGGCCGCGGCACAAGGAGGGCTACTTCCCCGTGCCGCCCGTCGACCGGTTGCAGGATCTGCGCTCCAAGATCATGCTGGCGCTGATCGCCGCGGGGGTGGAGGTGGAAGTGCACCATCACGAGGTGGGCACCGCGGGCCAGACCGAGATCGACATGAAGTTCGGGGCGCTGGGGCGCATGGCGGACCAGGTCATGATGTACAAGTACATCGTGAAGAACGTCTGTCACCGGCACGGTTATACGGCGACGTTCATGCCCAAGCCGATGTTCGGCGACAACGGTTCGGGGATGCACGTGCACATGAGTCTCTGGAAGGACGGGAAGAACCTGTTCTTCGACGCCAACGGGTACGCGCTGCTCTCGGACGTGGCGCGGTGGTACATCGGCGGGCTGATCAAGCATGCGCCTGCGGTGCTGGCATTCGCGGCGCCGACCACGAACAGCTACCGGCGACTGGTGCCGGGCTACGAGGCGCCGATCAACCTGATCTACTCGCAGCGCAATCGCTCGGCGATCTGCCGCATCCCGGTGTATTCCAAGTCGCCCAAGGCGAAGCGCGTCGAGTTCCGGGCTCCCGATCCGTCGTCGAACCCGTACCTCACGTTCGCCGCACTGCTCATGGCCGGCCTGGACGGCATCAAGCACAAGATCGAGCCGCCCAAGCCGATGGACGTCGATCTGTACGACCTCGAGCCGGAAGAGCGGAAGCACGTGAAGAACACGCCCGGCTCGCTCGGCGAATCGCTCGCGGCGCTGGAGGCGGATCACGCCTTTCTGCTCGAGGGGGGCGTGTTTACGCCCGACCTGATCGAAACGTGGCTCACGTACAAGCGCGTCAAGGAAGTCGATCCCGTGGCGCTGCGCCCGCATCCGTACGAGTTCTTCCTGTACTACGACGTTTGAGCTGACGCGATGGTAGAGGACGGTAGAAGACGGTAGAGGTTGCGCCCTCCTCTACCGTCCTTTACCGTCTGGTACCGTCCCCATGGCCACCGCCCCGAAAACCACCGGCGCCACCAAGCGCGACATCCTCGAGCTCTGCAAGAAGCAGGGGATCAGCTTCCTGCGTTTGCAGTTCACCGACATCCTCGGCATCAACAAGAACGTCGAGGTGCCCGAGAGCCAGTTCGAGAAGGCGCTCGAAGGCGACATCATGTTTGACGGCTCATCGATCGAAGGATTCGTGCGGATCGAGGAGTCCGACATGGTGCTGAAACCGGACCTGGAGACGTTCCGCGTGTTGCCGTACGACGACGAGGGGGGGCGCGTCGCGCGCCTCATTTGCGACATCTACAACCCGGACGGGTCGGCGTTCGCGGGGTGCACGCGTCAGACGCTGCAGCGCCAGATCGCCAAGGCCAAGGCGCTGGGCTACGAGATGATGGCCGGGGTCGAGGCGGAATTTTTCATCTTCCAGCTCGACGCGAGCGGCGATCCCACGACCGAGACGCACGACAAGGGCGGCTACTTCGACCAGACCCCGGTCGATCGGGCCGAAGAGATCCGGCGCCTGATCATCCGGGACCTCGTCTCGATGGGATTCGAGGTCGAGGCGGGCCACCACGAGGTCGCCCCCGGCCAGCACGAAATCGACTTCCGGTACACCGAAGCCCTCGCGACCGCCGACAACCTCGCCACGTTCCGCTTCATCGTTCGCAATGTCGCCTACCGGCACGGCTTCCTCGCCACCTTCATGC
Organism: Gemmatimonadota bacterium; assembly: GCA_041482275.1. Classification (GTDB taxonomy): domain Bacteria; phylum Gemmatimonadota; class Gemmatimonadetes; order Gemmatimonadales; family GWC2-71-9; genus AG41. The sequence goes on along the minus strand of JBGPDL010000014.1, from coordinate 33,778 downwards.
CCAAGCCGATCTTCGGCCAGAACGGCTCGGGCATGCACACGCACCAGTCGCTGTTCAAGGGCGAGAAGAACGCCTTCCACAACCCGAAGGGGAAATGGGAGTTGTCGGACACGGCGCTCCAGTACGTGGCGGGGCTGCTTGCCCACGCGTGCGGATTCTGCGCCTTAACGAATCCGCTCGTGAACAGCTACAAGCGGCTCGTGCCGGGGTACGAAGCCCCCACCAATGTCGCGTGGTCGATGCGCAACCGGTCGCCGCTCGTCCGCATCCCCGATCGCCGCGGCATCGGAACACGCTGCGAGCTGCGCATGCCCGACCCTTCGGCCAACCCCTACCTGGCGCTCGCGGTGCAACTCGCCGCCGGGCTCGACGGGATCGAGCGGAAGCTGGTCCCGCCCGACCCGGTGAACAAGAACATCTTCACGATGAGCTTCCGCGAGCGGCGTAAGTATCGCATCGACGAACTGCCGCGCGATCTCCACGAAGCGCTGAACGAGCTCGAAAAGGACGACGTGGTTCGCGCCGCGCTGGGTGCGCACATCTACGAGCGCTTCGTCGAAGCCAAGCGGGAGGAGTGGCAGGAATACATCGGGCAGGTCAGCGAGTGGGAGCTGAATCGGTACCTCGGGCAGTACTGACGACGTAGCACGTACACGTCACACGAAGACGTCGCGCGACGGCATAGCACAACAGCGTTATCATCGGTCGGGCGGCGGGTGCGCCATCAAACGCCCGAGCGTGTTCAGCACGACAGCGACCCGACCTTCGAGTGCGCGGATCTCTCTCGCATGGCCCAGGTCGAGGGCCGCCGCGACTCGGAGTTGGGTCAGGGTCTCCTGCGCGGAGCCACGGGCGTACGCCAGGAACCGGCGGAATTCGGGGACCGTGCCTCGGCCACACGCTTCCGCTATGTTGGAGCTGATGGAGAGTGCCGCTCGGACGAGTTGATCTGCTCGCGTTGCGGCTCCGGGTCCCGCCAGGGTGCGGCTGAGGCGGGCTGCCTGGACGGAGACTTCCACGGCGAGTTCGTGCGCTCGCAACCGCCGGGCGTAGGCGCGCAGCACCATGCCCAACAAATACGGGAGAACGGGGCTGAAGGCGGCATCCTTTCCACGCCTCCGCAGGACGTTTTTGTGCAACGTCGTGGCGCGACGTTTCTGCGTGACGCTGTTGCCGTGGCTGTGCGCATGTGACAGCGTCTCCCGCCCCGGCGACACCCTCGGCGCGCAAAGTTCCGGTCGCTGGGAGTGGCACGGGCGGGTGGCGGTCCAGCAGGACCCGCACCTCACCGTGGTCCGCTTGACGCTCGACACGACGCGGGGCGGTGGGGACGTGGGCCTCGCCCGCTACGACTTCAATCCCGCGGCGGGCGAAGGCGACGAGTATTCGCTGACCCTCGCGCTGGACCTGGGGCATGCGCGCGATCTGCGGCAGGACGTGCCGTACGCCCTCGGCCCGCCGCCCGCGCGTATTCCGGCGTTCGCGACCGTGACCTGCGTGTGCGGCCCCTTTAAGCCGGACTCGGTGCGGGGCACGTTTCGCGTCGCGACCCGCGGCCTGCGGCAGATCACCGGCCGCGTGGATGCGACGCTGTATTTTACCGCATGGAACGCGCCGGCTCGCCACGCCACCTATTCGCTGCACCAGCGCATTGACTTGGTCAAGTAGAACGGCGGCGGTCGGCATCGCGCTCGGGTTGTTGACCGCCCGACCGCCCGACCGCCTGACCGCGCAAGCCTCCGCGGCGACGATCGACACGATCATCGTCGTGAACCGCAACGTGTTCGATCTCCGGGACGCCGACGCGCCCGGATTCATCGCCCGGCTCGCGAACCGCCTGCACGCGCGCACGCGCGCAGGGGTGATTCGCGGCACCTTGCTGGTCAACGACGGTGACTCCTACGATTCGGCGCGCGTCGCCGAGAGCGAGCGGGCGCTGCGCAACCTGCACGTCTTCAGCCGCGTGCGGATCGATACCACGCGGCTCGACGGCCGCCTGGCGCTCAGGGTGGCCACGACCGACGGCTGGAGCACGAAGCCTCAGCTCGGCTATTCCTCCGCCGGCGGCGACGCCACGTGGCTGCTCGGGCTCGTGGAAGACAACCTGCTGGGCACGGCGACGTCTCTCACCGCGGTATACAACAAGACGCCCGACCGGAGCGTGTTCAAGCTCGGCTACGTGAGCCCCCACTTCTTTGGGCGGCGCACCCTGCTCGAGGGAGCATACAACGACAAGTCGGACGGAACTCAGGGCACCTGGCTCGTGGGCGTGCCGTTCTACGAGACCGCCGCGCGGCGCGCGGTCACCACTGACGGCGAGGCGGCATCGGAGCGCGTGCTGCTGTTCAAGGACGGCGTGCCGGACATGTCGGGTCGGGTGCTTGTGTCCCCGAATGGCACGCCGCGCACCATCCCCACGCCCACGGGGGCGCTGGAGCGGCGCGCGCTGCGCGTCAAGGTCACGGCAGGGTTCGCGCCCCGGGCGACAACGGAGGATTACCTGCGGCTGTGGATCTCGGGTCAGTGGCGCCGCGAGGATTTCGATTCGTTGCGTACCACGCTGTTCGCCCGTTCGGTGTTCGGCACGGCAGGCGCGGGCTTCGACCTTGCGCACGTTCGGTTTCAAGTCCTCGAGCGGTTCAACTCCTACGCTAGGCGCGAGGACGTGGATGTGTCGCACCTGTTCCACTTTGGCGTGTGGGCGGCGCCCCGGGCCTGGGGGTATCCGTCGGGCCAGGCGGGCGCCGGGACGGAAATGAGCGTCCAGCTCGCCGCGCCCTGGGCCGGCGGGTTCGCGGTCCTGCGGGCGGCGGGGAACGGCGTGTTCACGGCCGGCGTGCCCGATTCGGGGCGCGTGTCGGGCGCATTGACCATCGCGAGCCAGAATCTCCCGAGCCAAACGCTCGTGCTCCATGTCGAGGGTGCAGAGCTCCGGCGGCCCAAGCCGGGCTCCGAGTTCGATCTGTGGGGGACGCAGAACGGCCCTCGCGTCTTCGGCATCCACCAGTTCACGGGCACGCACATGGTGTGGCTCGCGCTGGAAGATCGGCTGCTCGTCGCGGACGACGTGTGGGGTCTCATGGGGGTCGGGGTGGCGCCGTTCTTCGACTACGGGGGGGCGTGGTACCCGGGCGAGCCGGCCCGCCTGGGCGGCGACATTGGCGTGTCGCTGCGGATCGGTCCGACCCGCGCCGTGCGCGGCGACGTCGCGGAATTCGCCGTGGGATACCGCTTCGGCAAGGGGGTCACGGGCGGTCGCTGGGGGCTCGCGATCCGCAAAGGGGTGAGCTACTAGGCCTCGCTGCCGGAACTTCCGGACGACCCTTGGCGTCCTGGATGGAGTCCAATCCTTATTCTCATTCGTAGTCCAGGTGCCCATGAACCAGCGCCGGCGGATCGCCGGGTTCGTTTCGGTCGTCACCAGCTCGTGGCTGCTGCTCCACGCCTACGTGGGGCAGCGGCTGCTGGCGCAGGGCGCGCTTCCCGCGGCATGGCGCCCGCTCGCCTGGGCCGGGCTCTTACTCATCGCGCTCGGCCCAATCATTGCCTTGTGGGCCGGCCGGACGGAGCGGGTGCCGGCGAAACGCGTGCTCGAGATAGCCGGCTTCATTGCGATGGGACTGTCGTCGCTGTTGATCGTGTTTGCGCTCGCGGGAGACGCGCTGCAGGTCCGGGCGTGGCTCGGCGCCCGCGGCTTCAGCGCCGCCGTGGTGGGTGGCGCGCTCGGCGTGCTGGCGGTCGGGCTGTGGCGCGCGCGGCGACCCGCGGCGGTGCGCGTGGTCGACGTTCCGATCACGGGACTCCCGGCCGACCTCGAAGGATTCCGGATCGTGCAGCTGTCGGATCTCCACGTGGGCCCGATGCTCAAACGGGACTTCGTGGCGCGAGTAGTGGACACCGCCAACGGGCTCGATCCCGATCTGATCGCCCTCACCGGCGACGTGGCGGATGGTTTTCCCCGCGCGCTCCGCGCGGAGGTGGCTCCGCTCGCCGCGCTGCGAGCGCCGCACGGAAAGTTCTTCGTCACCGGGAACCACGAGTACTACTGGGACGCCGCTGGGTGGGTGCGCGAGCTGGAAGAGTTGGGCTTCAGCACGCTCGCGAACAAGCACCGGGTGATCCGCCACGGGGCGGGCCGGATCATCCTCGCCGGAGTCACCGACCTCTCGAGCCGCGGTCCGGCCGGCCACACCTCCGATCCGGCCGCGGCGGTGGCCGGAGCGCCCGAGAGCGACGTGAAGGTACTGCTCGCGCACCAGCCGAAGAGTGCCTTCGCGGCTCGGGCCGCAGGCTTCGACCTGCAGCTCTCCGGGCACACGCACGGCGGTCAGTACTTCCCCTTCAACCTCTTGGTACGGCTGTTCCAGCCGTTCGTCGCGGGACTCCACCGGCTCGAGGAGATGTGGCTGTACGTGAGCCGGGGCACCGGCTACTGGGGACCGCCGCTGCGACTGGGCGCGCCGGCGGAAATCACGCTCATCCAGCTGACGCGGGCGTAGGACGCGTCGCGGCGGTCGGATCGAGACGTCGCTCCGCCGCGCGCGCGTGCGCCTCGAGGCCCTCGAGGCGGGCGAGCCGAGCGGCATCCTCAAACAGCGGGCGCGCGGTCGGAGCGTCGTCCACCCGCAACCAGGTCCGCACCCGCAGAAACGCGTAGACGGAGAGCCCGCCTGCCCAGCGGGCGGCCCCGCCGGTAGGGAGAACGTGGTTGGGTCCCGCCCCGTAGTCGCCCAACACTTCCGCGGCACCCGACCCGATGAACAGCGCCCCGTAATGGGTCAAGCGGGGCGCGACCGCGCCGGCGCTCAGGAGCTCGAGCTGCAGGTGCTCGGGCGCGATGGCGTCGCAGACTGCGATGCCCTCATCGACGGTCCGCACCACGATCACCCCGCCGTTCGCGAGCGCGGCCCGCGCCACCCGCGCCGTGGGAAGATCGGCGAGCTGCCGCTGGATCTCGTGTTCCACCCGTTCGGCGAGCGTGGAGTCGAGCGTCACGAGCACCGGGACTGCGTCGGGATCGTGCTCGGCCTGGGCGAGCAGATCGGCGGCCACGGTCGCCGGATCGGCGCTCGCGTCCGCGAACACGAGCAGCTCCGACGGCCCCGCGAGGGTATCGATCCCGACCCGTCCCGCCACGAGTTGCTTGGCGGCAGTCACGTAGCGGTTGCCGGGCCCCACGATCGCATCGCACGGAGCGATGGGCCCCACGCCGTACGCGAGCGCGGCAATCGCGTGGGCCCCGCCCGCGGCGAGCAGGCCATCCGCCCCCGCCACCGCGGCCGCCGCGAGCGTCACGGGCCGGGGGTTCGGGCTCGCGACCCAAACCTCGTTCACGCCCGCCGCGCGGGCGGTTACGGCGGTCATCAAGACCGATGAGGGCAGCGTGTACCGCCCACCGGGGGCGTAGCACCCCGCGCGCTCGACGGGAGCGATCGAGTGGCCGGCGGCGCCCCCCGGCAGCGGCAGCGTGATGGGCGCGAGCGCCTGCCGCTGAGCCTCGGCGAACGCGCGAATGCGGGCGGCCACTCGCACGAGCCCGGCGTGATCACCCGCGGGCAGATCGGCGAGCGCGCGACACAGCGCCTCGCGCCGGATCACGAGCGGCGCGCCCGGCTGCACCTCACCAAAGCGCTCGGCATACTCTCGCACGGCCGCGTCCCCGCGTGCCCGCACTGCCTCGATCACGGCCGCCGCGGCGGCGACGACGTGAGGCGGCACGATGTCCCGCGACCGGTGTGCCAGGTCCCCCGGCCTGCGGCCGGGAAGGAGGGGCTCACTCATGACGCGGCGCCGGTCTTGGCGGCCATGGGCCGGCGCGTGACGGCGGCGTGGCGGCGCGCGAGCGTGGCCCGAACCTCGGCGAGCGACCCGCCACCCCGGGCCAGTGCCACCAAGGTCAGGTACAACACGTCCGCCGCCTCGTCCACGATCTGATCGCACGTCACGGCGTCCGCGAGTTCGCCCGCTTCCTCACGCAGCTTCGCGGCGAGCAGGGTGGGGTCCGCGAGCAGCTTGGCAGTGCCGGAAACCGGATCGCCTCGCGCGGCACGCTCAGCGATGGTACGCTCGAGGTCGTCCAGAGAGAACCGGGCTGGCCAGCACGAACGTCGCTCGAGGTGGCAGAAGCCCACGCCGTGCTGCCGCACGGTGAAGCAGAGCGCATCACGATCGCAGTCCAGGTCCACGCGCAGCAGCTGCTGCGTGTTCCCCGAGGTCTCCCCCTTCACCCACAGCGCGCCACGCGAGCGGGACCAATAGATGCCCCGCCGCTCGGTGACGGCGCGCGCGAGCGACTCGCGCGTGCTCCAGACCAAGCCAAGCGTGCGTCCTGCCTCGTCGCATACGACGGTGGGCCAGACGGCGCCGTCGAGCGGGCGGGTCAGCGGGGCCGCCACGGCATCGCCCAGGGGCAGCCGCCCGGTGTAGAGCGCCATCCCGACCTGCGCGTCCGCACCCATGCCGTCGAGCTCCCGCACCTCTGCGGCGGTCGTGATCCCCCCCGCGGCGATCACGCGGACGTCGCCGGCCGCGCGCACGGCGGCTGCCACCGCCGCAAGGTCATACCCTCGCATTTCACCTTCCCGCTCGACCTGGGTGAACAGGAACCCACCCACGAAGGGCTGTAACTCGCGGACCCGCTCGAGCACTGTGGCGCCGGTGCGACGGCGCCAGCCGTCCACCACCACTTCGCCGTGGTCGGCGTCCACGGCGGCGACCACGCGGTCGCGCGGCAGGTCGCTGCAGAACTCCGGGCTCAGGGCGGTGCCGATCATCACCTTCGCGGCGCCGGCGTCGAGCCACGCGCGCGCTGCGGCTACGTCCCGGATCCCGCCGCCGACCCGGCAGGGCGCGCGCCGCACGAGTTGACGGATCACGTCCGCGTTGGAACCGCGGCCCAGTGCGGCATCGAGATCCACGATGGCCACTTCGCCCGCGACCGCGAACTGGTCGAGCCGGGCGAACGGGTCGCCGCCGTCGAAAACGTGCTCTTTTCCTCTCCGGAGCTGCACCGCCCGGCCGCTCATCAAGTCGATGCTCGGCACGATCATAGCCGCACCCGGATGCCCTGGGCCGCGAGGTCAGCCTTGATGCCGCCCACCGTCTCATCGCCGTCATGGAAGACCGAGGCGGCGAGCACCGCGTCGGCGCCGGCGGCGAATGCATCGGCCGCGTGTGCCCGGCGGCCGATCCCCCCCGACGCGATCACCGGGATCCGCACGGCGCCGCACACCGCGCGCACGAGCTCCAGGTCGGGGCCCACACGCGTGCCGTCGCGATCCCAGCTTGTGAGCAGAATCTCTCCCGCGCCGAGCCGTTCGCCGCGTTGTGCCCACGTCACGGCATCCGGGAGCGCGCCCTCCCGGCCGCCCAGCGCGAGGACCTCCCACCGGTCGTCCGCGCGCCGGGCGTCGATCGCGAGCACCACGCACTGGCACCCGAACGCCGTCGCGAGCTCGCCCAGCAAGGCCGGGCGGCGAATCGCCGCCGTGTTGACGCTGATCTTGTCCGCGCCCGCGGCGAGCAGGCCGCGCGCGTCCGCGACGCTCCGGACGCCGCCACCGGCGGTGAGCGGAATGCTGATCGCGGCGCGCACCCGCTGCACCGTCTCGAGGTGCGTTCGGCGCCCGTCGGGGGACGCGGCCACGTCGAGCACGACGATCTCATCCGCGCCCTGAGCCTCGTAGCGTGCGGCCTGCGTGGCCGGATCGCCGGCGTCGCGCAGCCCTTGAAACCGCACGCCCTTCACGACCCGGCCGTCCCGCACGTCGAGACACGGGACGACGCGGCGCAGCAATCCGGGTGCCGCGTCGGCGCCGGCGGGCGGCACGCCCGCGTCTCCCCGGAGCCAGCGCTCGAGCAGCGCCGCGCCGTACGCGCCCGACAACTCCGGGTGGAACTGGCAAGCCACGATGGCGTCGCGCTCGAGCGCCGCCACGAAGCGCGCGCCGTGAGTCGACCAGGCGGGGATCCATCCCGCGGGCGCCTGGCGCAGGGCATACGAGTTGGCGAACGCGGCGGCGCCGGTCGCGACGAACCGCGTGCCCGGTGCGGCAGTGACGTGGTTCCAGCCGAGGTGCGGCACCCGCACGTCGTCCGGGAGACGGACGCAGCCGCCGGGAATGATGCCGAGACCGGGAATCCCGGGTGCTTCCTCACTGCGTTCGCACAACATCTGCATCCCGAGACACACGCCGAGCAGCGGCGTGCCGCGCCCAGTGGCCTCCCCGATGGCCGCGGTGAGTCGCCGCGCGCGCAGGGCCGCGAGCCCGGCCCCGAAGGCGCCTACGCCGGGCAGCACTAGGCGCGACGCGCTCTGCACCGCTTCGGCACTCGCCGTCACCGTGACGGTTGCGCCGAGCCGACGGAGCGCGCTCGCGATCGACGCGAGGTTCGCGACACCCGAGTCGACGACCACGACGTCACTCACTGCGCCTCCCTCCCAGCGTCCCTTTGGTGGACGGGACGTCCTCGAACCCCGAGCAAGCCACCGCCTGCCGCAGGGCCAGCGCCACGGCCTTGATGGCGGCCTCGGCCTTGTGGTGGTCATTCTCGCCCCTCAGCACGTCCACGTGGAGCGTCAGGCGTGCGGCGCTCGCGAGCGAGCGCAGCAGGTGCGGCACGTTCTCGCACGCCAGGCCGCCGATCGCCTCGCGCTGCAAGTCGAGCGCGACCTCGGCATATGGCCGCCCCGAGAGGTCCACCGCGGCGCGCGCCAGCGCCTCGTCGAGCGGCGCGTACGCCCAGCCAAACCGGTTCACGCCGCGCCGCTCACCCAGCGCTTGGTCGAGCGCGCCGCCCAGCGCCAGCGCGCAGTCTTCGGCGGTGTGATGGTCGTCCACTGCCAGATCGCCCCGGCAGGAGAGTGAGAGATCGAAGCGCGCGTGCCGCGCGAGCGTATCCAGCAAGTGGTCGAGGAAGCCGACACCGGTCTTCACGTCGGCCGTGCCGGTGCCGTCCAGAGCGAGGGTCACGCTGACGGAGGTCTCGCGCGTGGCGCGAGTGACGGTGACGGCGCGTGCGGTCACGGTACGAGCTCCCGCACATCGCCCGGTCCGGAAAGCACCCTGTCGAGCGCCCCACACAGCCGCCGGAACTGCGCGGGATCTCCCGGCAACGTGATGCGCAAGCCGGTCTCGATGCCCGGCCGGAGCGGGAAGTCGCGCACCAGCACGCCCAGCGCGGCGAGGGCCGCACACACGAGCGCGACGCGCGGGCCGAAATCCGCGAACACGAAATTCCCCTGGGATGCGATCGGTGCGAGCCCGCGGGAGGCGAGCCGGGCGGTCAAGACCTTCCGCTCCTCGCGGACCCGCGCCACGTGGGCGCGCAGCGAATCCTCGCCGTGCTGGAGTTGGCGCAACGCGAGGGCGATCGACGGAGACCCCACAGGATAGGGGCCGCCGGCCGCGCGCAGCACCGATACGACGTATGGGCTCCCGATGGCGTAGCCGACGCGGCAGCCGGCGAGTCCCCAGGCTTTCGAGAACGTCCTGACCACCAGCACGTTCGGGAGGTCGAGGACGCCGGGTGTGAGATCGGCGTCGGCATACTCGACGTATGCGAGATCGAGCAGCAGCAGCGCGTAGGGCGCGGCGGCCGCGAGGCGTCGCACATCGGCCAAGGTGGCCACCGCTCCCGTGGGGTTGTTGGGCGACACGACGACCACGATCGCCGTCCGCGCGTCGAGCCGGTCGAGGAACGCGTCGCCCGGGAACGGCCCGGCGCGCCATGGGACGTGCTGGACGTCACCTCCCGCGAGCGCCGCGAACCGCTCGAACAGCTCGAACGTGGGGTCGGGTAGAACCAGAGTGCGGCCGCGATCGAGGAAAGCCCGGCAGGCGCGGTCGATCGCTTCGTCGGCGCCGGCGGTGGCGATCACACGGCCCGCCGCCACGCCGACGCGCGCGGCCAGTGCGGCCTCGAGGGCGGCGGCGTCGTGATACCGGCGCAGCATCTCGGGGTCGGCACCCGCCAGCTCCGCGAGCAGGGCGCGGGGCGGCAACGGTCCCTCGTTGCTGTCGAGCCGCAGCAAGCCGTCGCCTTCCGGCTGGGGCTTCGAGTACAGAACGGCCGGATCGATGCGCGAGATCGGCCCCGTGAGAGCGGCGCGGGCGAGCGTCATGGGACGATCTGCGACAGGGTGGAGACGACCACGTCGGTGCCGCCCGCCGCCTTTACCGCCGGGATCACGTGCGGCAGACAGTCGCGCGGCACCGCAGCCTTTACGGCGTAGCCGCCGTTTCCGAACAGCGGCGCCACGGTGGCTTGCCGCATCGAGGGGAGCACCGCGACAACGGCGTCGAGGCATGCGGCCGACGCGTTCACCTCGAGCATCACGCGGCGCCGTGCCTCGAGGACGGAATTGATCAGCAGGACCAGGTCATCGATGCGGCGACGTCGCGCGAGATCGTCCAGCGCCGCGCGGTTCGCGTACACGCGCGTCGATGACTGCATGAGCTCGTCCACCACCGCCAGGCTGTTCGCCTCGAGCGTCGCCCCCGTGGCCATGTTGTCCACGATCACGTCCGCATCCTCGGGCGGAAACACTTCCGTGGCGCCGTACGAGAGGACGAACTCGGCCGCGAGGCCGCGCTGCGCGATCCAGCGGCGCGTGAGCCTCTCGTATTCCGACGCGATCACGAGGCGGCGCGCCGGGAGGCCGCCGTCCCCGATCAGCGCGGGAGGCGCAGCGGCCACGACCCGTACCGGGTCGAGACCCGTATCGAGCAGCTCGACCACGTCGGCTTCGAGCTCCGTCGCCCAGTCCGCTCCCGCAAAGCCGACGTCCCGGCTGCCGAGCGCCAGCATCTCCACGATGTTCTGGGGTTTGAGGAGCTTGGCTTCGGTATCGGCGAGCGACACGTGGGGCCGGTAGCCGCGGGCACCGGGAGTTACGCGGATCCCGGCGTCGGCGAGGAGGGTCAGCACGGCCTGCTCCATGCGGCCCTTGGGCAGGCCGAGGCGAAGGCAGACGGCGTCGCTCGATGGTCTGAACATCCGTTCCGCTCCGATGTTGGCCGAGTCGGAGCCCCGGGGGTCGGGCGGTGTCCCAGAAAAAGACGACGCCGGCCCCCGGGGAGCCGGCGTCGGCGGTGCACTCAAGGTCCTACGGGCTACTGGCTACCTCGCGTACGCCTCCGGCTGCCCCCCAGCGAACGGGTGGCGGCGGTGATGCCGGTGGTGCACCGAGGTACGCCGCATGCCCGAATGACTAAACGGGGCTCGGAAAGGAGTCAACCCACCCACAAGAGTAGGCGCCGCCCGTGCGATCGTGGAGTCTTGACGCGCGCCGGCCGCAAGCCTATGCTCACAGTTCGGTCGCAACGCACGACGTTCTCGATCTGGAGTATCATCGCCGTATGATGCAGTTCGCGCTGCTGCTGGTTCTCGTCCTCGTCCTGCTGAGCATTATCGCTCAGGAGGGGGTCGGCGGCGCGCGCGAAACGGCAAGATGATCGACTAGCGAATAGAGCAGCAGAGCAGCACCCGCGCCGCGGACCCCCAAAGGTTCGCGGCTTTTTTGTCACTACCATCGGGACGGGGAAGGGAGCAGGGGACCACCATGGGGAGAGACGTCATAATCTTCGACACGACGCTGCGCGACGGCGAGCAGGCACCGGGCAATTCGATGACTGCCGAAGAGAAGCTGCGCCTGGCGCAGCAGCTGGACGTGCTCGGGGTGGACGTGATCGAAGCGGGGTTCCCGAGTGCTTCGGAGGGTGACCGGCGCGGGGTACGCTCGGTGGCGGAGGCGCTCTCTCGCCCCGTGATCGCCGCGCTGGCCCGCTGCCATGAGCGCGACATCGACCTGGCGGGAGAGGCCTTGCGGCCCGCGGCCCGTCCGCGCCTGCACGTCTTCATCGCGACGTCCGACCTGCACCTGGAGTGCAAGCTGCGGCTCAGTCGCGAACAGTGTCTCGAGCGGGCCCGGGACGCCGTGCGGCGCGCCCGCCGCTACACGGACGACGTCGAGTTCTCGGCGGAAGACGCGACCCGCACCGATCTCGAGTTCCTGTGCCGCGTGGTCGAGGCGGCGATCGCCGCGGGCGCCACCACGATCAATTTGCCCGACACGGTGGGCTACGCGCTGCCGGTCGAGTACGGCAACCTGTTCCGCGCCGTGCGCGAGCGCGTGCCCAACGCCGCCCGGGCGGTGTTCAGCGCGCACTGTCACGACGACCTCGGGCTGGCCGTCGCCAATTCCCTCGCCGCGATCGAAGCGGGAGCCGGGCAGGTGGAATGCACGGTGAACGGGATCGGCGAGCGCGCCGGCAACGCGGCGCTGGAAGAGATCGTGGTGGCCGGGCGGGTGCGGCCGAACGCGGTCTCGTTCCGCTGCGGCGTGAATCCCCAGGAGCTATACCGCACGAGCCAGCTGCTCTCTCACGTCATCGGCGTCTTTCCGCAACCCAACAAGGCGGTGGTGGGGCGCAACGCCTTCGCCCACGAGGCGGGGATCCACCAGCACGGCGTACTCCAGAACGGCCTCACCTACGAGATCATCCGCCCGGAAGAGGTCGGGGTCGCGCGCTCGAGCCTGGTGTTGGGCAAGCACTCCGGCAAGCATGCGCTCGAGCGGCGTTACCGCGAGCTCGGCTACGAGCTGGACGACGCGACGCTCGGCAAGCTGTACGGCGAGTTCAGCACCCTGGCTGACAAGAAGCGCGAGATCCTGGACGAGGACCTGCTGGCGCTCCTGCACGGCCGGTTCAACGACGCGCCGGAGGCCTACCGACTCACCCACCTGCAGGTCACCTGTGGGACCGTGCCGGCGACCGCCGAAGTGCGGCTCACCGGCCCCACGGCGGACGGTCGAGAGCGGAGCGCAACGGCTTCAGGCAACGGGCCGATTGCCGCGGCATTCGCCGCGATCGCGAAGGTCGTCGGGCGCCAGGTGGACGTCATGAACCTCACCGTGCAATCGGTCACGCCGGGTCGCGACAGTTTGGGCCAGGTACTGGTGCAGGCGCGGATCGACGGGAAGTCGCTTTCTGGGCACGGCGCCTCAACCGACATCGTCGAGGCGAGCGCCCGTGCCCTGGTACATGCTCTCAACAAGGTGAGCCATGCGGATCAGCTGGAAGACGAGTCCCTCAGCGCCAGCTACTTCTGGGGAGTGTGAGTCTATGAGCGAGCTGCTCTCGGGGGCGGAAATCCTGTGCCAGGGGCTGGTGGACGCCGGCGTCGAGGTGATCTTCGGATATCCGGGGGGCGCGATCATGCCGTTCTATCACGCGCTGCCGGACTACCCGCGCCTGCGTCACATCCTGGTGCGACACGAGCAGGCGGCGGCCCACGCGGCGGACGGCTACGCCCGGGCGAGCGGCCGCGTAGGTGTGTGCGTCGCCACGTCGGGGCCGGGCGCGACGAACCTCGTCACCGGGCTCGCGGCGGCGCACATGGACAACTCGCCGGTCGTGGCCATTACGGGACAGGTATCCCGCCCGATGATCGGGCGTGACGCCTTCCAGGAAACCGACATCATCGGCATCACCTTGCCGATCACCAAGCACAGCTATCTCGTCCAGGACGCGGCCGACCTGGCGGATGTCGTGGCGGAAGCCATGGCCGTCGCGCTGGAAGGGCGGCCGGGGCCGGTGGTCATCGACGTGCCGAAGGACGTGCAGAACCAGAAAGTGGCGGTCGCGCCACGCCCGCAGCAGCCCACCCGGCGTGACCGCTCTCCGGTCGCGCCGTCGGTGGAAGAAGGCGTGCGCCAGGCGGCGCGACTCATCAAGGGGGCGGAGCGGCCGCTCCTGATGATCGGGCACGGAGTGATCCTGGGGCAGGCGTACGCGGAAGTGCGGGCGCTCGCTGAGAAGACCGGGATTCCCGTCGTCACGACGCTGCTCGGCATCAGCGCCTTCCCGGACGGCCACGCGCTGCACCTCGGCATGCCGGGGATGCACGGCGAGGTGCACGTCAACCGCGCGATCCAGCACGCCGACGTGATCATCGGCATCGGGCTGCGGTTCGACGACCGCGTCACCGGCAACACCGCGAGCTTCGCGCGGCAGGCCCGCATCGTGCACGTCGACCTGGATCGCACGGAGATCGGGAAGAACGTCCCCGTCGCCGTCGGGATCGTGGGCGATGCGCGCGACGTCACGCGCCGCCTGCTCGCCGCCGTGGAGCCGCGCCGTTGCGACCGCTGGCTCGAACACATTCGCAGCTTCACGCGTACCCGGGCGGCGTCGTATCGCGGCGAGCTGTCGCCCGAGGCGATCCTTGCGTCTATCTGCGAGACGACCCACGGCGAATGCACCATCGTGTCGGACGTGGGGCAACACCAGATGTGGGTCGCCAAGCTGTTTCCCTACCAGCGGCCCAACACGCACATCACGTCGGGGGGCCTCGGCGCCATGGGGTTCGCCGTGCCGGCCGCCCTGGGCGTGCACCTCGCGCGCCCCGGTGAGACGGTGTGGGCGATCTCGGGCGACGGTGGCTTCCAGATGAACATGGCAGAAATCGCGACCATGGTGCAGGAAGGGCTGCCCGTGAAGATGGCGGTGTTCAACAACGGCTATCTCGGGATGGTGCGGCAGTGGCAGCAGTTCTTCCACGAGAAGCGGTACTCCTGCACGCCGATCTGGAGCCCGGACTACGTGAAGCTGGCGGAGGCGTACGGTATCCCCGGCTATCGGGTGAAGGATACCGATGACCTCGCGGCTACCGTCGAGCGGGCGAACGCCGAGCGCGGGCCGGTACTGGTCGAGTTCATGATCGAGCAGGAGGCCAACGTGTACCCGATGATCCCGCCCGGCGGCTCGCTCTCCGAGCCGATCGAGGCGGAGCCTGCTGGCGCGGCCAGTGCGGCCGGCGGCTGACCGACACGTGCCCTCCGCCCACACCGTTGCCGTGCTGCTGGACGACGCGCTGCTGACGCTCAACCGCGCGGTCGGCGTGCTGCGCCGTCGCAACGTGGCTGTGGAGGGCCTGGCCGTGTACCCGAGCGGCACCGCCGGCCTGTCGCGACTGACGTTCGTGCTGAAGACCGACGCCGTCACCGCCGATCGTGTGGCACAACAATTCCACAAGATGATCGGCGTGCGGTCGGTCATGGTACTCACGGGGGAAGAATCCGCCAGGGAGGTACAGCCATGAGTGAGAGAGAGCCGCGCGTGTTCTACGACGCCGACGCCGACCCCAGCCGGCTCGAGGGCCGCGTCATCGCGGTGATCGGGTACGGCAGCCAGGGCCACGCGCACGCCCTCAACTTGCGGGATTCGGGCGCGCAGGTGGTCGTGGGGTTGCGGCCGGGCGGCGCGTCGTGGGAGCGCGCCCGGGCGGAGAACCTGGACGTGCGCCCGGTCGCCGAGGTGGCGCGGGCGGCGGACGTCATCATGATGCTCGTCCCCGACCAGGAAGCGCGAACGGTGTACGAGGCCGGAGTCGCCCCGAGCCTGCGGCGCGGCAAGACGCTGCTGTTCGCGCACGGCTTCAACGTGCATTTCGGCGAGATCACGCCGCCCGCGGAGGTGGACGTCGCGATGATCGCGCCGAAGTCTCCCGGGCACCTGGTGCGGAGCGAGTTCCAGGCCGGCCGCGGGGTGCCGGCGCTGGTCGCGGTGCACCGCGACGCGAGCGGCAACGCGCTCGCGGACGCGCTCGCCTATGCCTCCGGCATCGGGTGCGCCCGCGCCGGCGTGCTCGAGACGACGTTCCGCGAGGAGACGGAAACCGACCTGTTCGGCGAGCAGACCGTGCTGTGCGGCGGCGTCACGGCGCTCATTCAGGCCGGCTTCGAGACGCTTACCGCCGCGGGGTACGCGCCGGAGATCGCCTACTTCGAGTGTATGCACGAGCTGAAGCTGATCGTGGATCTGATGTATCGCGGCGGCATGAAGTTCATGCGCTATTCGATCAGCGACACGGCCGAATACGGCGATTACACGCGCGGCCCGAAGATCGTGACCGCGGAGGTCCGGGCCGCGATGCAGCGCATCCTGGGCGACATCCAGTCCGGGAGCTTCGCTCGGGAGTGGATCGCCGAATCCCGAGGCGGCGGCCGCCGCTTCGAGGCGCTGCGGCGCGCCGGTGCCGAGCATCCGATCGAGCGGGTCGGTGCCAAGCTGCGCGCCATGATGCCGTGGACCGAGGAGGGGCGGGCGGCGGCGGCCGCCGTCCCAGCACAGGGAGCCGGCGTCGTGTCATGACGCGGCGGACGCTGTTCGAGAAGGTATGGGACGGGCACGTCGTGCATCAGTTCCCGGAGGGGCCGGCGCTCCTGTACGTCGATCTGCACCTGGTGCACGAGGTCACCTCGCCCCAGGCGTTCGCAGGGCTGCGGCAGGCCGGGCGGCGGGTGCGGCGGCCGGAGCTGACAGTCGCCACGGTGGACCACAACGTGCCCACCGGGGACCGCGCAGTCCCGATCGCGGATCCCGTCGCCGCGCGTCAGCTGGATGCGCTCGCGGCCAACGCACACGATTTCGGGATCGAGCTGTTCGATCTGGGGTCGGCGCAGCAGGGGATCGTGCACGTGATCGGCCCCGAACTGGGGCTCACCCGGCCGGGCATGGTGATCGTGTGCGGCGACTCCCATACTGCGACCCACGGTGCATTCGGGGCGCTCGCGCTGGGGATCGGCACGAGCGAAGTAGAGCACGTCCTCGCGACGCAGTGCCTCGTGTGGTCGAAGCCCCGGACGATGGAGGCCCGTGTCACGGGGAAACTGGGGCGGGGAGTTACGGCCAAGGATCTCATTCTCGCGCTGATCGGCCAGATCGGCACCGCCGGTGCGACGGGACACGTCATCGAGTACACGGGGGACGCGATCCGCGCCCTTTCTATGGAGCAGCGGATGACGGTGTGCAACATGTCGATCGAGGCGGGGGCGCGCGCCGGCATGATCGCCCCCGACGAGACGACGTTCGCATATCTCGTGGGGCGACCCCGTGCGCCGCGTGGGGTGGCGTGGGAGCGCGCGGTGGAGCGATGGCGGCGGCTCCACACCGACCCGGGCGCGACCTACGACCGACGGGTGGATGTCGACGCCGGGGCGGTGGCGCCGCAGGTCACCTGGGGCACGAGCCCCGGCATGGTCGCGGCGGTGACGGGCCGCGTGCCCGACCCCGCGGATTGCGCGAGCGAGGCGGAGCGGCAGGCGGTCACCCGCGCGCTCGAATACATGGGGCTCGCCCCCGGTACGCCGCTCGCGGGGCTGCCGATCGACCGTGTGTTTCTAGGTTCCTGCACCAACGCGCGGATCGAGGACCTGCGCGCCGCCGCCCGTGCGGTGCGGGGGCGGCACGTGGCATCGAGCGTGCGGGCGATGGTGGTCCCCGGATCGCAGCAGGTGAAGGCTGAGGCCGAGCGGGAGGGCCTGGACCGGGTGTTCCGCGAGGCCGGGTTCGAATGGCGCAACGCGGGGTGCTCGATGTGCCTCGGCATGAACGCCGACGTGCTGCAGAGCGGCGAGCGCTGCGCTTCGACCTCGAACCGCAACTTCGAGGGGCGCCAGGGACGCGGCGGGCGCACCCACCTGATGAGCCCGCCGATGGCTGCGGCCGCCGCCGTAGCGGGCCGGTTGGTGGACGTGCGCGAATGGGAGCTGGCGCCGCTGTGAACGAGCCCTTCATCCGGCACACCGGCCGCGTGGCCGCGCTGCCGCGCTCCGACGTCGACACCGACCAGATCATCCCGAAGCAGTTTCTCAAGCGCGTGGAGCGCTCGGGATTCGGGCCGGCGCTGTTCCACGACTGGCGGTTCCGTTCCGACGGCAGTCCCAACCCGGACTTTGAGTTGAATCATCCCGTCGCCCGGAGCGCGAGCATCCTCCTCGCCGGCGAAAACTTCGGCTGCGGCTCCTCGCGCGAGCACGCGGTGTGGGCGCTCCGGGAGTACGGCTTCCGCGCAATCCTGGCGCCGTCGTTTGCGGACATCTTCTTCGCGAACTGCTGCCAGAACGGGCTCGTACCCGTGCGCCTCTTGCCACAGGAGATCGCCGAGCTGTTTCGCCGCCACCAGGCGGCGGGGGGCGAGTATCAGCTCGCGGTCGACCTGGAGGAGCAATGCGTAGCCGATGGTCTGGGGTTCCGCACGGCGTTCGCGATGGAGCCGTACCGCCGGGAGATGCTGCTGCACGGCCTGGACGAGATCGGGCGAACCTTACTCATCGAAGACCGGATTGGTGAGTATGAGAGCAGCCGGGACGGGGGACGGGAGGAGGGGCACGGGTGGTGAACGCGCAAACGATCGCGGTGCTCCCCGGAGACGGGATCGGGCCGGAGGTGATCGCGGAGGCGGAGCGGGTGCTCCGGACGGTGGCCGAGCAATCCGGCCTCCGGCTCACGCTGGAGCACTACCCGATCGGTGCCGCGGGCGTCGCGGTCGCCGGGGACCCGCTCCCCGAGGTGACCCGTGCCGCCGTCACGCGCGCCGACGCGGTGCTGCTCGGCGCGGTGGGCGACCCCGCCCTGGACGGGGCGCCCCGGCACTTGAAACCGGAGACGGGTTTGCTGGCGCTGCGGGCGCTGCTCGGTGTGTTCGCGAATCTGCGTCCCGTGTCGGTCCATCCCGGGCTGGTCGGCCGCTCGCCCCTCAAGGCAGACCGGTTGCACGGCGTCAACGTGCTGATCGTGCGCGAGCTCTTGGGCGGGTTGTATTACGGCGAGCCGCGCGGCCGGGAGACGTCCCGCGCGGTGAACACGCTGGTGTATTCCACGGTCGAGGTGGAGCGGGTGGCACGCATCGCGTTCGCTGTGGCCCGTCGCCGGCGCAGTCTCGTCACGTCGGTGGACAAGGCGAACGTGCTCGAAGTGTCCCAGCTGTGGCGCGACACCGTGACGCGCGTGGCGCGCGAGTACCCGGACGTCCGGTTGGAGCACCTGTACGTCGATACGGCGGCGATGCGTCTCGTGGCCGAGCCGGCCGCGTTCGACGTGATCCTCACGGAGAACATGTTTGGGGACATCTTGAGCGACGAAGCGGCGGTGCTGGCCGGCTCGCTCGGGCTGCTGCCGTCGGCATCGCTGGGCGCGGGGCCCGGCCTGTTCGAGCCGATCCACGGCTCGGCGCCCGACATCGCGGGGCGCGGCGTCGCGAACCCGATCGGCGCGATCGCGTCGGTGGCGCTGCTGTTGCGGCACGGCCTCGGGCTCCCGGCGGCGGCCGATGCGGTGGATGCGGCCATCCAGGAGGTGCTTGCCGCGGGCGCGCGTACCCAGGACATCGCCGAGCCCGGGGCGGCCACGCTCGGCACCCAGGCGATGGGTGAGCGGATTGCGGAAGCAGTGCGGAATGCGGAATTTGGAACGCGGAAGGGGAGTTCACCCGTGCATCCCGCATTCCGCATTCCTCATTCCGCATTGGAGTAAGGGGAGCGTGGCCGACCGACGCAGCGAGACCATCACCCAGGGCCCCCAGCGCTCCCCCAACCGCGCCATGCTGCGGGCCGTCGGGTTCGGCGACGCGGACTTCGCCAAGCCGATCGTCGGCGTGGCCAACGCCTACAGCACCATCACGCCCTGCAATCTCGGACTCGACGGGCTCGCCCGGCGTGCGGAAGCCGCGCTCCGCGCCGCCGGCACGATGCCGCAGATGTTCGGCATAATCACCGTGAGCGACGGCATCGCCATGGGGACGGAAGGGATGAAGTACTCACTCGTCTCCCGCGAGGTGATCGCCGACTCGATCGAGACGGCGTGCAGCGCGCAGTGCATGGACGGCGTGCTCGTGGTCGGGGGATGCGACAAGAACATGCCCGGCGCCATGATCGCCATCGCGCGCATGAATATCCCGGCGGTGTTCGTGTACGGCGGCACGATCAAGCCCGGCCGCCACGCGGGACGCGACCTCACGGTGGTGAGTGTGTTCGAGGCGGTGGGCGAGTACGGCGCGGGTAAGATCGACGCCGCCGAGCTGCTCGAAGTCGAGCGGCGCGCCTGCCCGGGCGCGGGCTCGTGCGGCGGCATGTTCACCGCGAACACGATGTCCTCGATCCTCGAGGCGATGGGGATGAGCCTCCCCTATTCGTCCACGATGGCCGCGGAGGACGCCGAAAAGGCCGAGAGCGCGGCCCGTTCGGGGGTCGTGCTGGCGGAGGCGATACGCCGCCGGCTGCTGCCGCGGCAGATCCTCACTCGCCGGGCGTTCGAGAACGCGATCGCCGTCACGATGGCAATCGGCGGGTCCACCAACGCCGTGCTGCACCTGCTTGCGATCGCCCGGGCGGCCGGGGTGCCGCTCGCGCTCGACGATTTCGAAGCGATGCGCGCGCGTGTGCCCGTCCTATGCGACCTGAAGCCGTTCGGCCGCTTCGTGACCGTCGATCTCCACCACGCGGGCGGCATCCCGCAGGTGATGAAGATTCTGCTTGCGCACGGCGTGCTGCACGGCGACACGCTGTCCATCACCGGCCGGACCATCGCCGAGCTCATTTCGGACGTGCCCGAGACCCCGCGAGCCGATCAGGAGGTCATCCGCCCGTGGGGCCGGCCGCTCCACCCTCAGGGTCACCTCGCCATTCTGCGGGGGAACCTCGCAAGCGAAGGTAGCGTGGCGAAGGTCGCGGGCGTGAAGCAGTCGCGGCTCAGCGGGCCCGCGCGGGTGTTCGACTCGGAGGAGGCGTGTCTCGACGCGGTGCTCGCGGGCCGGATCGTGGCCGGCGACGTGGTGGTGATCCGCTACGAGGGCCCGAAGGGCGGCCCCGGCATGCGCGAAATGCTCTCGCCCACCGCCGCGATCGTCGGGGCCGGGCTGGGGGACGCGGTCGGCCTCGTCACCGACGGGCGCTTTTCCGGGGGCAGCCATGGGCTGGTTGTGGGGCATGTGGCTCCCGAGGCGGCGGTGGGCGGCACGATCGCGCTCGTCGAGGAGGGGGATCGGATCACGATCGACGCCGGGCAGCGGTTGCTCCAGCTCGAGGTGACGGACGCCGAGCTCGCCCGGCGGCGGATGAGGTGGACCCCGCCGCCGCCCAAGTACACCTCGGGAGTGCTCGCCAAGTATGTGAAGCTCGTGTCGTCGAGCAGTCTCGGGGCCGTCACGGATTCTTGAGCGTCAGTACGCCCCCAACACCCGCAGCTCGCGGGCGAAGCCCCGGATCTCGGCGAGTGCCGCAGCGACGGCGCCACGCGGATCGCCCAGCACGTCCAGATAGAACGCGTACTCCCACGGCCGTCCCGGGATGGGGCGGGACTCGATTTTCGTCAGGTCCAGCCCCCGGGACGCGAACGCGCCGAGCGCCCGGTAGAGCGAGCCGGGAACGTTGGGCAGCGTGAAGACGAGCGACGTCTTGCGAGCTTGCTCGGGCGGCGCGGGCTCGCGTGCCACCACCAGGAAGCGCGTGTAATTCTCAGCGTGGTCTTCGAGGTTCTCTTGCAGGATCACCGCGCCGTACAACTCCGCCGCCAGCGCCGATGCGATCGCCGCGTCGGCTGACACGTCGTTCGCCATCAGGTCTCGCACGCTGCCGGCTGTGTCGTACGCGGACACCTGCGTGATCTCCGGGTGAGCGGCGAAGAAGGTGCGGCACTGGGCCAGTGCCACGGGGTGCGACGCCACGCGGCGCACGTCGCCGAGCCTCGTGCCCGGGCGGGCGATGAGGCAATGCCGCACCCGGACCTGCGTTTCCGCCACGACGTGCAACGCGTGCGCGCCCAGGAGATCGTAGTTCTGATGCACCGAGCCGGCGAGCGAATTCTCGATGGGGACCACGCCGCGCGCCGCGGCTCGCGATTCGACCGCACGGAACAGCTCGTCGAAACTGGCGCAGGGCACGAGATGCACGTCCATCCCGAGCGCCGCGAGCGCCGCGGCGTGGCTGAACGAGCCGGCTTCACCCTGAATGGCGACTGCGACCATGCTGACCTCGCTTCCCAAAAGAAAAAAGCGGCCCGTTTGGCAAGCGGGCCGCTCGTGTGAGCTGGGAGATCGATCTTGCTTGGACTTAACTAGTCGCGCGCCCGTCTCCAGCCACGGCCCGTTTCCCGGGACGGGAAGCAAAAGGCGCCGAAGAAATGGCTGGAGTGCTGCGGCATGTGGGCATGTTAGTCCGGGGCCGGGCTAGCGTCAAGCTCGCGAGAGGCCGGCCGCAAACGCCAAACCCGGCGCTGGTTGCTCGCCGGGCTGGCTGATCCGGTGAAGTGGCCGTCAACACTTCAGCCGCGATCACGTCGAATCACGCCACAGACGTTATCGGCGGGCAGCCCGGCTGGGAACGGTCGTGCGCCGAATGGAGGCTTTCAAGCGACGAACGGTCTATAGCGTTCGGCAGAGTGCACGGCCGGAACTCTCGGCCGGTTAACGCCGGACCGACCCGACTCGTCGCACGAAGGGTGTCTTCTCGTCCCGGACGCGGAGCGCCCCATGCTGCGACTCGCCATGTTCAAAGAGGCGTCGTGGTGCGCACCGGGACCTACCTGACGGTTTGGAAGAAGGTGGCGGACGGGTCATGGAAGGTCGCGCTCGACATTGGGGTGCAGGACCCGCTGCCCGTTCCTCGCTAACGGTTGCCTCTCTGCTCGCCCCTTTCGATGGCGCCCAACAACCGAAGCAGGCCGTCGAGCGTGGTCAGCGGATGGGGAGGGCACCCGGGAACCCACAGGTCCACCGGCAGGATGTCGCCGACGCCGCCTGCCACTTCCGGGCTCCCCGCGAAGGGCCCTCCACTAAGCGCGCAAGCCCCGACTGCAATGACGAGCTTGGGGGCCGGGACCGCCTGGTAGGTCTTTTCCAGCGCGAGCCGCATGTTCTCATTGACCGCGCCCGTCACGACGATGCCGTCGGCGTGGCGAGGCGACGCGACGAACCGGATGCCGAACCGGGCCATGTCGAACACCACGTTTCCGAGGGCGACGAGCTCTGCTTCGCAGCCATTGCAGCTCCCCGCGACGACCGAACGGAGCTGGAGGGAGCGTCCGAACACCTTCCGGGCGCGCTCATCGAGGGTCCGCGTCAGCTCGAGTTCGCCAGTCGGGGTAACGAGCGCTGCCCGCGTGGACGTGGCCATGCGATAGTCACGGCTGTAGCTGAGCGCGCCTTCCGAGCATGCGCTGGCCTCCTCCGGGCTGAACAGGCACGCGCCCAGATCGAGCTCGACGGGCCCATGCGGTTGCATCCTCAAGAAGGCGGACGGCGCTCGCCCCGCGCACTGCCGACACCCGTCTCCGCATCTGGCCGGATCCCGAATCGGACGGCCCCGAAAGCGCTCCGGGAAATCCACTCCGTCTCGGGGGAAGCGAAGCGTCCGGATCCCCTCCTGCAGCCTCGTTCTGAGCCAGTTGAACACCGCTTAGGCCCTCACTTCAGAGATCGTGCCCGGCGTAGGACAGGTTGAAGCTCTTGTTGCAGAGCGGGAAATCCGAGATCTCGTTGCCGGGCATCGCCAACGCCAACGCGGTCCAGTTGTGGAACGAGGCGTCCGTGACCTTGTGCCGGCGGACGCGCCCGCTGTCGTCGGTGATCACTACGTGGGCGATCTCGCCCCGCCATCCCTCGACCATCGCTACGGCCAATTCGTTCGCTCGCAACGGACCGCAGTCCACCCGTGCCGGGCCTTTGGGGAGCGCCCCGAGCTGCTCGATCGTGAACTCGAGCGACCGTTGGATCTCGAGCCGCCGGACCAGCGCGCGCGCCAGGACATCGCCAGCCCACATCGTGGCCATCGGGATGTGGGCGAACCGAAAAATCCCCCAAGGGTGATCGTGCCGCACGTCGCGCGGCAGTTCGCATGCGCGGGCGACCGGGCCGACGAAGCCGTGCTCGACGCACGCGCCGCGGGGCACGACACCGACGCCCTCGAGCCGCGCTTGGACCGACGCGCTGTCGAACATCAGGGTGAGCACCGGCTCGAGGTCCGTGGCGAGGCGCTGGAGCCGGTTGCGCATCTCGCCGGCCATTGCCGGGGTGATGTCGAACGCCGCCCCCCCCGGCCGAACAAGCCCCCGGCCGTAGCGATTGCCTGAGAGCGTCATCAAGAGGTTGAGGCATTCGCCCCGCATGCGGCCCAGGTATGCAGCCGCCGGCTGGTACGCCACGTCTCCCGCGATCGCGCCGAGGTCTCCAATGTGGTTTGCAAGGCGCTCCAGCTCGAGCGCGATCCCACGGACCGTCTGCCCGCGCGGGGTCTTGCGGCTGCGGGCGAGCGCCTCGAGCGCACCACAGCATGCCCCCGCGTGACCGATGACCGTGTCTCCCGCAATCGACTCCGCGACGAGGACGCCGCGGTCGCGATCGACGCGCTCGAGGAGTGGCTCGACACCGCGGTGTTGGTACCCGAGCATGATCTCCAGGAACAAGACCTGCTCGCCGTGCGCCTGAAAGCGGAAGTGCCCTGGTTCGATGATCCCTGCGTGCACCGGGCCGACGGCGACCTCGTGCACCTCATCGCCCGTCAGCTGGAAGAACGAGTACGCGTCGCGGCTCGACGGGCGCGGCTGCCGGCCAGGCGGCAGGTGATCGGCCGGATGCCGGCGGAGCGGCCGGAGCCAGGGATGGCCCTCGGGAATGACGCCACATTGTTCGGCGATCTCGCGCTCGAAAATTTGCGCCTGGGGGCACGCTGGCGTGAGCGCTGGGTATTGCTCCCCGACAAGCGTGCTCGTGGCGCCGAGTTCGCCGCGGGCATCATCCGCGAGAATCGCGATGAGGCACGTGTGGTCGTTCCCCTCCGGCATACCGAACAGCGAAACGATGCGCCAGCCGTCTGCGACCGCCCCGCAGACCGTGGAGCCAAAGCCCTCGACAGGTTCGCGCGGGACAGCCGGCCACGCGATGGCCCGCCGGTTGCGAAGCCCCAGCTCGTCAAACCGAGTCACGGCGCCGCTCCCCCGAGGGCCGACGCGGCGATCGACAGGAGCACCTGAAGCGGCCGGGGAATGACAATGCCGAGTGCGAGGACGCCAAACCCGAGCGCGACCGGCCCGGCCACGAGCCACCCGCTCTCGCGACGCACGCCTTCATTCAGAGGCGGTTGGCCGTAAACCATCTCCAAGATCATCGCGGCCAGGCCGATGAAGATCACCGCGAGCAGCGTCAGCGTGACGGCGGCGACCCACAGGTGCCCCCCGCTCATGGCGGCACGCAGGATGGTGAACTCGCTCAGAAACGGGCCGAACGGGGGGGAACCCGTGACCGCGAACAGGCCCACCAGCAAGAGCAGGCCGGAGGCGGGAAGACCGCGCAACAGCCCCCCAACGGACGACGCCGTGGCGGTCCCCGTTGCGAGTACGACGTTCCCCACGGCCAGGAAGAGGAGCCCCTTGACCAGCGCGTTGTTGATCAAGTGGAGTACGCTGCCGTACACTCCCACTCCACCGAGGCCGAGTCCGAGGACTAGCAAGCCGGCATGCTCGACGCTCGAGTAGGCGAGCAGCCGCTTGACGTCGGTCTGCCCAATCATGAACGCGGCCGCTACCGCGAGCGAGCCGAGCCCGAAGGCGATCAGCGGCGGCTGGGCGAAAGATGCCTGCCCCGCCGCGACCGCGACCTGTGTGACTCGCGCCAGCCCGAGGAATGCGCAACTCGTCAGCCCGCCGGCCATGAGGCCCCCCACTAACGCCGGCGCTTCACCGTACGTGTCCGGTTTCCACGTGTGCATCGGTGCGAGGCCCATCTTCGTGCCGTACCCGGCCAACAGAAACACGAACGCAGCCTTGAGCCAGGCCGGGTGGAGGCGCGCGGCAGCGGCAACGAGGTCCTCCAGCACGAGCGGGCGTGCTCCAGGACCCGCACTCGCCTGGGCCGTCGCCAGGAAGAAAGTTCCGAGCAGTGCCAGCGCGATGCCGACCGAGGAGATCACGAGATACTTCCAAACCGCTTCGAGCGATCGCCGGTCGTGCCGGTGAAAAATCAGCGGGGCGAACGCGAGCGTCGTCGCCTCCATCCCCACCCACAGGAGCGCGAGGTGATGGCTCACCGACACGAGCGAGGCGCTGGCGAGAAACGCGAGCAAGCAGCTGACGAAGGCCCGTCCGCCGCGCGGGTTCTCACGGCGCAGGTATCCCACGGCGTACACAGCCACGACCGCGAACAGCACGCTCACCGTGGTAAGCACCACGAGCCCCAGCGCATCCAGCGCCAGCCAACCGTTGAGCACGGGCGGCGGCGGGTCGACCCACGCGTCGCCCACAAGGAGCAACTGCAGCGCGGCCACCGAAACGAGCCACGCCGTGCGGTAGGCAACCACCCGATGCGCGTACGCGCCAAGCGCGCCCAGGGCCGGCAGCAATACCAGCGCGAGCAACGTCATCATTCTCTGAGCTCCGTGAGGCGAGTGGAGTCGAGGGAATCGAACTCGCGGTTGATGTGAAACACGACGATGCCCATGATGAACACGCCGACGAAGACGTCGAGCAAGACACCCGCCTCGACCAGGAACGGGACTCGATCGACATGGGTCAGGCCGAACAGGTAGATGCCGTTCTCCAGCACGAGGTAGCCGACCACTTGAGTGAGGGCCTTGGCCCGTGTGCACAGCACTTGCAGTCCGATGATGACCGAGGCAAGAGACGCCGGCAGCAACAACACCGGGTGATCGCCCGGCACGGGGAGTCGCTGGGCGATCGCGGCGGCGATTGACACGGCAACCACGCCCAGGAGGAGTGATGCGACGTACCCGACGCGGGGCTCGATCTCGCGCCGCACGGCCGCCTCGCGGATCGCCCACGCCAGAAACCGTGGCAACGCGATGGCCTTCACAATGATGGTGCCGACGGCGAGTCCCATGGTGTGCACCGACCAGGTCGCGCTGAGCGCGAGGGGGAGCAGACCCAGCAGCGCGCCCTGCCACGCCACGGCGCGGATGCACGTGGTCAGCCGTGTGGTCCCGAGAACCACGAAGTTCGACAGGATCACGACTAGCAGGAGCGAATCGGCGACGCGTTCCACGGTGGGCCTAGGCCATGAGGAGGAGGATAACGCCGAGAGACGCGAGCACCGACGCGGCAACAAGGAATTGCGGCACCCGACTCAAACGGAGCCTGGCCATGATCGACTCCACGACTCCGACCAGCAGGGCCACGACCACGAGCCCGAGCCCCAGCAGACCGATCCCGGTCGGCGCGGATACGGTGGCGCGAGGTACGAGGACACCCACGAGCAACGCGCCGAAGAGCGCGAACTTGAGCGCGCTCCCGTAGAGGATCAGCGCGAAATCGGCGCCGCTGTGATCCAGAACGATGACTTCGTGGATCATCGTGAGCTCGAGATGAGTCGCGGGGTCGTCCACGGGCACCCGCGACGCTTCGGCGAGCAGGACGAGAAACAGGCTGACGCCGATCATCACCAAGGATGGAGCGGCCGTGGGCCAAGCGGTCGCCAGCGGACTCCCGAGCATCCCGGTCAAGGAGAGGTCCCGGCTGGCCAGCGCCAGTCCCGCGAAGCACAGGAACAGCGCCGGTTCGACGAATGAGGAGAAATGGACTTCACGGCTCGCGCCTAGCCCCTCGAAGCTTGAGCCAGTGTCGAGGCCGGCCAACACGAGCATGAACCGTCCCAGCCCCAGCAGGGAGGCGAACGCCACGAGATCGCCTGTGAAGCTCACCAGCGCCCGATGCCCATCGAGGGGCACGATACATGCCGCGAGCAACGCGGTCACCACAACGACCACCGGCGCCACCCGGAACAGCCAGGTGCTCGTCGTGCTGTAGACCGCCCCTTTTCCCATAAGCTTGCGCAGGTCCCAGTAGAGCTGAAGCACGGGCGCGCCGCGGCGTCCGGTGAGCAGTGCTTTGGTCTTGGCGGCGAGGCCTGGCAGCAACGGGGCTACCAGAAGGAGCGTCCCGAGCGCCACGAGTGGCGTCCAAGTCATGGCGGCGTTCCTTCTCCGGATGCTGCTAGGTATAGAAGCAGCAGGAGCAGCGCCGCCACCAGATAGACGAGGTACCCCCACAGCCGCCCTTGTTGGATCGGCCGCAGCCGCCAGGCGAACCCACGGATCGCCGACCAGAGGGGGAGCGCGACACCCTCGAGGACCAGTTCTCTCGCATGGCTGTGGAAAACATCGCCGTGGCGGGACTGTTGCACCCCGGTGATGGGACCGAAGCTCGCAAGCAGCGGCGCGGCGAACGAGGACGCGGTGTACTGCGCGCGAGGCACCGCCCGAGCGTATCCGCACGCCCACGTCTCCTTGCGGGCCATCGGCCGCCGCCGTGACCCGATGGCCCATACCGTCCAGCCGAGCGCGAGCAGCAACAGCAGTGCGAGGGCCAGGATCGCGATCCACGTCATCGCGCGGAGCACCTCCGTGCCGGCAGAGCCGGCAGGGAGACCAGCCACGAGCGCTCCCGCCGCGAGCCCGGGCCGCACTACCAACATCGGGGCAAGCCCGATCACCCCGCAGGCCAGGGTCAGCGCGAACATCGGACCCAGCATCCCCGCTCCGACCTCCCGCCCCTGCTCGGCGTCGGCGGTGCGGGCGGTGCCGAGAAACACGATGCCGCCAACCTTCGCGAAGCACGCGAGCGCGAGCGCTCCGATCAGGGCAAGACCGGCGACACCCAGCACCGCGAGATGGATGGGCAGGCGGGTGGCGCCACTGCGTAACAGCGCCTGGTAAACGACCCATTCGCTCACGAAACCGTTGAGCGGCGGCAAGCCGACGATGGCCACGGAACCCAGGAGGAAGGCGATCCACGTCAGCGGCATTCGCCCCGCCAGGCCACCGAGGCGGTCAATCGCCCGTGTTCCCGTCGCGCGGTACACGGCCCCCGCTCCGAAGAACAGCACGCTCTTGAAGAGCGCGTGGTTCAGGGTGTGGAGAATCGCCCCGGCGAAACCGAGCGTCGCAACGACCGGGAGATGATAGCTGGTGCCGAGCGCGCCCATGCCGAGCCCGAGGAGAATGATCCCGATGTTCTCGACGCTGTGGTAGGCGAGCAGCCGCTTGAGGTCATGCTGCGCGAGGGCCCAGAGCACCCCTAGCACGCCGGAGAGCAGCCCGAGCACCAGCACCAGCCAGCCCCACCACGGCGGCAGCGCCCCCAACAGATTGACCACGCGTAAGAGTCCGTAGATCCCCATCTTGATCACGACGCCGGACATGAGCGCGGAAACGTGCGAAGGGGCCGACCCGTGCGCCTCCGGCAGCCAGAAGTGCAGCGGGACCAGACCGGCCTTAATACCGAACCCGACCAGGGCCAGCCCAAGGACCAACGCTCCCTGTGCCGGCAGCGAGACCGCGCTCGCGGCCAGCGCCTCGAACGACAAGAGCCCCGCGGACCGGCCCCAGAACGCGAACATGGCAAACAACGCCAGCGTGCCCGTGTGCGTCGCAACGAGATAGATGAGTCCGGCGCGCCGCACGTCCGCCTTCTCGCTCTCGAAGACCACGAGAAAGTAGGCCAGGACAGCCATGCTCTCCCAGGCGATCAGGAACGGGACCACTGCCCGCGCGGTCACCACGAGCGCGAGGGCGGCGAGCTCGATCGCCGTGAGAAGATGCGACGTGGCGACTGCACGATGGCCACGCTCCGCCGCGAGGTAGGCCAGGCCGTAGATGGCGCTTGCCAGGCCGACGCCGAAGACGACGAGGAGGAAGAACGCGGACAGGCCGTCGATCCCGAATGCCCACGGCCCGCCGGGCACGGGCATCGCGAGCGAGACACCCGACACGGCGCGTCCCGCAAGGACGCCGATCGCCGGCGTGGCGCCGAGGGCGCAGCCGCTCGCCACGAGGAGGCCGAAGCCCCAGTCGGCCATCGCGGGCCGCCTGTGCAGCAGCGCCGCGCTCAGCCCACCGGCCAGGATGAGCGCGATGCCGAAGAAGAAGAGCGTCACAAGCTCGCGGAGGCGCGGGTAGCCGGCATCACGACTCCTGGGGGGGTGTCTGGTACACGCCGCTGGCCCGCGTCTGCACCGCCTGCACTCGGGCGAGAATGTCGGAGCCCGGGGCCCGGTGAACCAGCAGGCGCCGAAGCTCCACGTCGTGCAGCACGAAGCCGAGCTGGCCGAGAATCCGCAGGTGTCCCGGAACGTTTGTGCTGATCACCGTGAACAGCGCGTGGACCGGCCGGCCGTCCACGGCATCGAAGTCCACCGGATCACGGAGGAGGCACAGCGTTACGAAGGGCGCCGGTACGTGCAGCAGGATCGGGTTCCGCACGTGGGGGATCGCGATTCCGTCGCCGATCCCGGTGGAGCCCATGGCCTCGCGCGCCTCGAGGGTCGTCGCCAGGAACTCGCGGTCGATCTCGGCCGGCAGCGGAAGATGCTGGACGACCTCCCGCAGGACACCAGCCTTGTCCCGGCCCCCCACGTCGTGGTGGATGCCACCGGCGGACAGCAACTCCGATAACGGCGGAACGTGCTCGGGCTGCCGCTGCGCCTGTTCGAGCAGGGTCCGCGACACCGCTATCCCGTTCTCCGTCGCCCACTCCCACAGCTCGATCGCGTTCAGGTGGAGGCGCTCATTCACCCGATGGACGGGGAGGCCGCGGCGCAGAATCCAGCGGCGGACTGTCGCCTCGTCGACGCGCAAGTACGAGGCCGCCTCGCGGACCGTCAACTGCATGTGCGCTAACTCGACGCGACGGGGACGCTGCAGAGCGCCTGTTCCGTCAGCCGGATCAGATCCACACTCGCGCGCGCGGCTGGAAGCGTGCGTAGACCGTGCAACACGTCCGGCTCGTGGCTCATCCGGGCGATCTTCGCGAGCAGGGCGAGATGGTGACCGCTCGTCGCGGGCGAGGAGCAACACAAGCGTGGGATCAGGGCGTTCGCGTCGTCGATGAGGCTCCCGAGGCGCACGTCCTCATCCCTGTAAGGAGATCCGGCGTCCGATCCTTACACTTACGGCTTCGGGAAAACGCTGCGGGCTTGTCAAGCGGGTCAAACGTACAAGCATCGTCGAGATCGCGCCACGGGCCGCCTCGTGCGCCGCGGCGGCCGCTCAGTCCCGCTCGTCATGCCCTGGCTGTCCCATCTGATGCATCCGATGCATCTCCATCGCATCCACCCAGCCGTTCACTCGCCCGCGCTGCTCGTCGGTGAGCAAGGCCTTTGCCTGCGCCGCAGCGGTGAGCATCGTCAAGTGCGCCTTGCCCATCGCCGCGTGCGTAGCCTGGAAATGGAGCCTGACCGCCCCAGTGTCGGGCGCGCTGGCTTGCATCGCCTGCGCGAGAGCACCCATGTGGGTCTTCGCGTCGGCTTGGGCGGCGTCGTGCGTCGTCTTCGCGACGTCGCGGATCGCCGTCAGGCGCGCCACCTGCTGCGCGCTGAGGTTGAGGGCATCCTTGCGCATGAGCAGATGATCCGGCGCGAATGCCATGCCGCGCATCATGGGCCCCATCATCTCCTGCATCTGCATCATCATCTGAGGCATCATCCCCTGCCCCATCCCTGGCCCCATCATGTCGTGCTTCATGCCGGTGTCGGGCTTCGCCGGCTGCTGCGCCGCGAGGGGTGCGGCCACCAACGCTACGAGAACGAGCCTGCATGCGACGTTCATGAAGTGTCTCCCTGGTTTCCAAGGTCGCGACGAGCCGTCACCCGGAATCGTACTCCGCGCCGGCTGCGCCCCAGCGTGAACCTAGCGTGAGAGGAACATTACTCTACTCCCGGCGCACGCGGATGTGGCCGGCAAGCCCAGTGTCCACCACAAACTCCGCATGCCCCATCCGGAACACGAACGCCGACGACCGCTGCACCAGCCGCCGTCCGGTGCGCGGGACGATGAGTGCGACGATCACGGCGAGCCGAGCCGCTCGACCCTGCCATTGTTACCGCCACCGGGCGCGATTCCGGCGAGACGGTTCGAAGTCCAACTCTTGCCGAACTCATAGTGAGTTGCGAGCTTACGTTTCTTCCGGCGCCGTAGCCAAGTGGTAAGGCAGAGGTCTGCAAAGGGCCTCCGCCGTTTTCCTTGACAGTCCCGCGCAGTCCTACGCAGTCGTTCCGGCTCGGCTTGAGTGAGGAGGCGGATTCCCCGCCAGTCTGAGGGAATCCCTCTCTTGTCGCTGAGTCTGCCACCAGTTTTGCCACCAGCCTCGGATTCAGAGAAGAAGCCCAGCTCCCAGGCGATATGCGGGGTTGTTTGGAGAAGCCGCGGCGCCAGGCAGGCAGGAGCACTCCCAGTTTGATCAGAGCGCCTTGCGTGTGAACGACCAGGTCCGGCTCGGAGCCCGCCGACCATCGCGGTGCACTAGGACGATTAGCGCAAAGTTCCATTCCCGCCTTCGCTGCGCCGCCGCCGGAGCTCGGCGTGCTGGACCCGAATTGCTGCCATCACACGGTCGATCAAAGCCTCGGCCGTTTCGCGCGTGCGCGGCAGCGCGAGGAACTCCGCATAGTCCACAGGCGGGCCATAGAACACGTAGATGCGCTTGAAGATCCGCGGGAGGTAGCGGCCGATGGGAAGCACCGCGCGCATCCCATCGATCGCGACGGGAATCACCCGCGGCCGAGTCGCCAGAATCAGCAGCCCCGTCCCCGGTTGCCCCGGGCCCACGGCGCCGTCCCGGGACCGGGTGCCCTCGGGAAAGAGCGTCATCACGCCACGCGGTAGTACCTGAATCATGCGGTGGAGGGCGTGCAGGTCGCGGCGCCCTTCCCGGACCCAAATGCATTTCCAGTTGTCTGCCAGCCAGGCCAGCAGCGGGTTCTTGTAGAAGTTCTCCGCCGCCGCCGGATTCCAGGGCATCAAATGCGGCTTGAGCCACGACTGGGGATAGAACGAAGTCAGGCCCACCAAGAAGCTATCGAGCATCGATTGGTGATTTGAGAGGAGGAGTGTGTTCCGCTCCTCGCCGACGTTCTGGCGACCGATGACCACGGTTCTGTTGAAGACGAAGAAGACCAGCCAGAACAGGGTCACGGTTACATTCGTCACCACATAGGACGTGACCGGCCAGAGGAAGTGGAACAGTTTTCCTCGCGGCGGAGCGTGCTGCGCCGGTTTCGGTTCAGGCGTCCGGGGGTCTCTACCGGACCGCGACGGTTGCTTCTCCAATGAGGGGTTGGCGGGCATTCCCATGATTGCGTGATACCCGGCAATCGGGCGATTCTCTGATGCCCGGCAGAAGGCCGATTCCAGACCCGCTTCCTCGGGGCCACCATGGGCCATCTCCTCGAGCGTCGTCTCGGATGCCCGTGGGTCAGGGGCGAATTCTTCGGCGATGAAGATCTTTACGTTATGAATCGTCAGGGCACGTCGGACGGCGCGGTCGGGCCGTCAACTTGACCGCCGGTTTGGGCGGGAATAACTTCCCTTCGCTTATGCCTATCTACGAGTACCGCTGCATCAAGTGCCGGAAGCGCTTCAGCTACGAGCAATCGATCAGCGAGCACGGCAAGCGGCGCCCCGCCTGCCCGAAATGCAAGTCGCGGGCGGTGGAGCCGACGTTCTCGACGTTCTTCGCCAAGACAGGTCGCAAGAGCTAACGGGGCGAGGTTCGAGCGCCTGCGGAGTTCGAGCAGCAGCGCGCAATCTTCCATCTGTGGTGCCTGACCCGCGCAATCGCGGTGAAGCTCGCAGTCACGGGCGCGCGAATGACCAGCTGGGGTTGCAGGTTCTCAGCCTGCGAAAGACTTTCCGGGTCATATTCACGCCCCCGTAGGCGCTCGGCCTGGTGACACGACGCACCATCGTAGTAGACAGCGAGATCTGGAAGGTTTATCCCGCGGGCCGGATCACGGTCTACGGGAAGGACGAATTTGGGTTGCGGTTCGAGCTCGGGACCGGCCCCGAGCGCAAGCGCCGCTTCACCCGCTATTCGCCTCTCGGGTCCCGCAGTACCGACGCGTCCCTCGCCGAGCTCACTGAGCGGCAGCTGCTGGACTTCTTCCACCAATCGCAGCCCGCTTGGACGTCGCCGGAGGGCGGATACGGCGCACTCTA
>JBGPDL010000013.1:0-47387 GCA_041482275.1 Gemmatimonadota bacterium | reverse complement strand
GGGGTGCTGGGTGTTGAGCCTGGCGCTCACCGGCGCGTGGCACCCCCGGCTGCCTCCCGTGCTCGCCGCCCTGCGCACCAGCTATCGTGTGCAGCTCACCGCGGTACTCGGCGCGTTCGTGGTGCTGCCGGTGCTGCTGTTCGCCGTCTGGAGCTTTACGCGTCTGGGTGATGAGGCGCGGCGGGCCGGCGACCTGCTCATCAGCCAGACGTTGCGCGACGCCGCGGTCACGGCCGGGCTGTTCGCGTCCGACCGCCCGACAGCGGTTGCCCGGGCGATGGTCGAGCTGGGCGATCGGCTGGACGCCGATTTGTGGCTGTACCGCGACGGCGTGCTTGCGGGGACGAGCGCGCCGGTGCTCGCAGAGCTCGGCCTGGTCGATCCGTTTCTGGCGCCGGACGCGTTCGTCCGGCTGGCGCTGCGCGACGAGCTGGAGCTCACGGACGACGGCCGGACCGCGGGCCGCTCGATTCGCATCGGCTACCGGGTGGTGCTCGCGGGCCCGCCCCAGGTGCAGGCTATACTCGCGGCCCCGCAACTCTTGGACGATGAGCGGGTGCGTCAGCAGGAGGAGGATGTTGCCCTGGTGCTCGTGCTCGCGACCCTGGTCGGGCTCGTGGCCGCCGGGTACCTCGCGGGTCTCGCGGCGCGCGGGTTGGCGCGCCCGGTGGCGGCGCTGCGCGAGGCGGCGGGGGCGGTCGGGCGGGGGGCGCCGCTGCCCGCGTTTCCGCCCGGGGTGCCGCGCGAGTTCGAGCCGGTGTTTCTGGCGTTCGAGCGGATGGCGGCCGACGTGCGCCGGAGCCAGGCCGCTCTGGAAGAGGCCCGGCGTCGCACCGCGCAGGTGCTCGCCAACGTGGCCACCGGGGTGATCGCGGTAGACGCGGAGCTGCGGGTCACCATGGCGAACCCGCGCGCGGCCGAGCTGCTGGGCGGGCCCCTCGCCCCCGGCGACCTGCTGCGCCGCGCGGCCCCCGCCGAGTGGGTCGCCGTGTGGGATGCCGTCGCGGGATTCCTCGGCTCGCGGAGCGAGGGCATCTCCGAGCGCGAGTTCACCGTGGGTGGCCGCCAGATCCGCGTGCAGCTCGCCCCGCTCGGGCCCGCCCCCGATGGCTGCGTGGTGGCGCTCGACGACGCGACTGCTCTCACCCGGGCGGCCCGGGTGCTCGCCTGGGGCGAGATGGCGCGGCAGGTGGCGCACGAGATCAAGAACCCGCTCACGCCGATCCGGCTTGGCATCCAGCACCTGCAGCGGGCGCGCGAGAAGAAGGATGGGCGGGACTTCGACGTGACGCTGGCGGAGACGGCGGAGCGGATCCTCGCCGAAATCGACCGGCTCGACGCGATCGCCCGCGCGTTCTCGCGCTTCGCCTCGCCCGCGGCCGAGGCTCTCCCGCTCGAGCCGGTGGACCTCCACGCCGTGGCCCGCGAGGTGGTGCACCTGTATACGCTGGGCGGTGCTGCGGCAGGCGCGCAGGTCGAGCTTGCCGGAGCGGCCGGGGCACCCGCGTCCGCCCGGCGGGACGAGGTGAAGGAAGTACTCGTCAACCTGCTCGAGAACGCGCGCAACGCCGGTGCCCGGCACGTGATCGTGCGGATCGCGGACGAGGGGCGCCGGCTCGTCGTGCACGACGACGGGCGCGGCATCGCCCCGGACGCGCTGCCGCACGTCTTCGATCCGGCGTTCTCCACCACGTCGAGCGGCGCTGGCCTGGGCCTCGCGATCGCGCGGCGGTTGGTGGAGAGCTGGGGTGGCTCGATCATGCTCGCGAGCCGTTTGGGAGAGGGAACGACGGTCACGCTCACGTTGCCGGCCGCACCGAGCCGCGCGGGTTCGTGACCAGGCTCACGCCCGTCTGTGGCGCAATTCACGATCATTTACAATGTTGGGGACCGGCAGGGCGCCATCCTTCGCGAGGGGCATCGTGCGCACATTCGTCGTGGGTTGCGGGTTGGCGATACTCGTCTGCGGCGGTGCGAAAGCCGCAGCGGCGCAGTGGCTTGTCACCGATGCGCGCCGCATCGGAATGGGCGGCCTGAGCCTCGGCCGCTCGGGGAGCCTCGCCCGCTATAACGCCGCTTACCGGGCCGTGCCGGCCCAGGCCGGCCAGCACGGCCAGCCGAAGGTCACGATCCCGATCCCCCTCGGGATCATCCAGTTTCTCCACGACCACCCGCACCTCTCGACCGACCCAGCATTCGACCCGAAGTCGAGCGCGTTCAATCCGGTCCTCGTCTTGAACACGATTCTCAACTTGCCGCTGTACCTCGAGGTGAAGAAGGCACCGACCCCGGAAAACGACGTCACGTTCACGATCGGGAAGGACTCGTTGAGAGTGAATCTCGGCGCGGCGGCGACGCTCGTCCCCGAGGACCAGTTCGGCATCAGCGGCTCGAGCCGCCCGCTCGACCCCGGGTTCGGGTTCAAGGGTTTCCGGGTGGGCGTGATGGGGTGGCTGCACGACGACGTGGCCTTTCAGTTGGGAGACACGCTGCTGGGCTTCCTGCGCGACTCGCAGCCCGCCCGACCCAACACCCGCTACAGCGCGCTCGTCCACGGGATTGTGGAAGGGGGCTTCGCGCCCACCATCGGCTATGCCGGGCGCATCGTGGGCGACACGGCGAGCGGACTCTATGTCGGCGGCGCGCTCCACTACTACCTCGGCGTGGGCTACGGGCGGACCGACGGCGTGGTGGGCGATTCAACAGCGGACACGCTCTTCGCCGGCCCGAATCCAGTGAATCCCATCGGGCAGACGCTGACGCAGTACTCCAAACCGGGGAACGCGCTTGGCCACGGCATCGGGGGCGACGTCGGCATCGCTTGGGTGTCCGGGCCGTTCGAGATCGGCGTCGGAGTGAACGACATCGGTGCGACCATCACCTGGCCCGACACGCGCCAGGATAGCGCGTTCTATCGCGACTCGAGTTACTCGCGACTTGTCGGGAGCCATGTGGAGACCAAGACCAAGCTCCCCGTCTCCTATATCGCCAACCTGGCGTACACGGTTGGCAAGACGACGCTCGGCGCGGACATCCTGAACACGGGGCGCGGCAGCGTCGTCCACGTAGGTGGGGAGCAGCGGGTCGGCATCTTCGCCCTGCGCGGGGGCGTGGCGCGCGACCAGCGCAAGCGCGTCGAGTTCGGGTGGGGCGGCGGCCTCCGGTTCGGCGGGCTGGGCCTGGACGTGGGATTCTGGACGCATAGGAACTCGCTTTCGAACGTGCGTGGCATCACGATGGCGACGTCGCTCTCGATCTATTAGGAGGCAGGATGCGTGCGAAGTGGCTCCGGGTGGCGTGGCTTGCGAGTGCCGTGGCAGGGTGCGGCCAGGGGCACGTCATCTTCAATGTGGACGTCTACAGCTTCATCCAGGGATCCGGGAAGGATACGATCCCCTACTTCGTCGTGACGGGCACAGACAGCGCGTCCAGCACGCCGCAGCGGATCGATCTACCCGGGGCTGGATCCTCTTTCGTGGACTCCGTGCTCGTCAACGGAAAGGTGAACTTCGAGAACCAAGCCGGGGCCGGCACGATCGGGTTGCAGATGTATCTCGCCGGCGACTCCGCCGGGACGTTCAACTCGAGCGCGCTCGCGCTGACCGTTCCTGACGCGGCGGTGTCGGGGACCAACGTGACCGCCGACACGATCATCGGGCGGCTCAATGCCGGCGTGATCCAGTTGCTGACCGGCTCGCAGCTGTGGGTCCGATTCCAGGCCAAGGGCACGAACCCCGGCGTACCCTTGTTGCAGGGGAAGGCCGTACTCAAGGCGCTGTGGCTTACCGTCGTGATCAACGACAAGCTCTTCTAGATCGAACCGCATCTGCCTGACGCATCTCGGCTTATATTGCACGCGTGACCGAGTATCACCGCAGGCAGACCGTCGTAGTTGACATCGGCGGCGTACAGGTGGGCGCGACCCACCCGATCGTCGTCCAGTCGATGACCAATACGGATACCGCCGACGTCGACGCGACCGCGGCGCAGGTGCGCGCGCTGCACCAGGCGGGGAGCGAGCTGGTACGCGTCACGGTGAACAACGAGGCCGCTGCTGCGGCCGTCCCCGCCATCGTGGCTCAGGTCGACGTACCGGTCATCGGCGACTTCCATTACAACGGGCACCTGCTGCTCACGAAATACGCGCAATGCGCCGCGGCGCTCGCCAAGTACCGCATCAATCCGGGCAACGTCGGTGCCAAGCGGCGCGACGAGAACTTCCGCACCATCATCGAGGTGGCGCTCGCCCACGGCAAGCCGGTCCGGATCGGCGTCAACTGGGGGAGCCTCGACCAGCAGCTGCTCACGGAAATGATGGACGAAAACGCCCGCCAGCCTGATCCCGTGGACGCGCGAGAGGTGATGCTCGAGGCGATGGTGGCGAGCGCCATGCGCTCGGCCGAGCTCGCCGAGGAGTGCGGCCTGGGGCACGACCAAATCATCCTGTCGGCGAAGGTGTCGGGCGTGCAGGACCTGGTGGAGGTGTACCGCCGCCTGGCGCAGCGCGCCGACTACCCTTTGCACCTCGGGCTCACTGAGGCGGGGATGGGTACGAAGGGGATCATCGCCAGCGCCGCCGGTCTCGCGATCCTGCTCCAAGAAGGGATCGGCGACACGATCCGCGTGTCGCTCACCCCGCGGCCGGGCGGGGACCGGACCGAGGAGGTGCAGGTGGCGCAGCAGGTGCTCCAGTCCCTCGAGCTGCGGAGCTTCACCCCCCAGGTATCGGCGTGCCCCGGATGCGGCCGCACCACCTCGACGTTTTTTCAGGAGATGGCCGAGCAGATCCAGGGCCACCTGAAGACGCAGATGGCGGGCTGGCGGGAGCGCTACCCCGGGGTCGAGACGCTGCGCTTGGCGGTGATGGGGTGCGTGGTGAACGGTCCCGGGGAATCGAAGCACGCCGACATCGGAATCTCGCTCCCGGGGACGTTCGAGGAGCCCAAGGCCCCCGTGTATGTGGACGGCACGCTCAAGCTGACCCTCAAGGGCGACACGATTGTCGCGGATTTCTTGAAGATTCTCGAAGAGTACGTCGAGAGCCGCTACGGCGCGGCGACCGGCGCGGCGGCGCGCTAGGCGATTCGACTCCCGAGCGGCACATCGCGGTCGGGGTGCACCAGCACGATGTCTCCTTCCCCGAGCACCACCCCCAGCGTCAGGACCTCGGAAAAGAATGTGGCGATCTGGCGCGGCGGGAAGTTCACGACGGCCAGCACCAGCTTTCCCTCGAGCGCGGTCCTGTCGTAGTACTTCGTGATCTGCGCGCTCGAGGTCTTCACGCCCAGCTCGCCGCCGAAGTCGATACGCAGCCGGTAGGCGGGCTTCTTCGCCTTGGGGAAGTCGTCGACCTGCACGATGCGGCCGACACGGATGTCGACCTTGGCGAAGTCGTCGTAGGTGATTGGCGGCATCCGGGAATCTCCAGTGTTCTCTCGCGGGTCGCAACGCCGGGCGCCGAAGCCGGCCTACCGCACTCCGGTCGCATTTCCACCCCATCATGCCGCAAGAATTCGTCGGGGTGCGGGATGCGCTGCCGGCTGACAATGAAGCGATCGCGCCGCCGACCAAGGTGAGCCGGTAACAGTGTCGCCGTCCCCCCTCTCCGCTATGCGGAGAGGGGGACACGGTTTCTGCGTGATTCCGCCCCCCGACGCGTAACTTCGCCTACCGTCGGTTCGCCGTCCGACGCTACCGTGCTGCAATGCTCGCCCGCGTCCGCTCCGCCGCCGTCCTGGGAATAGACGCTTATCTCGTCGACGTCGAGACCGACATCGCGAACGGCCTCCCCACATTCGCGACGGTGGGGTTGCCGCAAGGGGCGGTGAAGGAGGGTCGCGAGCGGGTGTACGCGGCGCTCGCGAATACGGGCTACACCTTTCCGTTGAAGCGGATCACCGTGAACCTGGCCCCCGCCGACATCCGCAAGGACGGCTCGGCGTTCGACCTGCCGATCGCCGTCGGGATCCTGGCCGCCACGGAGCAGATCTCGGGGGAGCGGTTGGGGCGGGTGGCGGTGCTGGGCGAGCTGGGGCTCGAGGGGGCGATCCGGCCGGTGCGCGGGGCGCTGCCGGTGGCGCTCGCGGCCCGCGCGGCGGCGCTCGAGGCGCTCGTACTGCCACGCGAGAACCTGCCGGAGGCGGGCGTCGTGTCGGGCGTGCGCGTGTTGGGGGCGGGCAATCTCGCCGAGCTCGCTGACTTCCTCGACGGCCGGGCGGACCTGCCCGAAGCCCAGGTCGATCTCGTGGGCTTGCTCGCCGAGCGCGCCACGGACGACGTCGACTTCGCGGAAGTGAAAGGACAGGCGCACGCCAAGCGCGCCCTCGAGGTGGCGGCGGCGGGCGGGCACAACATCCTCCTGATCGGCCCGCCCGGGAGCGGCAAAACCATGCTCGCCCGCCGGCTCCCCACGATTCTCCCCAAGATGAGCCTCGACGAAGCGCTCGAGACGACGAAGATCCATTCGGTCGCCGGGGTGCTGCCGCTGGGCGCATCGCTGGTGGCGCGGCGGCCGTTCCGCGCGCCGCACCACACGATCTCGGACGCGGGGCTGATCGGCGGCGGCTCCTTCCCCCGGCCGGGGGAGGTGAGCCTGGCGCACGGCGGCGTGCTGTTCCTGGACGAGCTGCCCGAGTTCCGGAAGAACGTGCTCGAGGTGCTGCGCCAGCCGATGGAGGACGGCGTGGTGACCATCGCGCGCGCCGCGATGAGCCTCACCTACCCCGCGCGCTTCATGCTCGCCGCCGCGATGAACCCGTGCCCCTGCGGCTACTCCGGCGACCCGCAGCACAATTGCGTGTGCGGTCCGCTGGGCGTGGAGCGCTACCTCGCGCGCGTCTCCGGACCGCTGCTCGACCGCATCGACATGCACCTGGAGGTGCCCGCGGTGAAGTATCGCGCGCTCGTGGACCCGGGCAGCGGTGAGCCGAGCGAAGCGGTGCGGGAACGCGTCGACCGGGCGCGGGCCGTGCAGCGCGACCGGTTCGCGGCCCGCCCGGGCGTGTATGCCAACGCGCACATGGCGCCGCGGGACATTCGCACCTCCTGCCGCGTGTCGGACGGCGCCGACGCGCTGCTCCGCACGGCGATCACCCGGCTGGCGCTGTCCGCGCGGGCGTACCACCGCATCCTGAAGATCGCGCGCACGCTCGCCGACCTTGCCGGCGGCGCCATCCTCGAGCCGAAGCACGTGAGCGAGGCGATTCAGTACCGCAGCCTCGACCGGCGGGGCCTCGCGTAACGC
The DNA here is from genome assembly GCA_041482275.1 of Gemmatimonadota bacterium. Classification (GTDB taxonomy): domain Bacteria; phylum Gemmatimonadota; class Gemmatimonadetes; order Gemmatimonadales; family GWC2-71-9; genus AG41. Next base: position 40,144 of record JBGPDL010000013.1, on the reverse strand, counting down.
TCGCCGGCACTGCCCCTCCTCCTCGGCACCGAGGGAGGCCGATTCGCCCGGTAGACACGCTGGCAGGCTGGAGCGTTGCGCGACATCTTCCGCCGTGCCCAACACGATCCCCGGTATGGCCAATCCCGCTCTCGGCACGCCGACGCTGCTCGGCCTTCCCTACGACGCGAGCTCCTCTTTTCTCCGGGGCACGGCGGCTGCACCGCCGGTGATCCGGCAGGCGCTCCATTCGCCTGCCGGGAATCCGTGGACCGAAACGGGCGTCGATCTGGGGGCGGACGGCGTGCTAGGTGACGCCGGCGACGTGCCGCTCGGTACCTCCGGCGCGGAAGTGCGTGCCAAGATCGAAGCGTCGGTGCGCACGCTGCTTGAGTCCGGCGGACGGCCCATCGTGCTCGGCGGCGATCACTCGATCACCTACCCGGTCATCCGGGCGGTGCGGTGGTCTCACCCGCGGCTCAGCGTCCTGCACTTCGATGCGCATCCCGATCTGTATGCCGAGTTCCAGGGCGATCCTTACTCCCACGCGTGTCCATTCTCGCGGGTCATGGAGGAAGGGCTTGCCGACCAGCTGGTGCAAGTGGGGATCCGCACGATGAACGCCGCGCAGCGCGCGCAGGCCGAGCGTTACGGCGTCGAGGTGATCGACATGCATGCCTGGGTCGCCGGGCGGCGCCCCGCGTTGCGGCAGCCGGTCTACGTCTCGATCGACCTGGACGCGTTCGATCCCGCGTTCGCGCCGGGCGTGTCGCACCGCGAGCCGGGCGGCTTGACCGTGCGAGAGGTGCTGACGGTGCTGCACGGTATGAGCGTCCCACTCGTGGGCGCCGACGTGGTCGAGTTCAATCCACAGCAGGATGCGACCGGCATGACGGCGAGCGTATGCGCCAAGCTCGTGAAGGAACTCGCGGGCAAGATAATCGCGGGGTAGCGCCCGTTCGTCGCATCCCCCCTCGCGGCTCAGCTGGGCGGAATCGTCAGCTGGATCACGTCGCCGGGTCGGACCGACATCGTTTCGGTGAGGGGATTCCCCCGGCCGCCGATCGGGTGCACCTCGAACTGCACCTCGGTGCCGTAGCCGATCAGCTCGGGCCGCACCATGAGAATGCGCGTCGTGAGGCCCGGCACCATGCCCAGCCGGAGGCGCTGCCCGCCACGGACGATGAAGACGTTCATGTCCGCGAAGTTTTGGTTGTCGACGTTGACGGCGACTTCTGCCTGGGGATTGAGGGGTGCCACGGCGCGGCCGTGGCACCCCGTCGAGGCGAGCGCCACGAGCAGGGTCGGCAGGAGTGGACGCATCGAGGGGAATTATACCCCACTGTCTGGCGCCCTGCCCGGCCTCCCCCTACCTTGTCCCCGCCCCCGACCGCGCTGCGCATGATCGACTGGCTGCAAACCCGACTCGGCCTCTCCCCCGAGCTCCAGACCAAGCTGCTCAGCACGGTGCTGATCGTGTTCGGGCTGTGGTTATTGCACCGCCTGGTGCTCACGCTCGTCTACCGCCGCGTCACCGACCCCTGGACCCGCTATCGCTGGCGCAAGGGCATCAGCTACGCCGCCCTCGGCCTTGCCGTCATCCTGGTGGGGCGGACCTGGTTCGTCGGCATCGGGGCGCTCGCCACCTTCCTGGGGCTGTTGTCGGCGGGGATCGCGATCGCCCTCAAGGACCCCGTCACGAACCTCGCCGGCTGGGTGTTTATCCTGTGGCGGCGACCGTTCGAAGTCGGTGACCGGATCGAAGTCGGGGGCCACAAAGGCGACGTCATCGACATCCGCCTGCAGCAGTTCACCCTCAACGAAATTGGCAATTGGGTGGATGCGGATCAATCGAGCGGACGGATCATCCACGTGCCGAACGGCAAGGTGTTCACGGATCCGCTCGCGAACTACGACCGCGGCTTCCGCTACATCTGGAACGAGGTCCCGGTGCTGGTGACGTTCGAGAGCGACTGGAAGAAGGCGAAGGAGATCCTCACGGGGATCGCGTTCAAGCACGCGGAGCACCTCACCGCGCAGGCGGAGCAGGATCTGCTCACCGCCTCACGCCAGTACCTCATCAATTACACGAAGCTGACGCCGATCGTCTACACCAAAGCGACCGACAGTGGCGTGCAGCTGACGATCCGCTATCTGATCGAGCCCCGCAAACGGCGGGGTACCGAACACGCGATTTGGGAAGACATCCTGCTCGAGTTCGACCGCTCTGCGGACGTCGAGCTCGCGTATCACACGGTGCGCTCCTTCAAGCTCACCGAGGAGGGGAAGGCCGGCGTACGCCGGGCGCGGCGCGCATCGGCACGGTCGGGCCAGGCGCAGGATGTCAACGAGTGACGGGCCGCGACTGCTCCAGCACCTCATAGTGTGTGACGCCGGGCTCTAGGTCGATCAGGTAGTCGCGGTCTTCGGGGTAGTAGCGGGCTCGCTCCACGTCGTCTCCGGCGAAGGCGCGGATCGCGTCCATCGAATCCCCGAACGAAATGAAAATGAAGTGGGTCTCGCCTCCGACGGTCCGCCGCAGCACCTCGACGCCCCGGTTCCCGGGCGTCGTGTGGCAGTCCTGCACACCCGTCCGGCGGAGGTACGCGGCGTAAGCGTCGCCCTTGGCGGCCGGGACGGCGCCGTGCCAGTGCCGGGCGATCAGGGGCCGCCTAGAGTTGCTCGAGCTCTCTGACCGTGCGCTCATTGCGGATATTTCCCGTGTTGAGAGTGGACTTGGGCTCGAGGAGCATTACGTGCGTCTCCTCGGGCGCGATCGGCAAGTGTTCGACGCCCCGCGGCACGATCGCGAACTCTCCCTCTTCGACCCACACGTCGCCATCGCGAAACCGCAGCAGCAACCGCCCTTTCACCACGAGGAACAGCTCGTCTTCGACGGCGTGGTGATGCCAGACGAACTCGCCCTTTACCTTGGCCAGCTTCACGTAGTGATCGTTCAGCTCCCCCACGATCTTGGGGCTCCAGTAGTCGGCGAACAGGCGGAACTTGGCGGCCAGATTCACGCTGCCCATGGCGACGCTCCGATGGCGGCGAGGAGGGATGCCGTATCGACGATGAGGGCGAACTCGCCGTTGAGCTCGGCCAACGCGATCGCGTGGACGTCCGCGGCCGCGTGGCGCCGTCCGTCGGGACCCAGACGCTCGAACGTGGCGGTCGCGTCGGCAACGACGTACGTCGCAAAGCCGAAGTTCGCCGCCATCCGGGCGGTGGTGGAGACGCAGCGGTCCGTCCCGAGGCCCGTCAGCACCAGGGTCCCCACGCCGCGCCGGGTCAGCTCCGCTTCCAGATGCGTGCCCACGAACGCGCTGTAGTGGAGCGGCGCGCCCGGCCACCGGGTCTGATGGCGCACCCGTAAAACGGGCCGGCGGCTCGCGCGCCATGCCGCTTCGAGACGACGGATGTTGGCTTCCATCTCCGGGTTGTTTCGCGTCCCCGGCGGCACGCAGCACGTGTCGTCCGCGTCGATGACCAGCAGGGCCGCGTTGTGCGGCAGCGGTTGCATCGCTCCCCCTAGGAGGCGGTCTGTCGGACGGGCGGACTGGCGCCAGCAGCGGCCGCCCCTGGAGCCCGCCCGAGTCTGTGTGAGAACTGAATCCAGATCACCGCGCCCACGATGAGCGCCATGGCGAGGAACGTTCGCGCGGTCACCGGCTCGCGCAGGATCAGCCAGCCGAGCAGCACGGCGATCACCGGGTTCACGTAGGCGTAGGTGCCGACGATGGTCGGTGAGGCATGCCGTAACGCATACGTGTACGCGCTGTACCCCAAGACGGAACCGAAGACTACGAGATACGCGATCGCGCCCGCGCCCTTCGCCGTCAGGTGCCAGCGGGCCCACTCGCCCAGCGCGGTCCCGACCAGCACGACCGCCGCGCCGCCGGCGATCATCTGCAGCGCGGCCCCAACGTACGGACTGGTCTCCGTGCGGTGCCGCTTTCCGTACACCGAGCCCAGCGACCAGGAGGCGCTGGCGCAGGTGAGCGCGATGGGCCCGCGCAGATCGGCGCGCAGGATCTCGGCCGGATTCGCCCCCACGAGCAACGCCGTGCCTAGGAAGCCGAGCAGCAGGCCGGCCACGACGCGCCAGTTCAGGTCGCCCGAGCCGCCGGGAATGATCGCGTCGAAAAACGCCATCCACAGGGCCACCGTCACGACGAAGATGCTCGCGATCCCCGACGCGGTGTACTGCTCGGCCCACACGACGAACGCGTTGCCGCCGGCGAGCAGGAGCACCCCCACAATCGCTTGGGTGCGCCAATCGACCGCGCGGCGCGGCAGCGTGTCGCCGAGCGCGAGCGCCAGCGCGAGCACCAGGACGCCCGCGATGAGGAATCGGACACCCGCGAAGAGAAACGGGGGCAGGACACCGACCCCGACGCGGATGGCCAGATACGTCGAGCCCCAGAACGCGCAGACGACGAGATAGGCGATGAGCGCCTTGCCGCGCAATCCGGCCATCAGTCGAGCTCCACCGGGACGAAGCCCGGCTTTTCGAACAAGGTGCTGAGGACGATAGTGGTGCGGGTGTCCATCCGGGCCTGCGGCGCGGGTCCTCGCAAATCGCGCAGCAGATCCTGCAGGCGCTCGAGATCGGGCGCCGCGACCTTGAGGATGTAGCAGTCCTCGCCCGCCACGTGGTGACACTCGAGCACGCCAGGATGCTGTTCCATCTCCCGCATCCTCGGCTCGTCGCCGACGTAGTCGGAATTGCCGTAGCGCACCGCAACGAAAGCGGTCACGGGGAAACCGGCCTTCACCCGATCGACGCGCGCGCCGTACCCCGTGATATAGCCCGCCTCTTCGAGGCGCTTCACCCGCTCCATCACGGCGGGCCGCGACAGACCGACCTCGTCGGCGACTGCCTGGTAGCTCGAGCGTCCGTCGGTGGCGAGCAGCCGGAGGATCTTTCGGTCCACGGCATCCAGCTCGGTCTTATGGGCCATTTCGGAGCCTCCGCTCGCTCAGGACCTACTAGACGTAGACTTTCGCGCTGTTTCGTGAACTTATCATAAGGCTAATAAGTTCCCAACCTACGAACTATCCGGTTCCTGCGAGCAAAATGTCCTTTGATGGAGACAGCGTAAGTCGCTAGTATTCCGCCGTGTCGAGCCCCCTCCCGGCGCTGCGCGCGCTCGTCCATAGCTATCCGTCGGCCCTCGTGGGGTACTCGGGTGGGGTCGATTCGGCACTACTCGCCGTCGTGCTGCGCCAGGAGCTCGGGCCGAGCCGCATGCTCGCGGCCGTCGGGAAGAGCGCGTCCTATCCGGCGGCGCAGTGGGCAGCCGCGCGCGCGGTGGCGGAGCGCTTCGACGTGCCGCTCGTCGAGCTCGACACGCACGAGCTCGAGGATCCCGACTACCGCGCCAATCCCACCAACCGGTGCTTCTTCTGCAAGACGGAGCTGTGGCGCCGCCTCATCCCCGCAGCGCGGGCCCGGGGGCTCGCCGCGGTATGCGACGGGACCAACGCGGACGACCTTCGCGAGCATCGCCCCGGCTACGCCGCGGGACGCGCAGCGGGGGTGCGCTCGCCGCTGGCGGAGGCGGGGTTCGCGAAGGCGGACGTGCGCGAGGCGGCCCGCCAGCTCGGGTTGCCGGTGTGGGACGCGCCGGCCGCGCCCTGCCTCTCGAGCCGCGTTGCGTACGGCATCCCGATCACGGCGCGGCGCCTGGCGCAGGTCGAGCAGGCGGAAGCGTATCTGCGCGCGCGCGGCGTGCAGGGTGATCTGCGCGTCCGTCACCACGGCGATCTCGCGTCCATCGAGGTTGAGCCGGCGTGGATCCCGCGGGTGATGGAGCAGCTCGTCGCGATTCGGGAACGTCTCGCCGACCTGGGCTTCGCTGTCGTCGAGGTGGATCCGCGCGGCTATCGGCGCGGCAGTCTGCTTCCCCGGGGCGCCGCCCGGGTGTGAGGCTGTTCGTCGCGTTGAATCTCCCGCCATCGGTGCGTGAGGCGTTGTGGGCGGCGGCGGCGCCGCTCCGGGACCGAGGGTTTCCCGTGAAGTGGGTGCACGGGGACGGCATCCATGTAACACTCAAATTCCTGGGCGAGGTAGCGGACGAGCGGGAGACGGACCTAGTCGCGGCGCTGCATCGGGCGGCGGGCGGGGCGCGTGCGCTCCCCCTGGTGCTCGGGGGGTTCGGTGCCTTCCCCGATTTGCAAAGGCCGCGCGTCGTGTGGGCGGGCATCGCGCCCGAGCCCGCGCTCGAGATCCTGCAGCATCGGGTGGAGCAGGAATTGGCGCCCCTCGGGTTCCCGACCGAGGCGCGGGCGTTCCGGCCCCATGTCACGCTGGGGCGTACCGCCCGCGAGGCGCGACCGCGCGCCTTCGCGGGCTTCGAGGAGGCGCTCGGCCGGCTCGAGTGTGCGGAGACGGCGCTCGTCGAGGGGCTCGACCTGATGCGGAGCACGCTCCAATCGGGAGGTGCGGTGTATCACGTGAGGCACAGTGAACGGCTGCCTTAAGGGACTCCTTCGGCTCGCTTTCCTGGGCGTCGCCCTCGTCGCCGGGCTCGCCGTTTGGTGGTTCCGCGAGCCGATCATGCACGCTGCGTCCCGCTGGCTCGGGCCCCGACGCACCGCGCTGCCCCCCGTTGCCGACACGGCGGTGGGGGCTCCCACGCCGAAGGCGCTTTCCTCCAGCCAGACCAAGGTCGACCGCCTCAAGACGTCCACCGGGCCGGATTCCGTGGTGTTGTCGCCGAACGAGATCGCGTCGATGATCGGCAGCGGAATCGACTGGTCGGTGCGCAAGAGCTTCGACTCGCTGCGGGTCGAACTGCTCGAGGGCACGGTCGCGGTGTATTGCCGGCTCGACACCCGGGTCATTCCCCCGGATGCCATCGGTCCATTGGCGGGGATGCTCAACCCCATGGAGCCGCTGCGCATCGCCGGTCCGCTGCGGATCGGGCCGCCGGGCACGGCGCGCTTCACCGTACAGGAGCTGTCGCTGCGCGGCTTCCCGTTTCCCGGGCCCCTCGTGAAGCAGCTGGCGCAGCGGGTGGCGGGAGCGGACTCGAGCGGCGCCGTGCCGCTGCGCGTGTCCCCGGCATTCGTGGACGTCGCCATCCATCCCACGGGGGTCGTCTTGTACCGTCAGCGGCGGAGGAGCCCGTGAGCCGGCGCGTCCTGGTGGTCGACGACGAGAAGGGCATTCGTGAGGCGTTGCAGCAGCTGCTCGAGTACGAGGAGATCGAGGTGCAGGCGTGCGCGTCCGGCTCGGAGGCGCTGCAGCGCTACGCCGAGTTCCGGCCCCATCTCGTGCTGCTCGATGTGAAGATGCAGGGGATGGACGGTCTCGAGACGCTGCGCAAGCTGCGCGAGCTCGACCCGCACGCCCAGGTGGTGATGATCTCCGGCCACGGCTCGATCCAGACGGCTGTCGAGGCGACGCAGCTCGGGGCCTACGATTTTCTCGAGAAGCCGCTCGACACCGACCGCGTCCTGCTCACGTTACGCAACGCCCTGCAGCACGTGGACCTGGCGAGCGAGAACGTGCGCCTCAAGGCCGAGGTGCACGCGCAGTACGAGATCGTAGGCTCGAGCCGCGGCGTGAAGCAGATGATCGAGCGCATCGAGAAGGTCGCACCCACCGCGGCGCGGGTGCTCATCACGGGGGAAAACGGCACGGGCAAGGAGCTCGTAGCGCGCGCCATCCATGCCCTGTCCCCCCGCGCCCGGGGGCCGCTCGTGGAGGTGAACTGCGCGGCAATCCCCACGGAGCTGATCGAGAGCGAGCTGTTCGGCCATGTGAAGGGGAGCTTCACGGGTGCGTTCGCCGACCGGGCCGGCAAGTTCGAGCTGGCGGACGGTGGCACGCTGTTTCTGGACGAGGTCGGAGACATGAGCCTCTCGGCGCAAGCCAAGGTGCTGCGCGCGCTCGAGGAGGGCGTGATCTCCCGGGTCGGGTCCGGCAAGTCGTTGCAGGTGGACGTGCGCGTCATCGCGGCCACGAACAAGGACCTGAAGGCGGAGATCGCGGCGGGACGGTTCCGGGAAGATCTGCTGTACCGCCTCAACGTGGTGCCGATCGAAGTGCCGCCGCTGCGCGCGCGCCGTGCCGACGTGCCGCAACTGGTCGAGCATTTCGCCGGGCAGGTGGGGCGGGGCGCCGGGCTCCCGCCCAAGCGGTTCGACCCCGAAGCAGTGCAGCATCTCGCCGCGCGCGAATGGCCAGGCAACATCCGCGAGCTCCGGAATGCGATCGAGCGTCTGTTCATCCTCGCGCCGGGGCCGGTGGTGACGGCGGACGAGGTGGACCGCATCGTGGGACTCGGGTCGAGCGAGGGAGCCCGGGGGGCCAGCTCCGCCGATCTGTCCGGCGCGCCGTGGCTCCGCACCGCCACATTCGAGGAGTTCAAACAGGTGGCCGAGCGCACCTACATTCTCGCGAAGCTCCAGGAACACGACTGGAATGTGTCCGAGACCGCGCGCACATTGGAGATGCCGCGCTCGAACCTCTACAAGAAGATCGAGCGCTATGGACTGGCGCGGGAGGCATAGTGGCGGGATCCGAGAAGGAACACGACTGGGACAAGGAGATGGCCGAGGTGGACCGGCTGCTCAAGCGGTTGCCGGCCGCCGACCCGACGCTCGGGCGGGGCGGCGCGGAGCCCACCGTGCGGCGGCCTGCCGTCGGGGCGGGGGGAGCCACTCCGTCCCTCGAGGTCCGCGCCACGGGGCGGGAGTGGCTCGGCACCTGGGTTCGGGTCATCCTCGGAGTGCTCGTCGGCATCGGCGTCGCCCCGGGCATGTGGCCGTACACGCACGGCTGCGGTTTGCGGCTGATCTTCTATCTGACGGGAATCGCGACGGTGGTCGCCGCGGGGCTGTGGTCCAGCATCTCGTCGTGGAAGCGGCGACTCGGCTTCGCGCATGTCATCTCGCAGGTCCTGATCATCTGGGGGACGCTGCTCCTCACCCGTGAAGTACTGCCACGCGTCGGCCCCAGGGCGCAGGGCGTCTGGCTGTGCCCCGACGTCACTCCCACGCCACACTGACGACTGATGACGGATGACTGAGACCTTCAAGAACTTCATCGCCGGCGAGTGGGTTGCCCCGTCCACCGGCGCGTACTTCGAAAACCGCAACCCCGCCGCGTGGGACGAGGTGATCGGCTGTTTCCCGCGCTCCGGCCCCGACGATCTGGCCCGGGCCGTGGCATCCGCGCGGCGGGGCTTCGCCGCGTGGGCGAAGACGCCCGCCCCGATCCGCGGCGAGGTCCTGCACCGCGTCGGCGACCTGCTGGTGGAGCGCAAGGAGGCGGTCGCGCGCGCCATGACGCGCGAGATGGGGAAGGTGCTGGCGGAGACGCGCGGGGACGTGCAGGAGGGCATCGATACCGCGTACTACGCGCACACCGAGGGACGCCGCCTGTTCGGCCGCACGGTGCCCTCCGAGCTCCGCAACAAGTGGGCGATGAGCTACCGCCGGCCGATCGGCGTGGCGGGACTCATCACCCCGTTCAACTTTCCGCTCGCCATCCCGACCTGGAAGATGTTGCCGGCCCTGCTGTGCGGAAACGCGGTGATCTTCAAGCCGGCCGAGGACGTGCCGCACACGGCGCACCTCCTGGTGGAGATCGTGCTCGAGGCAGGGTTGCCGCCCGAGGTGGTACAGCTGGTGCATGGCGAGGGCTCGGTCGTCGGCAAGGCGATGGTGGAGCACCCGGAGGTGCCCGTGATCTCGTTCACGGGCTCGACCGAGACGGGGTCGATCATCGGCGCCACCTGCGGCCGGATGCACAAGCGCCTGTCGCTCGAAATGGGCGGCAAGAACGCGATGATCGTGATGGACGACGCGGACCTGGACCTGGCGCTCGACGGCGTGCTGTGGGGGGCGTTCGGCACCACGGGGCAGCGCTGCACCGCCACGAGCCGGCTGGTGGTGCACGAGCGGGTCCACGACAGGTTTGTCCAGATGCTGTGCGATCGGGTGGACGCGCTGCGGCTCGGCCCGGGCCTCGACGCGAAGACCGAGGTGGGCCCGCTCATCAACGAGGACGCACGCAAGAAGGTCGAATCCTACGTGGGCGTGGGACGCGACGAGGGCGCCAAGGTGCTGATCGGCGGCGAGCGGGCAACAGGGCAGGGACTCGACCGCGGCTGGTTCTACCGGCCCACCGTGCTCGCCGGGGTCCAGGCGGGGATGCGGGTGGAGCAGGAGGAGATCTTCGGCCCGGTGCTCTCGGTGATCAAGGTGGGCTCGCTGGACGAGGCCATCCGCGTGAACAACGGCGTGAAGTATGGGCTGTCGAGCTCGCTGTACACCCGCGACGTGAACGGCGCCTTCCGGGCGATGACCGAGCTCGACACCGGCATCACCTATGTCAACGCGCCGACGATCGGCGCCGAGGCCCACCTGCCGTTTGGAGGCGTGAAGCAAACCGGGAACGGGCACCGAGAGGGCGGCTGGGAGGTCTACGATTTCTACTCGGAGACCAAGGTGGTCTACGTTGACTTCTCCGGGAAGCTGCAGCGCGCCCAGATCGACACTGAAAGCTGAGGGTCCGCGAGGAATTGCACCGCCCTGCAATGGGACGGTGACGCCGCTCACATCGGGCGCGTTAGAGTGCGTCCGGTGGATCACGCGTCGTTGGTGATCATTCTCTCGACGGGCGGCTCGCCGCTCGACCGGACGGTGCTCGATGCGCTGGGTGGCATCGCGGTGACATGGGTGCGCGTCGAGTGTGAGGGTGAGGCGGCGTGTCTCGCGGCCCGGGTGCGGCATGCCGATCGGCCGGAGGACTTCCGACAGCGGATTCGGCATTGGGGAGCCGCCCGGGGATGGGCGGTGACTGTTGCGCCGGACCGGTGGCCTCGCTAAAGTAAGAGACATGCATCACTTGGGGGCCCCTCGGGCGGGAACGGGCGCGCACACCGCGCCGGTCCCCTTCGCCCCCCCGGAGCAGAGTCGCTCGCGCCTTGCGCGCTGGTTCGACAACTGGATGCGCTCGCTCGGCATGGCGCTCATCCTGTTTCTCGTCATCCGCACCTTCCTGATCGAAGCCTTCCAGATCCCTTCCGGCAGCATGGAGCGCACGTTGCTCGCCGGTGATTTCCTGTTCGTCAACAAGGCGGTGTACGGCGCGCAGATCCCCGGAACCAACGCGCGGCTCCCCGGGTTCGAATCGCCGCGTCGCGGCGACGTGATCGTCTTCGCCTACCCCAAGAATCCCGAGCTCAACTACGTCAAGCGCGTCATCGGGATCCCGGGGGACATGGTGGAGATGCGCGGCGGCGACCTGCGCGTGAACGGCCGGAGGGTGCGGGAGCCGTACGTGCAGCGGGTCGACCCCGGGCATGACATCTACGATCCGGAGTTCACCTGGCAGCGGGACTACCTCCCTGGCGGTCCCGCCGCAGCCCGCGACTATCACCCGACTCGCGACACGTGGGGCCCGCTGGCGGTTCCCGCGGGTAAGTACTTCGTCCTGGGCGATAACCGCGACAACTCGGCGGACTCGCGCTACTGGGGGTTCGTGGGCGCGGCGGCTGTCAAGGGGCGACCGCTCGTCGTGTACTTCAGCTACGACCGGGAAGCGCGCGATGCGCTCCCCTGGCTGACCGATATTCGCTGGCACCGGCTCGGGTCGATCATCCGGTAGGCATCGTGCGGCGGTACTCGCCTGGAGGGTGACGAGGCCATGCAACTGAATACGGCGAAGCGCGCTTCGTTCGACGAAGGATCGCTCGATCAATACCTGCGGGAGATCAGCCAGTATCCGCTGATCACCCGCGAGGAAGAGGTCACGCTGGCCCAGCGCATCAAGCTGAACGACGAGGAGGCGCTGGACAAGCTGGTCCGCTCGAACCTCCGGTTCGTCGTGTCAGTGGCCAAGAAGTACCAGAACCAGGGAGTGTCGCTCTCCGACCTGATCAACGAGGGCAACCTCGGTCTGATTCGGGCCGCCCACAAGTTCGACGAGACCAAAGGCATCAAGTTCATCTCCTACGCCGTGTGGTGGATCCGCCAGGCAATCCTGCAGGCGCTCGCCGAGCAGTCGCGCATCGTGCGGGTCCCGCTCAACCGGGCGGGTACGCTCCACCGCATCGGCAAGCGCTCGTCGGCGCTGCTGCAGGAACTGGGCCGGGAGCCCACCGTGGAAGAGATCGCCGAGGGCATGGACATTTCCGAGGAAGAGGTGGCGAAGACGCTCTCCATCTCCCAGGCCCACCTCTCCCTCGATGCGCCGCTCACGCCGGGAGAAGACAACAAGCTGCTGGACTATCTGCCGGACACCCAAAACCCGGGCCCCGACGACGAGATCTTCGAGCGCGCGCTCAGCGAGTCTATCGAGAAGGTGCTGGGCATGCTGAAGGAGCGCGAAGCCAAGATCCTGCGGCTCTATTTCGGGCTCGAAGGCCAGGAGCCGATGACGCTCGAAGAGATCGGCTCGCTGCTCGGCATCACGCGGGAGCGCGTGCGACAGATCAAGGAGAAGGCGCTGGCCCGGCTACGGCACGTTTCGAGAGCCAGGGCGCTGGAAAGCTTCCTGTTCTAGGTCCGGGGCGGGTAGATTTACCGCCCTATGGCCGCCCTAGCATCGTTCGACATTTCTACGGGGGCCGACCTCCAGGAAGTCGATAACGCTGTCAATCAGGCGACCAAAGAGGTCGCGCAGCGCTACGACTTCAAGGGGTCGAAAGCCTCCATCGTGTTCGACCGCGCCAAGACCGTGCTCACCCTCGTTGCCGACGACGACTTCAAGATGAAGGCGTTGTTCGACGTGCTGCAGTCGAAGCTCGTCAAGCGCGCCGTGCCGGTGAAAAACCTCGAACTCGGCCCCGTCACGCCGGCGGCGAACGACACTGTGCGACGCGAGATCAAGCTCACCCAGGGAATCCCGCAGGAGAAGGCGAAGGCGATCGTCAAGGCGATCAAAGACAAGAAATTCAAGAAGGCCCAGGCCTCGATCCAGGGCGAGGAGATCCGCGTGCAGGCCCCATCCAAGGACGAGCTGCAGGAAGTGATCGCGTTCCTCCGCTCTCAGGACTGGGGCATCGAGCTCAAGTTCGGGAACTACCGCGGATGAAGCTCGGGGTCATCTCGCTCGGCTGCGACAAGGCGACCGTCGACTCCGAGCGGTTGGTGGGTGAGCTGGTGGGTCATGGAGCGGTGGTGACGCCGGATCTGCTGCACGCCGACGTGATCCTCGTCAACACCTGCGGTTTCATCGACGCCGCCAAGCAGGAGTCGATCGACGCCATGCTCGGCGCCGCCCACCTCAAACAGCGGGGCGACGTCAAGGCCGTGGTGGCCGTTGGCTGTCTGGTGCAGCGCTACCAGAAGGAGCTCCAGGATGAAATCCCCGAGGTGGACCTGTTCCTCGGCTTCTCCGATCTGCATCACCTGGTGCCGCGGCTCGCCGAGCGGGGGCTGATCGCCGATCCCGTCGCCGGTCACCCCGGCGTGCGCCAGTACCTGGGGGACGCGGCGCACGTCCGCTACCTGAAGATCTCCGAAGGCTGCGACCACACCTGTGCGTTCTGCGCGATCCCGCTGATGCGCGGCAAGCATCGCTCCGAGCCGCTCGAGCGCCTAGTGCGCGAGGCGCAGGCGCTCGAAGCGCAGGGCGCGCAAGAGATCAACCTCGTGGCGCAGGACCTGGGCCACTACGGGCGCGACCTCGGGGGTACCGGCCCGAAGCTCCCCGACCTGTTGGAGGCGCTGCTCGCCGAGACGTCGGTACCCTGGTACCGGTTGCTGTACGTGTATTCGGCGGGTCTCACCGAGCGGCTCGTCGAGCTGGTGGCCCGGAGCCCGCGGATCGTGCCCTACCTCGATATGCCGATCCAGCATGCCTCAGACCGCATGCTCGAGCGGATGCGCCGGCCCGAGCGGCGGCGCACGCTGCGGGAGAAGCTCGGCTGGCTGCGGGGGGCCATTCCCGACCTCGCGATCCGGACCACGTGCCTCGTCGGCTTTCCGGGCGAGACGGACGACGACTTCCGGGAGCTGCTGGCGTTTCTCGAGGAGGTCCAGTTCGACCGGCTCGGCGCGTTCGCCTACTCGCCGCAGGAGGGGACCAGAGCCGTGCAGTACGCGGACGACGTGCCCGACGTCGTGAAACGCGAACGCCTCGAAGAGCTGCTCGAAGTGCAACGCGCGATCTCGGCCGAGCGCCTCGCGCGGTTCGTGGGCCGGGAGGTGGGGGTGCTGGTGGATCGCATGGCCGACCCGGACGAGTCCGGCGCCACGCACGTGGGGCGTGTGCCGTGGCAGGCGGACGATGTGGACGGGGTGACGTACGTGGATCAGGGCGGCTGGGCCGAGCCCGGGCGTTTCCTGCGGGTGCGACTCACGGTGAGCGAGGACTACGATTTCTGGGCGGTGGCGCTGACGTGAGTCGTTCGGAGGAGCTCTTCGAGCGGGCGAAAGCGGTGCTGCCCGGCGGTGTGAACTCGCCGGTGCGGGCGTTCCGGGCGGTGGGCGGGACGCCTTTTTTCGTCGCGCGCGCCGCCGGCGCTCGCCTCACCGATGCGGACGGCAAGTCGTACCTCGACTACGTCTGCTCGTGGGGCCCGCTGATCCTCGGGCATGCGCATCCGGCGGTGCTCGAAGCGATCCGCGCTGCGGCCGAACGAGGGTGGAGTTACGGCGCGCCGTGCGCGGCGGAAGTCGAGCTCGCCGAGCTGGTGCGGCGGCGGATGCCGGCGGTCGAAATGGTGCGGTTCGTGAACTCGGGGACCGAGGCGACCATGGCGGCCGTGCGGCTCGCCCGTGCGGCGACGGGGCGTAACCTCGTGCTCAAGTTCGCCGGTTGCTACCACGGTCACGCCGACAGCTTTCTCGTGAAGGCCGGCAGTGGCGTGGCGACGCTCGGCCTCCCCGACAGCCCCGGCGTCCCGGCCGCGCTGGCCGAGCTCACGGTGACGGTGCCCTTCAATGACGCGGCCGCCGTGACGGACGTCTTCACGCACCGCGGCGGCGACATCGCGGCGGTCATCGTCGAGCCCTACGTCGGGAACGCAGGGTTCATCGCTCCGGTGGCCGGCTTTCACGAGGCGCTGCGGACGCTGTGCGACCGGCACGGCGCGCTGTTGATCTTCGATGAAGTCATGACCGGCTTCCGCGTGGCGGCCGGTGGTGCGCAGGAATTGCTTCATGTGCGCCCCGACCTGACGACGCTCGGCAAGATCATCGGCGGGGGCATGCCGGTCGGGGCGTATGGCGGGCGTGCGGACCTCATGCGGCTGGTGGCGCCCGAGGGGCCGGTGTACCAGGCGGGGACGCTGTCCGGGAATCCGGTGGCGATGGCCGCAGGACTGGCGACGCTCCAGGAAATCGATCGGCCCGGCTTTTACGAGACGCTGGAGCGGCGAACCGAGCGGCTCGTGGCGGGTATTGGGGACGCCGCGCGCCGGCACGGCGTTCCGGTGACCATCGGACACGCGGGCTCGCTGTGGGGGATGTACTTCGCACCCGGGCCGGTGCGGAACTTTGCCGAGGCGAAGGGCTCGGATACCGCACTGTTCGCGCGCTGGCACCGGGCCGCGCTCGCGCGCGGTGTGTTCCTCGCCCCCTCGGCGTTCGAGGCGGGCTTCGTCTCCAGCGCCCACACCGATGCCGATATCGACTTCACGATCGCACAACTCGACGCGGGCTTGGGCGAAGCGCTGGCTCGCTAGCTGCCTCGCCCTCGCCGCCTGCGGCAGGCCGCAACCCTCGGCCGTCGCCCCCGGCGCGGAGCCCGAGCTGCGCATCGGGCTGGTGGCGGGGGCAGCGAGCGTCACGCTCGGGGGTGATGGAGAGCTGTTCGTCACCGACGATGCGAACGGTGAGCCGATCGGCTCCATCCCGGCAGGCACGGCGTGGACCCTCGTGCCCGACACCCCGGGGGTCGTCCTTCTCAAGCCGGACGGCTCCCGCGCCGCGCGGCGCGGCGGCGTTTCCGCGGTGAACGTGACGGAGAACCGCTTCGCCATGGCGAACGGCCGCCGCTATCGTGGGCGACTGAACGTGATCCGGGATCCGACGGGGCTCACGCTGATGAACCGGGTGCCGGTCGAGAGCTACCTCGCGGGCGTGATTGGAGGGGAGATGGGGCCGCGCCGGCCCGACGAACGCCAGGCGATGCTGGCCCAGGCCGTTGTGTCCCGCACCTTCGCGCTCAAGAATCGGGGCCGCTGGGAGTCGCAAGGGTTCGACGCCTGGACCGACGTACGTGACCAGGTGTACGGCGGCGTCGCTGGCGAGACTCCGTCCGTATGGGAGGCGCTGCGCGCCACGCGCGGGGAAGTGGTGCGCTATCGCGGCGCCCTCGTCGAGGCCTACTTCCACTCGACGTGCGGGTCGTCGACCGCCGCGGTCGACGAGGCGTTCAAGACGGCGCAGGCCCGACCATACCTGCGGCCGGTCTCGGACGCGTCCGGCGGCGGACACCACTACTGTGACCTATCGCCGCGCTTCCGCTGGCGCGAGGAATGGGACGGGGCCAAGCTGCGAGCTATATTGTCGCGGACGCTCCCTGCGGTGATGAACGCGGAGGGCGGCGGCCTGCAGCCGATCACGGACATCACCGTGACCCGCACTACCGCCTCGGGACGCGTGGGCGAGCTGCGGATCGCGTTTGCGCGGGGTGACGTCCGCGTGGCCGGATCCGATGTGCGCACTGTGCTGCGACCGCAGCCCGATCAGCTGCTCGGGAGCGCCGCCTTCCAACTGTCGGTGACGAAGGACGGCGGTCAGGTGAGCCGGCTCGTCGCGGCGGGAACGGGATGGGGCCACGGCGTGGGGTTCTGCCAATGGGGCGCGGTGGGCCGCGCCCGCGCGGGTCAGGGCTACCGGAAGATCGTTACCACCTACTTCCCGGGGACCGATGTCGAGCGGCTTTACTGAGGCAGTCTGGCGGTCCGGCCGTCGGGTGGTCGGAGGAGTCGCGTTGGCGGCGTTGCTCGCCGCCGGACCGCCCGACCGTCTGACGGCGCAGACTCTGCTCGAGCAGTTCTCGTACGACAACCTGACTCCGAGCGCCCTCCAACTTGACGTCGGGCCGCTGGGCGGGAGCAATATCCGCGGGACGCTCACCGGCGGCCTGCGGCTCGACTACGGCCTGATTGCGCCGCACGTGCGGGTGCTGCTCGGTCTCTCCTATTACAAGGCGGACTTCAGCTCGGCCGCGCGCGCGCGCTTCGAGCAGCGACTCAGGAGCATCGTCAACGATCCCGACTCGAATTACACGATCGATCTGGGCTCGATCACCTGGAGCGACGTCACGGGAGACGTGGACCTGCAATACATCCTGCCGCAAGGCCGCGCCGTGACGGCGTACCTCGGGGTGGGGATCGGCGCCCACCTCCGGCACGGCAGCGGTGCCGCGATCAACGGCACGTTCGTCCAGGACGCGCTGAACGAGATCGTAGCCGGCCTGAACGGCATGATCGGCGCCGAGATCGGGGCGAAACGGTGGCGCCTGACCCTCGATGCCCGCGGCGTCCTGTCGAGCGGAGTGTCGACCGTCTCATTGCGGACCGGGGTCCTGTACCGCTGGGGCGGGACGCGAGACGGGGGACGGGGGACGGCGAAGTGAGCGATCCGATCCGGGTCGCAGTGATCGGAGCGGGCGCGATCGCGCAGGTGGCGCATCTCCCCGTCCTGCGGCGCCTGCCGGGCGTCGAAGTCGCGGCGATCTGTGATTCGGATATCGGCAAGGCCCAGGCCCTGGCGGCCCGCTTCGAGGTGAAGGAGACGTTCGACGACATCGAGGAAGTCCTCAAGTACGTCCGTCCCACCGCCGTCGTCATCTGCACCCCGAACCACCTGCACGAGATCCACGTCGTGTCGGCGCTCGCGGCCGGCGCGCACGTGCTGTGCGAACGGCCGCTGGCACTGGCCCTGTCCGGCGTGGAACGCGTGCTTCAGGCTAGCGAGAAATACGGCAAGCGCGTCATGGTCGGGATGAACCACCGCTTCCGCTCGGACGTGCAGGCGGTGCGCGGCTTCCTGGCGGGCGGAGATATCGGGGTGTTGCAGGCGATCCGTTGCGGCTGGTACACCTTCCAACCGAGCCGCCACATGGTGGCGTGGCGACTGCGGCGCCCGGAGGCGGGGGGCGGCGCCTTCCTCGACCTCGGGCTCCAGCTGCTCGACCTGGGCTTGTGGCTCGCCGGCTGGCCCGCCGCGAAGCGCATCTCGGCGCACACGATGGGGCAGGGCAAGGACAGCGTCGAAGACATGGCGACGGCGCTGGTGGTGTGCGAAAACGGCGTATCGCTTTCGATCGACGTGAGCTGGCGCCACATGGGCGAAGCCGAGCGCTTCTGGTTCGACCTGGTGGGCACGAAGGGGTCGGCCAGCGTCCAGCCGTTGCGGGTGTTCAAGGAGCTGCACGGGACCGTGAGCGACGTGACACCCACGGGGGCGACGGGGCGCGAGACGCCGTTCGCGCAGTCGTATCGCGCGGAGTGGACGTACTTCCTTGCGGTCATGCGGGGGGACGTGAACGCTCCGCCGCCGCGCGATCAGTTGGCGCTGCATCGCGTGCTCGACGCCGTGTATCGGTCCGCCGACGAAGGGCGTGACGTGCTCCTGTGACGATGTCCCTTCCCACCCGGCGGGCCGCGGCGCTCGTCGCGGTGGGCGCCGCCTTCCTCGTCGCCAGCTATCCGCCGTTCCCGCTTCCCTTCCTCAGCTTCGTGGCCATCGCGCCGGCGATCGTGTTGCTGCGCGACCTCGAGCGGGAGCGCGACCTGCACGGCGCGCTGCGCTGGGGATTCTGGTACGGGTTCGCGAGCCAGGGTGCGGTGCTCTACTGGCTGGTGGTGGCGCTCTGGCACTTCACCCCGCTGTCGGCGCTCGGCTACCTCGCCACCATCACCATCTTCGGCCTGTGGCACGCGCTGCTCTTCTGGTTCGTCCTGCGGGTGCGGCTCTACCTGCCTGCCGTGCCGTTCTGGCTCGTGTTCCCGGTCGCCTGGACCGCGGTCGAGTGGGCGGTGGGCCACCAAGGCGACATCCGTTTTCCGTGGCTCGGTCTCGGCACGTCGCTCGGGGACGCGCTCGTCCTCGTGCAGTGGGCCGACATCGCCGGTGCGCGGGGCGTGACGCTGTGGCTCGCGTGGTGCAATGTCATGGTCGTGGAAGCCGCGCTGGGGAGGGGGGAAGAGGGAGGGGGGACGAAGGGTTGGGCGATCGCGCGTGGGCTGGCGCCGGTCGCGGCCTCCGTGGTCCTCGCGCTGAGCTACGGCGTGTGGAGGACGCGGACGCTCACGCTCCGCGAGCTGGGCACCGTCGGACTCATCCAGCCCAACGAGGGGTTCCGGGACAAGTGGGACCCGAGCCACGCCGACAGCGTGGTGGCCAAGCTCGTGCTCATGTCGCGCGCGCTCCAGGCGCGGGGCCCGGTCGGGCTGCTGCTCTGGCCGGAGGCTGCCATTCCTGGCTATCTCTTCGAGCAGCCTCGCTGGGGCGCCGCGATCGCCGGGCTGGCGCGGGAGAACGCTACCCCCATCCTGACCGGAGGGCTGCACGCCGAGTTCCACCGGGACGGCTCCTACGACTACTTCAACGCCGCGTTCTACTTTGACTCGACGGGCCGGTGGCAGCCGTACCCGGTGTACGCCAAACACTACCTCGTTCCGATCGTGGAGCGCGTGCCGTTCGTGCCGCCGCGCTGGCTCAGACTCAAATGGTTCGGCGGGTTCGGCATCGGGCGCGGGTTGCCGCTGTATGCCAGTCCGCTGGGGCGGTTCGGCGTCGTGATCTGCTACGAGTCGGCGTTCGAAGACCTCGCCCGCCGCTACCGGGGCGCCGGTGCGGATTTTCTCGTGAACATCACGAACGACGCCTGGTATGGACGCACCGCTGGCCCCTCCCAGCACGCGACGCACCTCGTGATGCGCGCGATCGAGACCCGCGCGGGTATCGCACGGGCCGCGAACGACGGCATTTCCGAATTCGTCGATCCGTTCGGCCGCACGTATGCCGAAACCGGCCTGGAGGAAGCGGCGGCGGTGTCGGGCCGGCTGTGGACCAGCGACGTGATTCCGCCCTACGTGCGGCTCGGGGACTGGGTGGGGGCGTTGGCGGTGATTGTGACCCTCGGCCTCGCCGGCGTACTGGTGGTGCAGCGATGGAGCTCGGGGCGCCGGGTGAAGGCGCGGCAACCGTGAGGGTCGGCGTCGACGTCGGCGGGACGTTCACCGATCTCGTCGCGCTCGCGGCAGACGGCGGCATCGAGGTCCGCAAGGTGGCCACGACGCCGGCCGATCCGTCCGTGGGGTTGTTTCACGCGCTCGACGCGGTGCGCGCACCCGTGGATCTGTTGATTCACGGGACGACGGTCGCGACCAACGCCTTACTCGAGCGCGGCGGCGCGCGAGTGGCGCTGGTCACGACGCGGGGCTTCGAGGACCTCCTGTGGTTGCGGCGCCAGGACCGGGCGGCCCTCTATGACCTCGCGCTGGACCACGCTCCGCCGCTCGTGGCCCGATCCGACGTGATCGGCGTCGCCGAGCGAATGGGACCCGCGGGCGTGCTCGATTCGCTCACCGACGCCGAAGCGGACCGCGCAATTGCCGCGGTGCGCGCCCTCGCACCCGGCGCCGTGGCCGTCGCTCTGCTGTTTTCGTTCCAGCATCCCGAGCACGAGCGCCGGTTGGTCGCGGGGTTGCGCGCCGTGCTTCCCGACACGCCCATCGCGGCGAGCCATGAGGTCCTGCCCGTTTTTCGCGAATTCGAGCGCGTGAGTACGACCACGGTCGAGGCCTACCTGCGCCCCACGGTCTCGGGCTACTTGAATCGGCTCGAGCGCACCGTGCGGGACCGCGGCATCGGCACCTTGCGGGTGATGACCTCGAGCGGCGGCACCCTCCCACCGGGGGCAGCTGCAGGTCGGGCCGCGACGCTCGCCCTGTCGGGACCAGCGGGCGGCGTGGTCGGGGCGCGGCTGGTCGGCGCGGCCGTGGGACGGTCCGACCTGCTGACGCTGGACATGGGCGGCACCAGCGCCGACGCGAGCCTCGTCGCCGCCGGCGTTCCCCGAGGCGAGGGTGGGGGGATGGTCGCGGGCATCCCGATCGCTTTACCCGCGATTCTCATCGAGACCGTGAGTGCCGGTGGGGGGAGCATCGCACGCGTGGATGACGGGGGCGCGCTCAAGGTGGGGCCCGAAAGCGCCGGGGCGGTGCCCGGCCCCGCATGCTATGGCCGGGGCGGTGAGCGGCCGACGGTCACCGACGCGTGCCTCGCGCTACGCTGGCTCGACCCCCAGCATCCGCTCGCCGACGAGGTGCGGCTCGACCGCGACGCAGCCGAGCGGGCGCTCTGCTCGCTCGGATCGGTCGCGGGGAGCGAGCCCGCGCAGATCGCCGCCGGCATCGTGGCCGTGGCCACGGCGGTGATGGCGCGGGCGCTCAAGCGGGTCAGTGTCGCGCGCGGGCTCGATCCGCGGCGCATGGCGCTGCTGCCGTTCGGTGGTGCCGGGCCGCTGTTTGGATGCCAGCTCGCCGAGGCGTTGGGGATGGGCGCCATCGTAGTCCCGCCGCACCCCGGGGCTTTGTCGGCGTTGGGGCTCGCGGCGGCGGCGGAGCGGGTGGATCTGCTCGCGTCGTTTCATCGCTCCCTCGACGCGCTGGCGGCTGAGGATCTCGACGTCGCATTCGCGCCGCTCGTCGAGCGGGGACACCGCGAGCTCCCGGGCGGGACACTGCTGCGCTCTGCGGATTGCCGGTTCGCCGGCCAGGGCTACGAAATGACGGTGCCCGTGACGGTCGGACATCCCACGCGCATCCGGGACGCGTTCGTTGCCGAGCACCGCGCGCGCTTCGGCCACGAGGGCAGCGGCCAGGCGGTCGAGGTGGTGAACCTGCGCGTGATCGCGTTGCAGGAGGCCCCGGTGCCGCGATTCGCGGACACCGGCCGCACGGTGCTGCGGCCCGGCGCCAGTCGCCCCATTTGGCTGCGCGGGAAACGGGTGAGCGCGGCGGTCTGGGCGCTCGACGAGCTGGCCCCCGGGGTCACCCTGACCGGTCCGGCGATCCTCGCAGGCCGGGACGCGACGGCGCTGGTCGAGCCCGGCTGGCGCGGCGCGGTGCACCCGTCGGGCGCGGTGCTGCTGGAGCGGGCATGAGTCTCGACGCCGTGGGGCTCGAGGTCATGGGACACGCCTTCGCGTCCATTGCCGAGGAGATGGGACTGCTGCTCATTCACTCGGCCGTGTCTCCCAACATTCGCGAGCGCCGCGACTGCTCCGCGGCGCTGTTCGACACGGCGGGCGAGATGATCGCGCAGGCCGCACACATCCCCGTGCACCTGGGCGCGATGCACGAGTCCGTCGCGGCCGTGCGCGCCCTCGCCCCCGCTCCGGGCGAGATCTTCATCCTCAACGATCCCTACACCGGCGGGTCGCACCTGCCCGATCTCACATTGATCGGTGCGATCGAGCTCGACGGAAGCGTGGGCGGCTACAGCGTCGTCCGCGCGCATCACTCGGACGTGGGCGGCGTGCAGGCCGGGAGCATGCCGGCGGGCGCGCGCGAGCTGTTTGCGGAGGGCGTGATCGTGCCGCCGCTGCGCCTGACGCCGGAAGTCGAGCGCTTCCTGCTCGCGAACGTGCGGACGCCCGAAACGCGGCGTGCCGATCTCGCGGCGCAGCGCGCGGCCGTTGAGCGAGGCGGGGAAGCCCTGCGCGGCCTGGCGGCGCGTTACGGCCCGGCGACCCTGCGCGCGGCCGCACAGGACCTCCTGGACTACGCCGAGCGGCGCACCCGGGAGGCGCTCCGCGGGTGGAGTGTCGCCGGCCTGGAGGCCACCGACTGGCTCGAGGGCGACGGCGTCGATGACGCGGACTTGGCGATCCGCGTCCGCGTCGACATCCGCGACGGCGTGTTTCACGCCGATTTCGCCGGGACGGCGCCCGCGGCGCGCGGCAACGTGAATTGCCCGCTCGCCGTCGCGCGTTCAGCGGTACTGTTCGTCGTTCGGACGCTCGTTCCAGAGGACGTGCCCACCAACGGCGGCGTGCAGCGCGCCGTGCGGATCGAAGCGCCCGCCGGCTGCCTCGTGAACGCCCGCTTCCCGAGCGCCGTCGCCGCCGGCAACGTGGAGACCTCGCAGCGCATCGCGGACACGGTGTTCTTGGCCCTCGCGGGTGGGGGCGTCCCCGTTCCGGCGCAGGGGCAGGGGACGATGAACAACGTCACGTTCGGCGGGATGGGGCGCGAGGCAGGAGGGACGGGTAGGTGGACGTACTATGAGACCATCGGCGGCGGTCAGGGCGCAAGCCGCGGCGCCCCGGGACCGTCCGGCGTGCACGTCGGGATGTCGAACACGCGGAATACGCCGATCGAGGTACTCGAGATGGAGTACCCGCTGCGTGTGCGGACTTACGCGCTGCGGCGGGGGAGTGGGGGACCGGGGCGCTGGCGTGGCGGAGACGGCGTCCTGCGCGAGTTCGAAGCGCTCGCGCCGATGGACGCGGGCGTCCTCGCGGAGCGGCGGCGGCACGCGGCGCGGGGCGCCGGGGGAGGCAGCGAGGGGGCGCCCGGAGAAACGCTCTTGAACGGCGCCCCGTTGGCCGCCAAAGTGAGCATGCCACTCGTCCCCGGGGACGTGTTGCGCATCGCGACGCCGGGCGGCGGTGGCTGGGGCGAACCCGAACGCGGAGACGACCGATGACCTGGGTGCTCGTGGCGCTGATTGGCTTGGTGGCGGGCGTGGTGTCGGGGCTGTTCGGCATCGGGGGCGCGATCGTGATCGTCCCCGCCCTGGTGCTGCTGGCCAAGCTGCCGCAGCACACGGCGAGCGGCACATCGCTGGCGTCCCTGCTGCTTCCGGTGGGTCTCCTGGGGGCGCTCGAATATTACCGGCGCGGTCAGGTCAACGTGGCGTACGCGGCGATCATTGCCGCGGGGCTGTTCGTGGGTGCGCTGGTGGGGGCGCAGCTCGCGGGCGAGCTGTCGGATACGGTGCTGCGCCGGGCGTTCGGCGCCTTCTTGCTGCTGGTCGCCGGCAAGCTGCTGCTCGGCTAGGCGTTGACCTCGAACACCTTCGCTTCGACAAACAACCGATAGAGCTCCTGATCGAGCTGTCCGGCCCGCACCTCCTGCGCCATGATGTCCAGCGCGCGCGCGGGCGCCACCGCGGCCTTGTAAGGCCGATCGGCGGCGCTCAGGGCGTCGTAGATGTCGCTGATCGTCATCATGCGGGTCTGAATCGGTATCGCCTCGCCGGCCACCCGGCGCGGATAGCCGCCGCCGTCGAGCTTCTCGTGGTGCCCGTAGGCGATGATTGGGATGCGCTGCAGCTCGCGGGTCCACGGGATCTGCTGTAAGAATCGGTAGGTGTGGGTGACGTGGCTCTCGATCTCCTGGCGCTCCGACTCGTCGAGTGAGCCCTTGGGGATCGTGAGGTAGCGCATCTCATCGTCGGTCAGATAGGGCCGCGGCTGGCCGGTTGGGTCCAAGTACGTACGGCGCGCCAGCTGGAGGAGCTCCTCGAATCGGCCCGCCGGCAGGACCGTCGGCTCGTTCGCCTGGAGCACGGCCTTGAGGAGGCGGTCGAGGGCCTGCAGCTCCGCGCCGTGCTCGGCTTCGAGTCCGCGCCGGAACGCCTCGTAACCCTCCTCGCCGTGCGCCTCGAGAAACTCGGCGCGCCGTTTCCAGAATTCCCGCTCCGCGGTCCGCCGCACGAAGTGGTGGCGCTGCTTGATGAGCTCGAGCTGCAGGGGATAGAGTTTTTTCGCCTTCACCAGCACCTGCTCGCGCACGCCAACCTTGCCGAAATCGTGCAGCAGTCCGGCGTAGCGGATCTCGCGGATCTGCTCGCGCGTGAAGGTCACGTCGCGATAGGCGCCGTCCTGCGCGCGATCGACCACCGCAGCGAGACCCACGGTCATGTTGGCGACCCGGCCCGAGTGGCCGAAGGTCGTCGGGTCCCGCTGCTCGATCGCGTGCACCGCGGCCTTGACGAATCCCTCGAACAGCCGCTCAATCTCCTGGTACAGCCGGCTGTTCTCGATCGCGACGGCGGCCTGCCCGGCCAGCGCGGTCACCAGCTCCACGGTGCGTTTGGAGTACGGCACGACCTGCCGTTCCACGTCCGCGGGCGTGGCGAGGATCGCGTCGGCCGAACGCTTCCGGTTGATGAGTTGCAGGACGCCGATCACCTGCTCCTTGTGATCCTTCATGGGGATCACCAGCATGGACTTGGTGCGGTAGCCGTAACGCTCGTCGAACGAGCGGTTGATGCTGTACTCGACGTCGGGCGGCAAAAAGTAGGCGTCGTCGATGACGAGCGGTTCGCCCGTCACCGCCGTGTAGCCGGCGAGGCTCGAGCGGTCCACCGGGATGGTGAACTCGACGAACGGCGCCTCGGGCTTCGAGTAGGTGTACGCGAGCCGGAACCGCAGCTGCTGCTGTCCCTGATCGCTGGTCTCGACGAGATACAGGCTGCCGGCGTCGGAGACCGTGATGCGGCGCGCCTGCGTGAGGATCAGGTCCAGCAGCGCCTTGAGGTCCCGCTCGGTGCCCAGGGCCACGCCGATGCGCGTGAGCTCCCCGATCTCGCGGCTGCGGCTTGCGGCCTCAGAGCGCGCGCGGGCGGTCTCCGCCCGGGCGGCCGCTTCCCGGTAGCCCGCGCGTACGGCGACCAGCAACTCGCGCGGACCGAGCGGGTGGCGGACGAACCCCGACAGGAGCTCGGACGGCATTTCCGGCGGGACGTCCGCCTCTCCCTCCCGGCCGATCGCGACGATCGCCCCGCCGGCATCCACGAATGCCCGCAGCACGTCGAGCGGAAAGATCGAACGGCTCTCCGAGTCCAAGATGAACACGGCCGGCCGCTCGTCCAGGGCGAGCTCGCGCGGCACCCGCGCTTGCCGCGTCTCGATGTTGGACGCTTCGAGCACGGCCCGCACCGCGGCGGGATTCCAGGCCGGCGTGTGCAGCAGCAGGTATCTAATCGTTCACCGGGCGGTCAAGAGTTCTTCACCCGCTGGAGCCCCTGTTGCGCCTCGGCGTACTCCGGGAACACCGCCAGGGCCCGCTGATACATCTCCACCGCCCTGTCCTTCTGGCCGCGGTCTTGGTAGAGCAGCGCCTTGGAATAGAACGTCAGCGCCTCGGTGGGAATCTGCCGGCTCATCCGCTGGTCTGAGGCCTGCTTCGGCAGCGGCGGCAGGTTCGCATCCTTCATGAGCCGGGCGGCCACCGTCCGGATGATGTCGAACAGGTGCTCCCGCTGCATGCGATCCGACTCGACCTTCACGATCTCGCTCGTTTCCACGTTGATGAGGCGCGCATCCACGCGGAAGTCGCCGTAGAAGTCGATGAAGGTGCCGGTGATGACGTAGCGCGCGCCCACCAGCTTGCCCAGCTTCGCGGCCGTTTGTGGGTCCACCCGCCCCGAAGCGCCCAGGCTCTGCTCCTCCAGCAACTTCTGGATCTGGTCGCGCTCCACCACGCGCGCGGCGGGATTGGCGGCGAGCTCCGAGATCAGCATGCCGGCGATGCCCTTCTGGAGCGCGTCGAAGTTCTCCTTGTCCTGGCCGTAGGAGCCGCTGTTGTCGAAGGGCATCACCGCGATGCCCGGGCGGGCGTCCTGGCCTCGACCCTGCGCGGCCGGACCGCGGCCCAGGGGCGCCATCAGAACGAGTGCCAACCACGCGGCAACCGAACGCGAATACATATGATTTCCTCGCATCAGATGGTCAGTGTGATCCCTTCCTGCGCCGCCAACACTTCGGCGGGCAGGCCCTTCGTGCGTGCCTGCCGCCGGGCGGCGGCGAGGAACCCATCAATCGCTTCGTCGCCGTGCTCGGGCTCGTGGTGAAATAGCACCAACCGCTTCACGCCCGCGTCCCCGGCGAGGGCGACGGCTTCCTCGAACGTCGAGTGACCCCACCCCCGGTGCTCTTCCAGCTCCTCCGGCGTGTACATCGCGTCGTGAATCAGCAGCTCCGCGCCCCCGAGGAACTTCACAAAATCCTTGCGCCACGAGGTGGGGGTGTTGAAGTGCCCGCCCGGTCCGAGCTCGTTGTCGGTCACGTACGCCATGCTCGGGCCGCCCGCCACCGGCGTCAGCCGGTAGCCGAGCGTCGTGCCGGGGTGCCGCAGCCGCATCGACTCCACCCGGAACGGGCCCACCGTGAACTCGCCCGGCTCCACCTGCTGCACCGTCAGCTTCGCCGAGAGCGCGTCCAGGGGGACCGGGAACACCGCTGGGTCCATTTGCTGGCGCAGGATCGCCTCGAGCGACGTGGTGCCTTGTCGCGAGCCCCAGATGCGCACCGCGTTCCCCGGGGCGAAGAACGGTTTGAAATGGGGCAGGCCCTGGATGTGATCCCAGTGCGCGTGCGACAGCAGGATTTCCGCTTGCACGGCGCCGTTCTGCCGCTCCACCAGTTCGCGTCCCAGTGCCCGGATGCCGGTGCCGGCGTCCAGGATTACCAGCTGGCCTTCCCGCCCCCCGGTTCCCTCGACGGCGACGCACGGCGTGTTGCCGCCGTAGCGCGCGGTGTGGACCCCGGGGGTGGGGATGGAGCCCCGCGTCCCCCAAAAAGTCACCGTGTAGGCCATCCGTGCCGGCAACGCTGTGTCCTTGGGCTAAGTTATGGAGAATCGGAGAGGTAGAACAAGCCGCAGCCTCACCGGGCCGTCGTGACGCACCTCACGACCGCCCGGCGGACGCTTCCAATGCGGCACGGTCGCGGATCAGGATCTCGCGGCGACTGATCTCGATAGACCCCTTCTCCACGAGGTCGCGCATCGTGCGGCTGACGGTCTCGCGTGAGGAGCCGATCATCTGAGCGATGGTGTGGTGGGTGAGCCGGCGCGTGATGCGGTCCGCGCCGGCTTCGTCGGCGAGATCGAGCAAGAGCTGCGCCACCCGGCCGTTGACGTCGAGCAGCACGAGGCTCCCGACCTTCTCGTCCACCCGTCGCAGGCGGCGGGACAGCTCGCGCAACAACCCCATGGCGATCCCCGGCGATTGCTGCAGGATTGTCTGGAAGTCCTCGCGCCGGATCACGAGCAGGTTGGAATCCTCCATCGCGATGACGTGGGCGGAGCGGGGCTCTTCGTCGATGAGCGACATCTCCCCGAAGAAGTCGCCTTCGCCGAGCACCGACAGAATCACCTCGCGCCCATCCTCGCCGATGAGTACGACTTTCACCTGGCCCTTGGCGACGACGTACAGGGCGTCGCCCGGGTCGTCTTCGAACAGGATGACCGAGTTGCGGGGGTAGCTCCGCTCGCGGGTGATTTCGGCCACCCGCTCGAGCTCCACGGGCGCCAACTGGCTGAACAGCGGGACCTTCTGGAGGATGGTCGTGACCGACACGATGGCGGTCCCCTAGGGCTTGGGGCAGGCTGATGGTGGGGCAAGCTTACGTACAAGCTGGGCTGGTGTCAATTCGGCGCACGCCCCGGCGCTTGCCGCCAACTTGCGATGCCAGTTATATTTCCGGCCTTCGTGCCGTCCGACTTTCAGTCAAGGATCGAGTGCAGTGAAACCCGGGATTCACCCTGCCTACAACCGCGCCACCGTGCAGTGCGCGTGCGGCAACAACTTCGTGACGCGCTCGACGACGCCGGTGATCCACGTCGAGGTCTGCGCCAAGTGTCATCCGTACTACACCGGCAGGCAGAAGCTGATGGATACCGCCGGGCGGGTGGAGCGCTTCCGCCAGAAATACCGGACCGAAAAGGCCGCGGGCTGAGGCGTGGAGGCCCGACTCCGCCAAGCGCTCGCGCGGGCGGAGGAGGTCGCCCGCGAGCTGGCCGACCCCGAGACCGCGCGGAGTCCGGCCAAGCTGAAGCAGCTGGGCCGCGAGCACGCGCGACTCGAGCAGATCCGCCAGACCCACGAGCGCCTGGAGCGGCTCGAGCGGGAGCTCGGGCAGGCGCGCGAGGTGCTCCAGGATCGCGACCCGGAACTGTCCCAGCTGGCCCGCGCGGACGTGGAGCAGCTGCGTCCCGAAATCGAGCAGCTCGAGCGACGACTCGCCGACCTGCTGATGCCAGCCGACCCCCTGGCCGACCGCGACGCCATCGTCGAGATCCGGGCGGGCACGGGGGGTGACGAGGCCGCCCTCTTCGCGGCCGAGCTGTTTCGCATGTACACCCGCTTCTGCGAGCGGCGCGGCTGGAAGGTGGAGATCGTGTCGCTGTCCGAAGGGAATCTCGGCGGCTTGAAGGAAGCGATCTTCGCCGCCCGGGGTCCCGGCGTCTACGGGACACTGCGGTACGAGTCCGGCGTCCACCGCGTGCAGCGGGTTCCCGTCACGGAATCGCAGGGGCGCATCCATACCTCCGCCGCGACCGTGGCGGTCCTCCCCGAAGCGGAGGAGGTCGACGTCAAGATCGAGGACAAGGATCTCCGCATCGACGTCTTCCGCTCCCAGGGACCCGGTGGCCAGAGCGTCAACACGACCGACAGCGCCGTGCGGATTACGCACCTGCCCACCAATCTTGTGGTGCAGTGCCAGGATCAGAAGAGCCAGCTCCAGAACAAGATCAAGGCGCTCGAGGTGCTCCGCTCGCGCCTGCTCGACAAGATGATCGCGGAGCAGGAAGCCGCGCGGGCCCGCGAGCGCCGCGCCCAGGTCGGCACGGGCGACCGGTCGGCGAAGATCCGCACGTACAACTTCCCTCAGAATCGCGTCACGGATCACCGCATCCACCACACCGTTCACAGCCTGTCCCAAGTGCTGGACGGCAATCTCGACGAGCTCATCAGCGCCCTCAGGCTCGCCGGCGAAAAGGAGCGGCTCAGTGCCTGAGTGCGCGGCGGGCGGGTCTTCGATTGCGAGGGTGCTCGCCGCAGCGGTCGAGCCCCTGGGACGCTCGGGAATCGCGGACCCCCGGCGCGAGGCCACGGCCCTGTGGGCGGCGGTCGCGGGCGATGGGGTGAAGCCGGGGGCCGTCTGGCTCGAGCGCGACCACGACGCCGCGCCTGAGGTGGCGGGGCGCTTCTGGGAGGCCGTTGAGCGCCGCTCGAGCGGCATCCCGTTCGCGTACGCGGTCAGTCGCATCGGGTTTCGCAGGCTCGAGCTGCAGATCGACCGACGCGCGCTGATTCCACGCCCCGAGACGGAAGGGCTTGTCGAGCTGGTGCTCGACTGGACACGCCGCGTGCAGCGTGCAACGGGTAACCGGCAACCGGGTGGTGAGGGGGGCGGAGTGGTGGCCGACATCGGGACCGGGTGCGGTTGCATCGCGCTGTCGCTGGCGGTCGAGGGAGCGTTCGACCGCGTGATCGCGGTGGAGCGGTCGCGTGCCGCGGCGGCGCTCGCGCGCGAGAACGTGGCGGTGGTACAGCCGCTGGTACCGGTCGAGGTGCGCGAGGGCGACCTCCTGGCCCCGCTCGCGGGGGAGCGGTGCCGGGCCATCGTGGCGAACCCACCGTACCTGACCGAGGCGGAGTATGCCGAGCTTGACCCCGCGGTGCGGCTGTTCGAGCCGCGGGAGGCGCTCGTGAGCGGCCGCGACGGGCTCGCGGCGACGCGCGCCCTGCTCGCGGGGGCGCGGTCGCTGCTCGAGCCGGGCGGGCTCGTGGCACTCGAGATCGACGAGCGACGCGCCGGCACGGTGCAGGCGCTCGCCCGGGACCACGGTTGGTCGCGGGTGGTGGTGTACGACGACTTGTTCGGCCGGCCGCGGTTCGTCTTGGCCGGCCTCGAGGAGGACGTGTGATCGACCAGAAGGCGCAGGAGCTGGGGCGGCTCTTAGGTCAGAGCGACGAGTACAAGGCGCTGCTCCGGGCCAGCGACCGGATGAAAGAGGACCCGACCTGCCGGCAGCAGCTCGCCGACGTCGAGCGAATCGCGCAGGACATCGAGCGCGCGACGCAGGAGGGGCGCGAGCCCGCCAAGGAGCAGGTGGAGCAGTACGACCGCGCGCTCCAGAGCGTTCAGGGGAATCCGGTGTATCAGCAAGTCGTGGCCGCGCAGGCCAACTTCGAGAAGCTGATGGCCAAGGTGAATGCGCGGATCTACGACGGGATGAAACAGGGGGCGGCGAGCCCCATCATCACGCTGGGCTGATGCCGGGAGGCCCGGGGGTGTTCATTGTTGTGGAGGGGCCCGAGGGGGCGGGGAAGTCGACGCTGGCGCGGTGGCTCGGTGCCCGCCTGCTCGCCGAGGGCTTTCCGGTGGTCACGGTGCGACAGCCGGGCGGCACACCGGTGGCGGAAGCAGCGCGCAAGGTGGCGCTCAAGTTTCCCCACGAGATGTCCCCGGTCGCGGAGCTGTTCCTGTTCCTCGCGGCTCGGGCGGACTTGGTGCACCGGGTCATCCGGCCGGCGCTCGAGGCGGGTCAGGTGGTCGTGGCCGACCGGTTTGATCTGTCCACCATGGCCTACCAGGTGGCGGGCGCCGGGTTACCGTCCGACGAGGTGGCCCAGGCCATCCGGCTCGCCACCGGCGGTCTCGTCCCGGATGTCGCGCTGGTGCTTGACGTACCGGTCGACGTGGGACGGGCGCGGCAGCGGGCCGCGCACAAGGTGCAGGACCGGTTCGAGCGTCAGGACGACGCGTTCCACCGCCGCGTGCTGGAGGCGTACCGTCGGGCCGGGGGACCGGGCGTCGTCCACGTGGACGCGACGCAGTCGAAGAAGGCCGTGCAGGATGCCGCCTGGCGCGAGGTCACGGCGGCGACCGCACTCTCAACACGAGGCATCTCATGAAGCTCCGGACGATCGTGATGGTCACCGCGGCGGCCGGGTTGGCGCTCGCGACGGGCGGCTGGCTGCTGCAGCGCGAGGTCGAGCCCACGGGTTCCGTGTATCAGCAGGCGCGCCTGTTCGAAGACGTGCTCGCCCACGTCGCCGACTTCTACGTGGATTCGATCGACGAACACCGGCTGTACCAGATGGCGATCGACGGGATGCTCGACCAATTGCACGACCCGTACTCCGTCTTTCTCAAGCGGGACGACTTCCGTGCCTTGAACGAGGCGACCACCGGCAATTACGGCGGCCTGGGCATCCAGATCGACGTGCGCGACGGGTGGATCACGGTCGTGGCGCCGCTCCCCGAAACGCCGGCGGAGCGCGCCGGCATCCAGTCGGGCGACCAGATCATCGGGCTGGACGGGCGCCCAACCGAAGGTTGGAAGAACGACCAGGCCGTGAAGGAGCTGCGCGGCCAGCCCGGCACCGCTGTGGAGCTCAAGGTGCGCCGCGCGGGGATCGAGCAGCCCCTCCTCTTCAAGCTCACGCGCCGGACGATCCACGTCCGCTCCGTGCAGGTCTCGATGATGCTGGACGATCGGGTGGGGTATGTGCTGCTTTCGACGGTGAGCGAGACGTCGGCCGACGAGCTCACCACGGCGATCGCCCAGCTGGCCAAGCAGGGCATGAAGTCCCTGATCCTGGATTTGCGCGGCAACCCGGGCGGCGTGCTCGATCAGGGCGTCGCCGTGAGCGAGCTGTTCCTGGACCCCGGCCAGGAGGTGGTCGAGACCCGCGGTCGCGCGCCCAACATCTCGCGCACCTACCGCGACGCCAAGGCGCAGCCGTGGCCGGGTCTGCCGATCGTCGTGCTCGTGAACGGGTTCAGCGCGAGCGCGGCCGAGATCATCGCCGGCGCGCTGCAGGATCACGATCGCGCCGTGGTGGTCGGCACGCCGACCTTCGGCAAGGGGCTGGTGCAATCGCTGTGGCAGCTCACGCCCGAGACGGCTCTGAAGATCACAACGGCCCGCTGGTACACGCCGAGCGGGCGGACGATTCAGCGGAAGAGCAAGAACGAGGAAGACCAGCTGGCGCAGGCTGAGGCGGCGGAGCTGGGCCGCGACACCACCAAGACCGATTCGTCCCTGGTGTTCCATACGGACCACGGGCGCGCCCTGGTGGGCGGGGGCGGCATCCGGCCGGACCTGTTCGTGGCGCCCGATACCTTCGACACCGCGGAGCGTGCCTTCGTGAAGGCCTTGGGGAACAAGATCCCGGCCTACCAGGACGTCCGCACGGCCTACGCGCTCGAGATGAAGACGTCGGGCCGGATCAAGAACCCGGACTTCAGCGTCACGCCGGACATGGCGGACGAAGTGGTCCGGCGGCTGCGGGCGCGCGGCGTGGCGGTGTCGGACAGCGTGATGACCGGCGCCCGCGAGGTGATCACCCAGGACCTGGGCTTCGAGATCGCGCGCTACGTGTTCGGCCGCGCCAGCGAAGTGCGGCGCCAGCGGGAGGAAGACCGTCAAGTGCGTGCAGCGCTCGCCCTCGCGCGGCGGGCCAAGTCGCCGCAGGACTTGCTCGCGCTCGCTGCTGCGCAGCCTCCGGCGCCCGTCCGCAACTAGCGTGGCCGGCCGGCCCCGCGTGACCCGGACCCCGGTGGTCGGCATCATCGGGCCGGGACGCGCCGGCGTGGGATTGGCGCTCGCCCTCGCGCGGGCGGGCTACGACATCCGGTTGCACGGCCGCGCCAAGAAACCGGTTCCCCAGCCGCTCACGCTCACCGTCGGCCCCGCGCACGAACCGCCCGCCTGGATCGCCCAGGCGGGCGTGCTCATTCTCGCGGTACCGGACGACGCCATCCGACCGCTCGCCGAAGCGTTGGCCCGCACGGGCGCCGTGCAGGCCGACCAGGTCGTGTTGCACCTGTCGGGCGTGCAGGGGCAGGAGGCGCTCGGCGCCCTGGTGGGCTCGCGCGCCGCGCTCGGCTCGCTGCATCCCCTCCAGACGATCTCCGAGCCCGAGCGGGCGCCCGAGCGGCTGCGCGGTGCCTGGGCCGCGGTGGAGGGGATGCCCCGCGCCGTCGCGGCCGCCGAGGGCCTGGCGCGCGAGCTCGGGTTGCGGCCGTTTCGCGTCTCGTCCAACGCCAAGCCGATCTACCACGCGAGCGCCGTGTTCGCGTCGAACTACTTCGTGGTGGTAGAGGCGGTGGCCCAGCGCCTGCTGCGGCACGCGGGGCTGTCAGATGCGGAGGCATGGCAGGCGCTGCGCCCCCTGGTCGAGGGCACGCTCGAGAATCTGAGCCGCCAGCAGCCGGTGGCGGCGCTCACCGGACCCGTGGCCCGGGGCGACACGGCGACCGTCCGGCGCCATCTCGAGTCCCTGACGCACGACGACGCGCTCTTGTACCGGGCGCTCGGGCGCGCGGCGCTGGAGCTCGCGCAGAAGCGGGGGATGGACGAAACCACCGCGGCGCGGGTCGCTGCGGCGCTGGCTACTGATCTACCACCCGTACTCCGGCCGGGAGCGAAAACGTGAGCTCGCGGCCCGGTACGCCGCCGTTCACCCGGATGTTCCGCAGGATCACGGTCCGCTCCTGGCCGGAGCTCTCCACGATGTCCACGCGCTGCACGAGCCCGTCTTCCCGACCCACCCAGATCGTCGCTTCGCTGTAGGGCTGGTCGTGCCCCTGCGGCACGAGGCGAATCACGTCGACGGGGCCTCCCGCGCCCCGGATCGAGTCCGTTCGGACGTAGTGCGCCGTGTAGCGATCCCGCGGCCGTTCCACGAATTGTCCGATCAGGTTGGGACCGGTCGTGCCGGACTGGGGAATGCGGGAGCGGATCACCTGGCCGGGGGTGGTGCTCGGCGTGTACAGCCACAGGAAGCGGCCGTCGGCCACGATGCGGTCGCCCTTGGGGTCGGTGAACCGCATGGCGAAGCGGCTGGGGCGCATCTGGTACAGCTGGCCGCGCGTCGTATCGGGCGCACCGATCATCGGATTCGCGACGATCTGCACGAAGTCGGCCGAGAGACTGGTGATCGTCTGATAAACGGCGCTCGCCCGGTCGAGAGCGGGCCAAGCGTCCTGGGCGGTCAGTCGGTTCGTTGGATAGACGGATAGGAGTATTGCGAAAAAAGCGAGCGACGCCGCGCTTCTCTGACCCTTCCCGATTGTCACTATCCGTCTCACCGCTTATCCGTCTATCAGGGCCGGCTCCGCCACCCGCCGCCCGATCACCTCCGCGATCACGCGCACTTCCCGCATCAGTTGTGCGAACTGGTCGGGGTACAGCGTCTGCGCCGCGTCCGAGAGTGCCTGCTCCGGGTTCGGGTGCACTTCCACCATGATCCCGTCGGCCCCGGCGGCGACGGCCGCGCGGGCCATCGGAATCACCTTGTCGCGCAGGCCGGTGCCGTGCGATGGGTCGGCGATGATCGGGAGGTGCGACAGCTTGTGCACCACCGGGATGGCGGTGAGGTCGAAGACGTTGCGCGTGGCCGTGTCGAAGCCGCGGATGCCGCGCTCGCACAGGATCACGTCGTGGTTCCCTTCCGCGAGCACGTATTCGGCGGACAGCAGCAATTCCTCGATCGTCGCCGCCATGCCGCGCTTCAGGAGAACCGCCTTCTTGGCCCGCCCGGCCGCCTTCAAGAGCGTGGAATTCTGCATGTTGCGCGCACCGATCTGAATGATGTCCGCGACCTCGGCCACGTAGCCCACGCCCTCCGGGTCCATCGCTTCGGTGCAGATCAAGAGGCCTGTCTCCTCGCGCGCCTTGGCGAGCAGCTTGAGGCCTGGCCGGCCCAGCCCCTGAAACGCGTAGGGAGACGTGCGCGGCTTCCAGGCGCCACCCCGCAGGATCACGGCGCCCGCCTCCTTCACCTGCCGGGCCGCGTCGATGATCTGTCGCTCGCTCTCGACCGAGCAGGGGCCCGCGATCGCCACGACTTCGGTGCCGCCCACCGCGACGCCGCCCGGGAGCCGTACCACGGTGTTCTCGGCCTGCCACTCGCGGCTCACCTGCTTGTACGGCTTGGAGACGTGGAGCACGTCCTGGACGCCGGGGAGCCCTTCGAGCCGCGAAGCGTCGACCCGCCCGTCGTTGCCGACCAAGCCCACGGCCGTGCGCTGCGCTCCCGGCATGGGCCGAGCCTTGTAGCCCATCTCCTCGATCACCGCGATGACGCGCCGCACTTCGTCGTTGGTCGCGCCGTGTCGCATCACGATCAGCACCGCTACTTCCCTCCGATGGTGAACCGGTCGCCGTCGCGGGCCGCCGTGATCCGACCGGTGAACCGCGTCCCGGCCGCCCGCGCCGGGTCCGAAGTCTCTACCGGCGGATAGAAGTGCGTCAAGACGAGGTGCCGCGCCCCGGCCCCACTGGCCAAGTCGCCCGCCTGCTCGGGCGTGAGATGGATGTCCATCGCCAGCTCCGTCGGCAGGGAACACTCCGCGAGCAGCACATCGGCGCCCGTCGCCCAGCGGGCCAGCTCCTTCGAGGGCCCCGTGTCACCGGTGTAGACCAGCCGGCCCTCGGGTGCGGTCAACGACAGGGCCACGCTCTCCGGGGTGTGGGGAACGGGGAAGGTCTCGAGGCTCACGTCGCCGTCGAGCGGGAACGGTTCGCCGTCCTGGACGTCGAGGATGCCGATGGGGAACCCTGGGTCGAGCAGCCAGGGGCCGTACGCCTCGGCGAGCCGCTTCACGAGCCGCACCACGCCCCGCGGGCCCAGGACCACGAGGGGCTCCCGGCGCGGCGGGACCGTGGCGTACTTGAGGGCGTACACCAGCATGGGCAGCTCGCCCCAGTGGTCCGGGTGGAAATGGGAGACGATCACGTGCGTCACCTGGTGCCACGGCAGGCCGAACTGCGCCAGGCGGTGCAGCGCTCCCGCGCCGCAGTCGAGCAGGATCTTGAGGTTCCCCCGGCTCACCCAGTGACACGCCGACGTCCGGTCGGCGGAGGGTGCGACGGTCCCGGTTCCGACGGTGACGAGTTCCACTCAGGCGGGCGCCATCTGGCCGAGCCGTACGCCGACGATGGTCGAGACGCCGGGTTCCTGCATCGTGACGCCGTACACCGCGTCCGCCGCCTGCATCGTGCGCGGGTTGTGTGTGATGACGATGAATTGCGTCAGGTCCTTGAACTCGGCGAGCAGGCGGACGTACCGGCCCACGTTGGCGTCGTCGAGCGGTGCGTCCACCTCGT
This sequence comes from Gemmatimonadota bacterium, assembly GCA_041482275.1. GTDB lineage: Bacteria > Gemmatimonadota > Gemmatimonadetes > Gemmatimonadales > GWC2-71-9 > AG41. The sequence continues at coordinate 3,317 of JBGPDL010000013.1, read as the reverse complement.
CGAGCAGGCAGAAGGGGCTCGGCCGCGTGAGGAAGATCGCGAACAGCAGCGACACCGCGACGAGCGTGCGCTCGCCGGACGAGAGCAGGTGGATGCGTTGGGTCCGCTTGCCGCGCGGCGCCGCGTGGATCTCGATCTCGCTTTCGAGCGGCTCGTCCTCGTTCGCGAGCCGCACGTCACACTCACCGCCCCCGAACAGCGTCTGGAACACGGTGCGGAAGTTCTCGCGCACCTTGCCGAACGATTCGAGGAACATGGTCTTCGCCGTCTGATCGATCTCGCGGGCGGCCTGCTGCAGCGATTGGCGCGCAGCGACGAGATCGTCGCGCTGGGTCATCAGGAACTCGAGCCGTTTCATCTCCTCGCCGTGCTCGTCGACGGCGAGGGCGTTCACCGGTCCTACCGCGTCGATCGCGCTCCGCAGCCGCTCGTCCTCCTGGCGCAGCCATTCGAGATCGCCGGCGACCACGGGCGCGTCAGCGAGCAGCTGGCCGAGGGGCTTGCGCCACTCGGCTTCGACCCGTGCCACCAGCCCGCTCCGGCGGCCCTGGATCTCGGTCCGCTCGAGCTCGAGCTTGTGCTCTTCCGCGCCGCGCGCGTCCAGCGCCTGGCGCACCTGCTCGAGCGCGACTTCCGCCTGCGTGAGGCGACCATCGGCCTCCTGCACTTGCGCCTCGGAGTCGCGGGCCACGCCCTCGAGGGCGCCGAGCGCGAGGCGGCGCTCCTGGAGGGTGTCTTCCCACTGCGCCCGCTGTGCGGTGAGCGTCGCCGTGTCGTGCTCGAGCGTCTCCAGCTCGTCCGTCAGGGCGGCGACCTGGGCGCGGGCCTGCTCGGCCTCCGCGGCCGCGCGGGCGGCACGGTCGCGCGCGCCGGCGAGCCGGGCCTCCACCTGCGCCGCGTCCACCTGCCACCGCACGCGCTGCTCGCGCGCCGCCTCCTGCTGCGCCTCGAGGTCCACGAGCTTGGCGCGCTCGCCACCGAGGCGTTCGTCGAGCCGGACTCGCTCCACCTCGTGCCGCTCGAGCTCCGCGTGCAGCGCCTCGAGCCGGGCCTCGACCTCCGCGAGGCGCGCGGCGAGCCGCTCGACCTGCGTCGCCGCATCCGCGGCCTGGCGGTGTGCATGCGCCGCGCCACGCTCAGCGTCGCCTTTCTGCGCGCCCGCTTCGAGCTCCTCGTGGCGGGCCCGCTCGGCCGCTTCCGCCGCCGCGGCGAGTGCGGCTTCGCCGGCGGTGAGCTCCGCGAGGCTGCGCTCGAGCGCGGCCGCGGCCGCGCCGCGGCGCGACTCCGCGTCGCGAACCTCCTGCTCGAGGGCCTCAAGCTCGGCGCGCCGCTCGAGCGGCCCGCCGGCGGTGGTGCCGGTCAGGAACACGGCGCCGTTGGCCCGCCGCAGCGCGCGCCCGCCCTCGAGCACTTCGTGGCCGGCGAGCAGGGCCCGCACCCAGGCGGCCGCCGGGCCGTCCACGCGCAGCGCGTCCTTGAGCGGCAGGCCGTCCGCCGCGAGCCGCGGGCCGGGCGCGCTCGGCAAGAGCACGAGTGGCCCCGGTTGGGCCTGCTCGTGCCAGCGGCGAATCGCCTCGATGGCGGCGGCGTCACGCACCAGCACGGCGTGCAGCCACTCGCCCAGCAGCTGCTCGGCGAGCAGCGCGTCGCGCCGGCTCGTGCGCACGAAGTCCGAGAGCGGACCGATCACCGCATCTCCGAACTGTGCCCGGTCCTTGAGCAGCGCCTGGGCCGCGGGGGCGAGTCCCACGCGGTCGCGCTCGAGCTCGCCCAGGGCATCGCGCCGCGCCGTCAGCTGCGCCAGCGCGGCTTCGGCCTGGCGCCGGGCGGCACGGCCGTGGGTCTCCTGCTCCTTGAGCTCCGCCACGCGCCGCCGCGCCCCCTCCAACGCCTCCGCCGCCCGGGCGGCGTCGTGTGCCTGCGCGGTCGCGCGCTGCGCCAGCGACCGCACGTCCGCGGCGGCGGCGCGCTCCGCGGCGTCGCGGGTCAAGCGCTCCTGCGACGCGTCGCTGAGCTGCTGGCGCAGCTCCGCCCGCTCCCGCTCCAGCGCCGCGCGCTCCCCCTCGAGCGCCCGGAACGCTTCCGCTTGGCGCTGCAACGTCTCCTCGAGCTGGCGCACCGCGGCGCGCTGCGCGAGCAGCCGGTCGCGCCCGTCCTGCTCGAGCGCTGTGCGGCCCTCCAGCTCGTGCCCGACGGAGGCGAGATCGCGCTCCGCCGCGGCGCATTCGGCGGCGGCGACGGCTCCCTCCCGCTCGGCCTGCCCGGCGCGGCCTTCTTCCTGCTCCCGGCGCTGGCCGGCTGCGGCGCGCCGCTGGCCGGCGTTGTGCAGCCGCTCGGCGGCGAGTGCGAGATCGCCCTCCAGCCGACCCACCTCGAGCTTCGCGTCGGCCAGGCGGCGCTCCACCTCCGTACGACGCGCCTCGGCGGTGTGACGCGCCTGCCCCCGCGCCTCCCGCTCCCGCTCCGCCGCGGCGAGCCGCTCCCGCTCGCCGGGCAGCGCCGCTGCCAGCTGGTCGGCGCGCTGGCCCAGACGCCCGAGCGCCAGATCGAAGTCCTCGAGCTCGCGTCGCACCAGCGTCAGCGCGATGCCGAAGCGCTCCTCCATCATCTTGCCGTAGCGCTCTGCCTTGCCGCGCTGGCGCGCCAGACTGCGCACCTGCGTCTGCACCTCGTTGATCAGGTCCTCGAGCCGGGCAAGGTCCGCCGCGGTCTCCTCGAGCCGGCGCTCCGTGCTCGTCTTGCGGTCGCGATACAGACCGATCCCGGCGGCCTCTTCGAACAGCGCCCGCCGCTCCTCCGCTTTCTCGGAGAGCAGCGCGTCGATCATCTTGGCCTCCATCACTACGGCGGCTTCGGCGCCCAGGCCAGTGCCGCGCAGCAGATCCTGCACGTCGCGCCGCCGCACCGGCGACCGGTTGAGCAGGTATTCACTCTGGCCCGAACGCGAGAGCCGCCGGGTCACGACGACTTCCTGATAGGCGATCGGGAGCGTGCCGTCGGAGTTGTCGAACACGAGCGACACCTCCGCGACGTTCACCGGACGGCGGCCGGTCGAGCCCTGGAAGATCACGTCCTCCATCTTGCCACCCCGCAGCAGGCGGGGGGATTGCTCGCCCAGCACCCAGCGCACCGCATCCGAGATGTTCGACTTGCCGCAGCCGTTCGGCCCCACGATGGCGGTGACGCCCGCCTCGAACGGGAGTTCGACCCCTCCCGCGAACGACTTGAACCCCGACAGCTCGAGCCGCGTCAATCTCATGGCGTGGTTCCCATCCGGGTGACAAGTGTGGCCGAAATGCCGGCCCGCTTGAGCTGCG
>JBGPDL010000012.1:0-48852 GCA_041482275.1 Gemmatimonadota bacterium | reverse complement strand
CCCGGCCGCCGTATGGCTCGGATTGGTGGTCGCGACATAGTCGGCGTGGTGGCACCCGTCGCAGGTGGTCGGCGCGCTCGAGTAGGGCGACCTGGTATGACACTGCGTGCAGGTGACCGCTCCATGGGCCCCCTGCTTGGGATTGATCGGCGTGGTGGAATGCGTGGCGTACGTGGCGCCCGTCCACCCCGCCACGAGGGCGTGGCAGGTGGTGCAGGTGGTGGAGAACGCCGCGGCCACGTGGTCCGGGTCCTTGGCTGCGACAAAGTCGCTATGGTGGCAGCCGTCGCAGGTCTGCTTCACTGCGGCATACGCCTGGCCGGTCAGATGGCAGTCGGTGCACTGCTTGTTGCCGTGCACCCCGGTCAGCGCGATCGGGGTCGAGGGATGGATGCCGCCCAGGCCGGCGACCCGGTTCCAGGCCACCTGGCTGTGGCATCCCGCGCAGGCGGTCGGGAAGTTGCCGGCGACGTGGTTTGGGGCGGTGTTGAAGTCCGATTTGTGGCAGGAGACGCACTCGCGCTGCGTCCCCACGAATTGGAGCGAACCCTGTGCGCCCGGCTTGTGGCAGCTGGAGCACTCCACGCCCAGATGCCCGCCTTGCAGGGGGAACCGGGTCAGCTGGTGGGCCTTGGTCATCACGTCGCGATCGAGGAAGCTGCGCGCCGTGTGGCAGCGGGCGCAGTTCGCGCCCAGCTCGCCCCGGTGCTTATCCGCGTGACAGGAGACACAGTCCGACTTGACGCCCTTGAAATCCAGGGATTGGTGACAGGCCCGGCACGTGGTGGTGCCATGAGCCCCAGCAAGGGCGAACCCCGACTTGGCGTGGTCGAACGTCTTGGCAACCCGCACCGGGGTCCAGCCACTGGAGATGTGGCAGGTCATGCACTCCATTTTCAGATCGCCGTGCGGCGAGCGGGTACGCTGCTGGGCCTGGAGGGGAGCCACGAGCAGCAGGGCCAGCCCGAGCAAGATGACGCCTCTCATTTCGACTCCTTGCCGTGGCAACTCTCGCACTTCCCGGAGACCGGTCGGTAGATCAGCGCCTTCGGCGTACGGCCCTTCTGGTCCGTCGGATGGCACTGGTTGCACGGGACATGCTCGTGCGCGCCCCGGGTCGAGAACGTGGCGTCCCTTGTGTGATCGAACTTCGACGCTGGTGCGAAGGCGTCTACCCCATGGCAGGCGTCGCACCGGCCTCGGTCTTTCCGCGCATCGAATTGACGCCCGTGCGGCGTCTCGTGACAGGCCGCGCACTCGTGCTTCGCCTCGAAGCGGAGTTCGGCGATACCGCCGGCCGCATGCAGCAGGGACGACCGTCTGGTTGCGCCGGCCTGCTTGAACTCCTCGTGACACCCGACGCACGCCGTCGCCCGATGGGCACCTTCCAATACGAAGCTGAACTTCGCATGCGCAGCCACGTCGGCCGTGGACGGCCGGAACGTCCGCACATCATGGCAGGCCAGGCATCCCTTGCCCTTAGCCCGGGACCCACCCGCCGCGAAGCGTCCCTTGTGGGGATCGGCGTGGCACGCGGCACACTCGAGCTCTTTCAGCTTGAGGGCCACCCCCGCCTTGCCGAGGACCTGAATGCCCGGTAGCGGCGGCAGGCCCTTGCGGTCGGGCCCGTGGCAGGCGCTGCACGCGATCTCCGCATGGCGGGCTTCGAGCGGCAGTCGCGTCGTGGCGTGCTGGGCGACGGTGAACGTGCTGGGCGTCCACCCCTCCACGCGGTGGCACGCGCCGCAGGCCCCGCGGTCGGGGCGGCCCGCCAGCTGGCCACCGTGGTCGTCAGCGTGGCATTCGCGGCACTGGGCCGCGGCAGGCCGCAGCCACACGCGGGCGGAACCGAGCTGCGTAGTAGGGACGCCCGGTGGATTCTTGACGTGGCAGTCGGCGCACTTCACCTGCTGGTGCTTGCCCTCGAGCGGGTACTTCGCGTTCCGGTGCTGCGCCACCGTGTACGTCGCGGGCCCCCAATCGTCCACCACGTGGCAGGACGCGCAGTCCACCACGCGGCCGGCGAGCGTGGCGGTGCCGGCGTGCGCGTCGCTGTGGCAGTCGGTGCAATTCGCGAACGGACGGCTGGAGGCCACCTTGCCGGCGGAGAAGTCGTGACACTTCTCGCACGCCACGGTCCGGTGGCGGCCGCGCAGCGGGTAGCGGGTGCGCTCGTGGTTGAACTTGCCCTGGGCGATGGTCTTGAAATCGGTCGTCGTATGGCAATCGGCGCAGGCCGTGCCGAGGCGCCCCCGGTGCACGTCTTCATGACAGGTGACGCAGGCCCGCTCGAGACCCACCCAGCCCCACGTCGGCCCCCGCCGCTCGGAAAGCTTCGCCGCTCGCGCGACGCGGAATGCCGGCTTGTGGCAGTCGGCGCACCGTGTTTTCTGATGGCTGCCGTCGAGCGGCCAACCGGTGCGCGCGTGGTCGAAGCGGGTCGAGTCGCCGCCCGGCCAGCTGATCATGGCGAAGTCCCGCCCGGCGTGATCCGGGTGGCAGCTCGCGCAGTGCTGGTCACGCACGCGGGCGTGGAACCCCCGGCCTTGCTTCACAAGCCACGCGATCTCCTTGTGACACTCGAGGCAGCGCGAGGTCATCTGTTCCTTGCGACCGCCGCCGTGGCACGCCACGCAGCGCAGCGCCCCTTCGAGCTGCTGGTGAGGCTTGGCCAGCAGGCCGGGGGAGATCTGCGCGGCGAGCGGACCGGCGAGGCAGGTGAGCACCAGCGCGACGAGGCCACACCTCACCACAGCCATGTCGCGCCGAGGGCGACCACGACAGCCACGTGGATCAGCACCGCCAGCAGGGCGGCAACCGCCACGGGACGGTGCAGCACGTGCCAGTACCGGAACACGGCGTGCGTGGCGTCGAGCATCCGGGCCTGTTGCTCCAGTGCCATCTCGCGGCGCGCGAGCCGCAGCATCGCCCTGAGCATCTGGCGATCGTGCTTGCGGCGCCGCGGGCTGCGTGCTTCCCACAACCGCCGCAGCGCGCGCGCCGCGCGGCGGCGGGCCAGGTCGTCGGCGATCATCCGCCACACGGTGCCCACGATGCCCCGGCGCGCGGGCGCCGCCTGTCCGGCGGCGAGCGTCGTCTCGACCCGGCTCAGCTCCAGCCTGCTGGCGCGCGCGATCTCCTCGAGCAGCTCTCTGCGTCGCGTCGCAATCTCTTCAATGGTGAGCTCCACCCCCAGCTTGCCGCGCGGGATGCGCGCGTAGATGTAGCGGCCCGCGACCCCTGAGACCCAGACGACCATCATGCTCCAGAAGCCGAGCCCAATGAGTCCCTCGAAGCGCCAGGCCGCATGGATCGCGACGAGCAGCGGCAGCGCGAGCGCGGCGAGCACGTGCACGTCGAGCCAGCGCGCGATGGTGCCCGTGAAGGCGAGCCAGCGGAATTTCTTACGGAGCGGGTACAGCCACAGAAAGATGAAGATCCCGAGCGCCAGGAGCCCCGCGCTCTGTCCGATGTAGCCCGACGACTTGAGCCACGGATGCAGCGGACTCCGTACGCGGGCGGCGACGGGGAGGGAGTAGTAATACGGCCATCCCGCGGCGCAGATCGCCACGAGCGCCACCAGGAACAGCTTGAACAGCCGGCGCCGCGGAGCCCGCTCGCGCAGCTGGATGGGGGGGCGCTCGGCGTACACCCGCACGGGCGGGCGGCCGGGAGGCGACGAGCGGCGCTCGAGCCGTGGATCGAGGGCCGGGACGGGATCGGAATGCGCCATGTATCTGTTCTTACTCCACGTGACCTGCCCGGGCTGTGACCTGGCCCACGGTCGGACCGGGCACCTGCTGCGCAACATTTCGGAACGAAAACTGCAACGCCCACGGCCTTCATGAAGGAGCGCATGACCGACACGCTGATGTACGTCGCCTTCGGGGCGCTCCTCCTCTTCCTCATGACGTCGCACGTGCGGCGTATGAAGAAGAAGGAGGCGGCGGCCCGGGCGGCTGCCGAGCGCGGCAAGCTCTTCTCCGAGGGCCCCAGGGCCCAACATCCGCACATCGACGCCACCTACTGCATCGGCTGCGGTGCCTGCGTCGAAGTGTGCCCGGAGGGAGACGTGTTGGCCGTGATCGGCGGCAAGGCGGGAATCGTGAACGGGCACAAGTGCGTCGGGCACGGGCTGTGCGCCGAGGCCTGCCCCGTCGGCGCCATCACGATCGTCATGGCAAGCCCGAGCGTCGGCGCCGACATGCCGGCGCTCACCCCGCAGCACGAGACCAACGTTCCCAACATGTTCATCGTCGGCGAACTGGGCGGCCTGGCGCTGATCAAGAACGCCGTCAACCAGGGGCGCGACTGCGTAGATACCATCGCGACCCGGGCGGCGCAGATCAAGCGCGGTCGGACCATCTCGGGCGCGCACGACGTCTGTGTGGTTGGGGCGGGGCCGGGCGGCATCAGCGCTTCGCTGCGCGCCATCGAGCGCAAGCTCTCATACATCACACTCGAGCAGGACGAGTTCGGCGGCACGGTGGCCAAGTACCCGCGCCAAAAACTCGTGCTCACGAGCCCGGTGGAGTTCCCGCTGCACGGGAAGTTCAGGAAGCTCAAGATCTCCAAGGAGGAGTTGCTTCGCTTCTGGCAGAAGCTGCACCGCCAGGCGGGCCTCAAAGTGAACACCTGCGAGAAGGTCGAGGACATCCGCAAGGAAGCGGACGGCGCTTTCACCATCCACACCAGCAAGGGCCAATACCGCGCCTGGACGGTGATTCTCGCCCTCGGCCGCCGCGGCACCCCGCGCAAGCTCGACATTAAGGGAGAAGAGCTTTCCAAGGTGATGTACAGCCTGATCGAGGCGGACGCCTACACCGGCGCGAAGATTCTGGTCGTGGGCGGCGGGGACAGCGCGGTCGAGGCGGCGATGGGTCTCGCCCACCAGAGGGGCAATCAAGTCATATTGTCGTACCGGCGGGAGGCGTTCAGTCGCATCAAGGAGCGCAACTCCCAGCGCCTGCCCGAGTACATCAAATCCGGCAGGCTCAAGGTGGTCTTCAACTCGCAGCCGGTCGAGATCCGCGAGAAGTCCTTGCTGCTCGACGTCGCCGGTCAGGTGCGGGAGATCGCGAACGACTACGTCTGGGTGTTCGCCGGCGGCATGCCCCCCAACGAATTCCTGCAAAAGGTGGGCATCCAGCTGGGCCAACGGGACTTGACCCGCGAGGCCACCGCTGAAGCGAAGCTCGCGCGCCGCACCGCCTGACTCCACCCGCAGCCCCTCGCTAAATTGCGCGACATGAAATCCGGGCCGGCCTTTCTATTCGACTTGGACGGCACGCTGGTGGACAGCGTGTACCAGCACGTGCTCGCCTGGCGCGAAGCGCTCGAGAGCGCCGGGATCCAGCTGTCGGTGTGGCGCATCCACCGCCGCATCGGTATGAGCGGCGGGTTGTTCGTGAACGCGCTGTTCCGGGAAACGGGCCGCGACCTGAAGCCCGAGCAGGCGGCGCAGATCCGGCGCGTGCACGCCGAGGCGTACGCCCGCCAGGTACAGCAGGTGCGTCCGCTCCCCGGGGCCCGCGAGCTGCTCGCCTACCTGACGAAAGCGGGCGTGCCGTGGGCGATCGGCACGAGCGGGCGGTTGGAGAGCGCCAAGCCCACGCTCGACATGCTGGGAGTTCCCGCAGGCGTCCCGGTGGTGACCCGCGATCAAGTGGAGCACGCCAAGCCCGATCCCGATCTGTTCCTCGCCGCCGCGGAGCGGCTGAAGGTCCCGATCGACGAGTCGGTGGTGGTGGGAGACAGCGTGTGGGACCTGCTGGCAGCGCGGCGCGCCCGAGCGCTCGGCGTGGGGCTCCTCTCCGGCGGGTACGGCGAGGACGAGCTGGCCCGCGCGGGCGCCTATCGCGTGTATCAGGATCCTGCCGACATGCTGCAGCACCTCGACGAGGTCGGCGTGCGCATGGGCAGCACGCCGCCGTAGGCGCTCCCCGACGTCCTCCTAGAAGTGCTCCTCGCCGGCGTCGCGGGCCGGCAACCGCACCACCCGGTCCCAAGCGCTCGTCTGCCAGTTGTCGGGCCGGTCCACCTCGCGGATCCACGGCGGCAGCGGTAGCGCGAGGTGGCGTGACAGCGCGATCACGTAGGGCTCATACATGCGGCGCAGCGCGGCCAACCGCTCCTCGAAGTCGGGTCGGGCCTTGAGCTTCATGCCGCCGCTCGCCAGCCGCTCCCGCAGCCGCGCCAGCTCCTGGGCCGGCAGCCGGTCGCCCGCCTGCCGCGGCGGCGTACTGAACACCTGCGCCAGGTCCACCACCGCATGACGCGCCATAGCGAAGGTGAGCTCGGCCTGCCGCAGGCACCACCCCTCGAGGCCCACCATCACAACGGCGCTCGTGTCCAGGATGGTCGTGAGCGCGGCGAGCCACGACTCGTTGTAATGCTGCGACCGGAAGTAGGCGAGCGGCGGATACGACAGGTGGCTCTCGAGCACGTCGGCGGCCCAACGCTCCCACTCGCGCAGCAGATCGGCGAGCGCGGCGGCGCCGGGATCGCCGCGGTGCCGCCACAACAGCTCCGCGGCGCTGGGCGGTGAGCCGGCCCGGGCGTCAAGCAGCGAGATCGCCACCTCGCGACGCGAGAACGCCTGATAGATCACCGGGAAGTAACCGATCACCACCGCGAGAAACGCGAACCCCATCCCGGCCTCGACGGCGGTGAGCGTCTTGGCGCCCGCGCTCTTGGGCACTACGTCTCCCAGGCCCAGCGTGAAGAACGTGGTGCCGCTCATGTAGACGTCGGAGCCGAAGTCAGGCACCCCGCCCGCAAACGCGAGCGCGGAGCCCGCGGCCCACTGCAGCAGGCCGAAGGCGAACACGATCCCGACCGCCCACAGCGCGAGCAGCAGGATCAGCGACAGCGGACCGTAGAAGGAAAGAAACGCGTCGCGCCGCCGGCCCGAGAGCAACCGCGCCGTCGCGCGCCACGGGACCCACGTGAACCGGTAAAACAGCTTGGTGAGGCGAATCCGGCCGCTCACCCGCCGCGGCAGGATGATCGTCTCGAACGCATCCCACAGCACCACGGCGAGCAGCACCGCGCCGCCGACTCCGACCACCCATCGCACACCTACCAAATTGCTCGTCCGGGGCGTCGCTGGCGAGCCTCCCCAGCCGCCCGTAAGTTGCTGCGTGAGCTTGCACCGGGTGACGCGCACGTGCGGTGCGGCGCTCTTCGCTCTCGCCGGCCTCCTGGTCCGGTCGGCCGGCGCCCAGAGCTCGCCCGACTCGGAACCGCGTGGGCGAGCGCGGCTGTTCGATGCCACCGAACCGCTCGCCCTCACGCTCAGCGCCGACTTCAGCGCGATCGCGAAGAACCGTGGCGGCGACAAGCCGGACCATCCCGGTGTCCTCTCCTACGTCACCCCGACGGGTGACTCGGTGGCGGTCGGCGTCCGGCTCCACACGCGGGGGCACTACCGGCTGGCCACGTGCCAGTATGCGCCGCTCAAAGTGGTGTTCGACCAAGAGCAGAGCGCCCACACCGTGTTCGCCCACCAGGGGAGTCTCAAGCTCACCGTGCAATGTCGTGGCGGCCGCTCTTACGCGAACTACCTGCTCGAAGAGTATCTCATCTACCGGATCTACACCCTGCTCACCGACCGCAGCTTTCGCGTGCGGCTCGCGCGCGTGACGTACGCGGACGCGACCGGCAAGCACGCGCCCGAGACACGCAGCGCGTTCTTCGTGGAGGACGACGACCGCATGGCCCGACGCAACGCCGCCCAGGTCTTCGAGCAGAAGGGCGTGCTGCAACCGGATCTCGATTTCGAGCAGATGGGGGTGGCGGCGGTGTTTCAGTACATGATCGGCAACACCGACTGGGCCGTGTCGGCGCTCCACAACATCGTGCTCATCCGCGACTCGGCGGGCGTCGTGTTTCCCGTCCCTTATGACTTCGACTGGTCGGGGGTCATCTGGACGCCGTACGCGCAGCCCGACCCGCGACTCGAGATCCGCAACGTCCGCCAGCGCGTCTTCCGCGGCACGTGCCGCGCCCCGGCGGAGCTCGAGACGCTGTTCACCCGGTTCAACCGGCAGAAGGACGCGATGTACGCCTTGTATCGCGGCATGGCGGCGGAAGGCCTCGAGCCCAAGCGGATCGAGCAGGCGCTCGATTACTACGACGAGTTCTACAAGACCATCAACGACGCGGGCCGGACGCGTCGTGAGTTCATTCACGCGTGCCGGCAGAGCTGACTCGCGCGCTTGCTTGACAGCGTGACCGAGCTGCGTTGGGACGTGCCGAGTGCCGCGCGCCTCGCTGAGCTGCTGGCCGCGCCGCTGCCCCTGGGCCTCCGGGGGGGTGCCGTCCGGCGCACCTACCATCGAGACCTTTACTTCGACACGCCGGAGGGCGATCTCCGCCGCCGCGGCGCGAGCTGCCGGCTGCGCTTCGACGTGGAGGATCGCCGCTCGCTCGCGCTCGACGTTCCGGACATGGCGGGTTGCGAGTCGCGGGTGGCCGAGCTCGAGCCGCCCCACATCTTCAGCGGCGACACCGCCGCGGCGCGCCGGCTGCGCGCGCTCGTCGATCCCGGTCGTTTGGTGCTCGACACCGAGCTCGCCGTCGAGCGCCAGACGCGCGTGGCCCGCCTCCCGCTGGTCCTGCTTCCACAGTACGTGCTCGCCTACGACGCGGTCGCCCCGCGCGGCGGTGGGACGACCCCCGCGTTCCACGAGCTCGTCGCGTGGCGGCGGCCGTGGAGCGTGATTCCCACGGCGCGTTTCGCGCGGGCCGTCGAGCGGCAGTACGGTGTCTCCCCTGCGTCACTCGGGCGCGCGGCGCGCGCCGCGGCGACCGACACCGCGCCTGCGGCGCGGCAGGTGGCGGTGCTCGCGGTGGCACACGGCCGCGTGGCACTGTGCCGCAGCGGCGCGGCGCTCCGGCTGCCGCTCGAAGAGGGCGGCGGCGAGGAAGCCTGCCGGCGCGCGATGCGGCGCGTGTTCGGCAATGTGGAGGGTGAGGTGCGGCTGCTCGGCGTCGTGCCCGCGGCCGACTCCCGCCCCCCGATCGAGGTGTGGCTGGTGCGCCGGCTGCGCCGGGACTTGACGGCCGCCCCGCCGGGCGGCCTGCAGTGGTTCGTCCCCCAGGACATCGTCGCACGCGTGGGCTCACCCGTGTTGCGCCACCCGGCGACCCTGGCGGCGCTGGCGGTGGCCGCTCGCTCGGAGCTCGTGCCGGAATGGTCCGCCGCGCCGCTCGAGCCGGCGGAACGCGGCGACCTCGGAGCGGGCGGAGGGACCACCGATGAGACCAGCCGCCTCACGTTGAGCGAGCTGCGGGTGCCGGTGTTGCCCCCGAAGGCACTCGACGCCGCGCGCCCGGCGGCGGACCAGTTCATCAACGCCCTGCTCTCGTCACTCGAGTTCAACGCGCGCGTCCTGGCGCTCGCCGAAGACGCGCGCACGCCGCTCGCCGCCCGCCTCCGCTTCCTCGCGATCGTCAGCTCGAACCTCGATCAGTTCTTCATGGTCGAGGCGGGCGCCCTGAAGCACCAAGTGGCGGCCGGCGTCGTCGAACGCTCCCCGGACGGCCTCACACCCGCCGAGCAGCTCGATGCCATCGCGATCCGGCTGCGCCCCCTCGCGGCGCGGCAGTACCGCGCGTTCCACGCCGCGGCGGTCGAGCTGGCCGCCATCAGCGCCCCTATCCGTGATTGGAACGAGCTCGCTGCCGACGAGCGTGAGGTGCTGGGGCGTCGCTTCGCCGATGACGTGGCGCCGCTGCTCACACCCCGGCCGCTCACCCGCGCGCCGGGACATCCGTTCCCGCACCTCGCCGACCGGCGCTTGAGCCTGGCGGTGATGCTGTGCGACCAGCCGGGAGAGCCGGTGCACTTCGCCGCGGTCGAGTTGCCGGCATCCCTGCCTCGCTGGCTCGAGCTTCCCGGCGGCGTGGTGGCGCTCGAAGCAGTGGTCCGCGCCCGGCTCGCCGCGCTGTTCCCGGGCCGCGAGGTGCTCGACGCCTGGGCGTTCCGGGTGACACGCAGCGGGGACATCCAGCTCGACGAGCTCGGGGCGGCGAGCTTCGTGCAGGCGGTGGCAGAGGAGCTGCGGCGCCGCCCGCGGGGGCCGGTGGTGCGGATCGAGGTCGAGCGCACCATGCCGCCCGCATTGCGCGAGCTGCTGCAGCGCGAGCTGCGGTTCGAGGAGAGCGACATGCAGAGCGCGCTCGGGCCATCTGACGTGTACCAGGCCGATGGCCCCGTGGATCTCGGGGGGCTGGGGCAGCTGGCCGGGCGCGTCGCCGCCGGTCGCTCCGACCTCGACTACCCGCCGTTCGCGGCGCGCGATCCGTTCGCCGGGCAGGGGGAGGGCTCCATTTTCAAGACGCTCGACGACGGCGACGTGCTGGTGCACCATCCGTACGATTCGTTCACGGCGACCTTCGAGCGCTTCATCGCCGAGGCGGCCGACGACCCGGACGTCGCCGCCATCAAGCTCACGCTGTACCGCCCGGGCGGGCCGTCGCGGATCGGTGAGGCCCTGCGCCGCGCCGCCGCCCGCGGCGCGGACGTCTCGGTGTTCGTGGAGCTGAAGGCACGGTTCGACGAGGAGTTGAACATCGGCTGGGCGCAGAGCCTCGAGGCGGGGGGGATCCACGTGATCACCGGCCTCGCGACCCTCAAGACACACGCCAAGATCGCGCTGGTCGTGCGGCGCGCGAACGGCCGCACCCGCCGCTACGGCCACATCGGCAGCGGCAACTACAACGCCGACACCGCCCGCCTGTACACGGACCTCGGGTTGTTCACTGCCGACGACGCGATCACCGCGGACCTGCACGCGTTGTTCAACGAGCTCATCGGCTCGTCGCGCCCGCCGCAGGCGGCGTTCCGCCGGCTGCTGGTCGCGCCGACCAACATGCTGGACCGCTTCCTCGCGCTGATCGCGCGCGAGGCCGAGCATGCGCGCGCCGGGCGGGGCGGGCGCATCCGCGCGAAGCTCAACGGGCTCGCCGACTGTACCGTGATCGGCGCGCTGTACCGCGCCTCGCAAGCCGGCGTGGACGTGGATCTCGTGGTGCGGGGCATCTGTATGCTGCGCCCCGGCATCCCCGGGCTGTCCGAGCAGATCCGCGTGGTGAGCGTGCTGGGCCGTTTCCTCGAGCACGCGCGCATCTATCACTTCGCGAACGGCGGCGCGCCCGAATACTTCGTCGGCTCGGCTGACTGGCGGCCCCGCAACCTGCGGCGGCGCGTGGAGGTGATCACCCCGGTGGACGACCCCGCAGCGCGGGCTCGGCTCGACGCGATCCTCGACGGCGAGCTCGCCGATCCGGACGCGTGGGGCCTCGAGTCGGACGGGTCCTACACGCGCGCGGGGCCACCGTGACCCTCAGAGGTCTCCGCGGTATCGCATCTCGTTGGTCGGCGTGAATCCGAGCTTCTCGTACAGCGAACGTCCCTCGTCCGACGCGTGCAGCACCAGGCTTTCGATGCCGTTGTCGCGGCACCACCGCAACAGCGCCCGCATCAGCGCGTCGGCGACCCCCCGGCGCCTCCACGCCGGCTCGGTGAAGACGTTGAGGATCAACCCTTGCGGCCCGCGCACCAGGCGCTCGCGGCCCGGGTCGGGCCGCGGCAACAGCTCGCACAGCTGCAGCCCCGCGCCGCCGACGATCTCGCCCGGCGGCTCACGGAGCTCCGCGACCCAGCCGACGTAGCGGCCGTCGGGGATGGCCTGTTTGAAGTACGCCTGCGAGGCCTCGATCAGGGTGTCGGACAGGTCTTCCGACAGCTCGCCCATGTCCCGGAACATGTCCGCCCGATGGCGTGCCAGCACACTCGCGTCGGCGGCCGTGATGCGCCGGAGCGTGTAGCCTACCACGGCGCGCCGGCAGAGAGGGGGCCGGAAAGAAGCGTCGCGCGCTCCAAACCGACGCTAGCGGCGCTCGAGCAGCTCGAGCGCGTGCTGCAACCGCGCCACGGCGGCGTCGAACGTCGGCTCGCCGATGAACTGCAGCTCACGCAGCAGCTGCAGCGCGTTTCGGACGTGCTCGCCGGGTGTCTCGTGCGAATGATTCCGCTGCTGCCGGCCGCGGCGCTCGAGCGTGCTGCGTCGATCCGCTCCCCAGCGCCGGTCGACCACCTCGCGGCGTTCGGGTGACACGCCCGCCACCGCGTGCCGGCGAGGCAGGGTGCGCCGGTCGATGCCGTATCGGCGATCGGCAAACAGACGGGTGGTCAAGACCTGCGAATCTAGCCCCGTTTAGCGGTCTGTCCACACGGCGAGCTCGTTTCCGCTCGGATCGGTGAAATGGAACCGCCGGCCGCCCGGGAAGGGGTACGTCGGTCGCACGATCTTCCCGGTTGCCTGCGTGATCTTCGCTTCGATCGCCTCGAGTTGCGTGGCGTAGATCACCACCAGCGGATTGGCGGGCCGGACGGGCGCGTCCCTGCTGAATCCGCCGCTTAACCGGCCGTCCTGGAAGCTCGTGTAGTCCGGTCCGTAATCCTCGAACCGCCAGCCGAAGACCTGTTGATAGAATTGCTTGGTGCGGCCGATGTCGGTCGCACCAAACTCGATGTAGTCGACCCGCCAGTCATGATCGGCCTGCGTCAATCGGGCCCCCCAATTGTGAGAGACGCGCCCAAGGTACGTCAGGCCGAGAACCCGCGCACCGCGTGGGGCTGGTAGGGCGCCTCGAGACTGGCCCGCTCTTCCGGCGTGAGCGCGAGGGTGAGCGCTCGGAGCGCGGTCTCGAGGTGCTCAAGCTTCGTCGCGCCCACGATGGGGGCCGCCACCCCCGGCCGCCCGAGCAGCCACCCGAGCGCCACCTCGGCCATGGTGATGCCGCGCGCTGCCGCCACCCGCTGCACGGCATCCACGATGTCCCAGTCGCTCGGGTGGTCGTACAGCCGCGGGGAGTAGTCGTCGCTCTCGGCGCGACTGGTGCCGCCGCTCCGGACTTGCGCGTCCGCCGGGCGCGGGCGCGCGAGCAGCCCGCGGGCCAGCGGGCTCCAGGGAATGAGGCCCACCCCGGCGTCGAGGCACAGGGGGATCATCTCCCGCTCCTCTTCGCGGTAGATGAGGTTGTAGTGGTTCTGCATCGAGACGAAGCGTGCCCAGCCGCGGCGCTCCGCCAGGGAGAGCGCGCGCGCCATGCGCCACGCCGGTCCCGAGCTCGCGCCGATGTATCGCACTGTGCCGGAACGGACCAGGTCGTTCAGCGCCTCGAGCGTTTCGTCGAGCGGTACGGCCGGATCGAAGCGATGGATCTGGTACAGGTCGATCACGTCCATTCCGAGCCGTTTGAGGCTCGCCTCGCACGCTTGGATGACGTGCTTGCGCGACAAGCCACCCATGTTCGGGCCCGGGCCCATGGGGAAGTGGAGCTTGGTCGCGAGCACGATCTCGTCGCGACGCGCCAGCTCGCGCAGCGCGCGGCCGGTGACCTCCTCGCTCACCCCCAGCGAGTACATGTCGGCGGTATCGAAAAAGTTGATGCCCGCCTCGACGGCTCGCCGGAAGAACGGCCGGGCGGCCTGCTCGTCGAGCACCCAGGGGCGCCACGTCGGGGTGCCGTAGCTCATGCAGCCAAGACAGATACGGGATACCGTGAGGCCGCTCCGGCCCAGTTGCACGTATTCCATACGGTAAAGCTAGTTTGACTTCGTCCGGCCGGCCCGCTAGCCTTCGCACAGCGTCAAAACGTCAAGGCGGGGCTTGGCCAATGCGCCGGTCCCGCCTTTTCGTTTCTCCTTCACGCAGGCGGACCGATGGCAAAGGAAGAAGCGATCGAGATCAACGGCACCGTCGAACAGGTGCTGCCCAATACGACATTCCGCGTCCTGCTCGAGAACGGTCACTACGTCCTGGCGACCATCGCGGGGAAGATGCGGCGCTTCCGGATCCGCGTGCTGGCCGGCGACCGGGTGACCCTTGCCGTGTCACCCTACGACCTCACCCGCGGGCGCATCACCTATCGGTACAAGTGAACCGAGCGTTGGCGCGGACGGGCTTCGTCAAAGACGGAGGCCCGCCCCGTTGCCCGGACTGCACCCAGCGGCTCGCGTTCGGCACCGACCGCCTCGGTCGGACGACGGAATCCTGCCGCTGCGGCTATGGGGCGTACGTTCAGGTCAGGGATGGAGAGCGCCGCGAGGCGATGGCGGCTAGCGCGGGTTTGGACCCCGCGGCGTCTGGAAGTGGAGCGGGTCCCTCAGGTTCTGTAACTCGCGGTAATAAAAGAGGGGCGTAGGCCGCTTGCCGGTGAACCGCAGTCGCTTGAGAAACGCAAGCTCCTCGGCGGTCACCGTGCCGCTCAAGGACGCGTCCCGCAGGAACCCCGTGCACCCCGGCTCTTGCCCGGCGGGCTCGGCGAACTCCCGTTCGACAAACTCGAAGCGCCTCACGTGGCTGGTCGTCACCCGTGGGTTCAGGGCGATTTCCAGACCAAACGTCGCGAGGTCCAGGTCCCACGACTCGATCAGCGGATCCAGAAAGGACACGCAGTTTTCAGCTGACACGTGGAAGATGTCCGTATCGAGGAACTCGAGCACGATCACACGCATCGCTTCGTAGCTGTGGCCGCTCAGCCGGGCCACCATGCGGATCCAGGTTTCGTTGTCCAATCCTTGCCGGGCCACTTGCTTCGCCACGTCCAACAGCTTCGACGTGACCAGGCGTTCGAGTTCGCCGAGTGGCTGCTGTTCGAAGATCGCGCGCATCTGCTGCTGTTTATCGGATGCGCACTTGCGCAGGACCAGCTCGCGGACTGCCCCGAGCAGGGCGGCAGGCTCGCCGCCGAGCTCCCGCTTCAACTCCTGCTTCCGCTCGAGTTCCGCCAACCGCGCCAGCTCCCCGGCGGGCAGGCGGAGGAACTTGTCCATCCGGTCGTAGATGTCCGTGCGGTTGGGCGCAGGGGGCGCCTTGCGGCGAGTCAGTAGCTGCGAGATGTAGGACTCGGTGACCCGAGCCGCCCGGGCGAGATCGCGCTGCTCCAATCCCAACTCCTCCAGCCGGTGCCGAATCACGAACGGGACATCCAAGGGACCCCTCCTCGCGCGCTCAGTGTCAGTTAACAAGCAACAGTAAACATATACAGTGACTCGGTTCCGCTACTTGACAAATGTAGTAAAGTCAGGTACGTTGGGCAAGTCAAGAAGTGCCAGTCATTAGAGTCTAGGTTCATGTCGGTCGCTTTAAGGAGCGCCAATGTACGCACGTAATGTGACGCTGCACCTGAAGCCGAATACCGCCGTTGAGTTCACGCAGACGCTCGAGAAGGACATCCTGCCCATGCTGCGGAAGCGCACGGGTTTCGCGGACGAGATCACGTTCCTCGCCCAGGATGGCAAGGAAGCGCTTGCCATCAGCCTCTGGGATCGCAAGGAGAACGCCGAAGCCTACGGCCGCGAGACGTATCCCGATGTGCTCAAGGGCCTGGCGAAGGTGGTTGAGGGCACGCCCGAGATCGACACGTACGAGGTGTCCAACTCGACGTTCCACAAGATCGCCGCTCGCAACTAGAGTCAACTGGTCTGCTGTAAGCGGACTGGTCTGTTTCGAAGGAGGGGGGCGGCATAGTCCGCCCTCTTTCTTCACATGGAAGGGGTGAGCACATGTTACAGATTCACTGTCACGCCTGCGGCGGGTTCATCGGTGATCCGACGTACATCTCCTACCGGCTGCCGACGCCCGCCGAACCTGAGGCCGCTCCGCGCAGCGCGCTGTGCACGTGCGGCGCGGCGACCGTCTACGGAGCGCCCCCGCGCCCGTCGGCGTCGCTCGGAATGCCGCCGCTGTCCGCTCCCCCCCTGGCGACGTCGCCCGTTTGAGGCCACTCTAGCGCGCCCCTTCCGGAGGACTTGAACAGTGCGCTTCGCTACCGTCGCAGCGATCCTCGCGGTCGCATTCGCGCTCCCTGCCCCGGCCGTCGCGCAAGGTCCCCGCGTCGAGGTCAGCGTGGCCACGGCGCTCCGCGCCGCGCCGGTGACCGGGCGCATGTATCTGTTCGTGACTCGCCACGACGACGTCGAGCCCCGCCTCCAGGTGCGCCACGAGAGCGACTGCACGCCCTTCTTCGGGGTCGACGTCACGCAGCTCGCGCCCGGCAGCCCGGGCGTCATCGACGGCTCGACGCTCGGCTATCCCGTGTCGAGCCTCAAGGACATCCCCGCGGGTGATTATTACGTCCAGGGGCTGCTCAGTGTCTACTCGGAGTTCCACCGCGCCGATGGCCACACCCTGTGGCTCCATGACGACCAGTGGGAGGGCCAGCAGTTCAACGGGTCCCCGGGCAACCTGGTGAGCGAAGTCCGCCGCGTGCACTTCGATCCCGCTCGGGGCGACACGATCCACCTCGAGCTCACGCGCGCGTTGCCGCCGATCGACCTCCCGCCCGATACCAAGTGGGTGAAGCACGTCAAGATCCAGAGCAATCTCCTCACAGCCTGGTGGGGCCGGCCGATGTACGTGGGCGCGACCGTGCTGCTGCCGCGGGGCTACGAGACCGATACCGCGCGCCGCTATCCTACGGTGTACCAGCAAGGACATTTCAATCTCAACGCGCCGTTCGGGTTCTCGACCGACTCGAGCACCGAGAAGCCGGAGCAGCGCGCGGCGCGACTGGCGCGCTCAGCACGGGAGCCGGGGTTCGAGTTCTACAGGGCGTGGAGCTCGCCCACGTTCCCGCGCATGATCGCGGTGACGTTCCAGCACCCGACGCCGTACTTCGACGACTCGTATGCGGTGAACTCCGCCAACAACGGCCCGTACGGCGACGCGTTGCTGCAGGAGCTGATTCCCTATCTCGAAGCGCACTTCCGGATGATCCGCGCGCCGCGGGCGCGCGTGCTCACCGGCGGCTCGACCGGCGGGTGGGAAGCACTCGCCCTGCAGGTGTACCATCCCGACTTCTTCGGGGGGACGTGGGTGCTGTACCCCGACCCGGTCGATTTCCGCAACTACGAGATCCCCGACATCTACAGCGACACGAACGCGTTCGTGCATCCCGTCGCCGAATGGATGAGCTTCGACGTGCCGGCGGAGGTGGAGGTCAACGGTCAGGTGCGCATCACCGTCCGCATGGAGAGTCAATTCGAAGCCGTGCTCGGGAGCCGCGCCCGCTCCGGCGAGCAGTTCGCGATTTGGGAGGCGACCTACGGCCCGGTCGGACCGGACGGTTACCCGGCAGAGCTGTGGGATCTACGCACGGGAAAGATCGACCGCAGCGTGGCCGAGTACTTCCGGGCTCACGACTACGACCTGCGCGATTACCTGGAGCGCAACTGGACCACGCTCGGACCCAAGCTGCGGGGGCAGATCCATGTCTTCACCGGTGACATGGACACCTTCTACTTGAACCTCGCCGTGTACCGGCTGGAGGAATTCCTTGCCCGGGCTCGGCCCGCGGCCGACGCGGAGTTCGCCTACGGACGCCCCATGAAACCGCACGGTTGGCAGCCGTGGACCAACGCCGAGCTGATGCGGATCATGGCCCGGCACATGGAGCGGCACCGGCCGCAGCGCTGAGAACCTACACGACCGGTTTCCGCCGGGCGTCCAGGCTCACAGGCCCCGCGCCAAAGTGCGCGATCAAGAGCGCGGCGCCCAGCATGGACACGTTCTTCATGAACATCGCTTGCTGCATCCCGGCCATCATCGGGTCCGCCACCGCCCAGAAGTTGTGCATCGCGGGCGTGACGGCCACCAGGAACGCTACGAGCAGCCACGCGCCGGCTTTCGCCCTGTAGCCAAGCGCGACGCTCAGGCCCCCGGCCATGGCCAGCACGCCGGACAGGGGAACCAGCAGCGTGGCAGCCGGCACGCCCTGCTGGGCGGCGTAGGCCGCGTACTGCGGTGTGAAGTGACCGAAGGTCATGAGGAAGATTGCGGAGTAGCAGAGTCGACCTACAAGAACGAGGTAGCGCACGGGATTCACCTTTGTGTGGTTGGGAAACGGGTGAATGAACTATCTCGCCCAAAAGGTTCCCGCGCCAGACGGCCCACGCACCCAGCTGCTCGTGGGCGCGTGCGCGGACGCTGGTACCCAACGACCGCCCTTTGCAGACCGTACTCTGAGAGACCGCCAAGACCCGGAGCTTCCATGCGCCAGCGTTACCGCTTCACGCTGCTCGCCCTGCTCGCGCCCGCCGCCGCCGGCGCCCAGTCGCGACTGCCCCTCCAGCACGCACCCCGGCCCACGGGCGCAGCGATCACCGCCGCCGACCTGGAGACGCGCCTGTACATCTTCGCGGACGATTCGATGCAGGGGCGTGAGGCCGGGACCATCGGCAACGTGAAGGGAACGGATTACATCGCCGCGGAGCTCAAGCGGCTCGGGTTCGTGCCCGCGGGCGACGGCGGGACCTACTTTCAGACTATTCCGCTCAAGACCCGGACGTTCGACGAGACGTCGACGTTCGCGGTCGCCGGCACGCCGCTCACCGCGTTCTCCGACTACCTCCCGCTCGGGCCCCAGTCACTCGAGAATCCGGCGCTCGCGACCGTGTATGGAGGCGAGCTCGCCGATCCGGGCAACCGGATCACACCGGAACAGGCGAGCGGCAAACTGGTGGTACTCGCGGTGGGTGGAGGATACGGCAGCCTGCGCGGGTTGCGCGCCGCGCCCAGCATTCCCGGCGCGGCGGCAGTCGTGCTGGTGGTGCTCGACAGCCTGCCCCGCCAGATCATGGGCTTCCTGCGGCGACCTCGCGCCTTCCTCGATGACGGCCCGGCAGGCCAAGCGACGCCCGCACCGTCGTTCCTGATCACGAACGCGGTCGCGGCGAAGCTGTTCACCACGCCGCTCACCCAGCTCACCCCCGGAAGCGCGGGCGTCATCGTGGCGGTCGCCGTGCGATTCGCTGTCGCGCCCGTGCCGGAGCCGGCGCGCAACGTCGTCGCCATCCTCGCGGGGAGCGGCTCGAGGCTCAGAAATGAATACGTCGCGATCGGTGCGCACAACGACCACATCGGCCTCGCCCGCGCGGCGGTCGATCACGACTCGATCCGCATCTGGAACCACATCGTGCGCCCCGAGGGCGCGGACGATGCGGGCAAGCAGTCGACGCCGGAGCAGGAGGCGGCGGTCGATTCCGCGCTCGCGGCGTTCCGCGCCCGCCACCCGGCGGCAGGGCACGGCGACTCGATCGCGAACGGCGCCGACGACGACGGTTCGGGGACCGTCGCGGCCCTCGAGATCGCCGAGCGCGTCGCGGCGCTCAAGCGGAAGCCAAGGCGCTCCCTCCTGTTCGTGTGGCACACCGCGGAAGAGAAGGGGTTGCTCGGCTCGCGCTATTTCACCGATCACCCCACCGTGCCGCGCGACTCGGTCGTGGCGCAGCTCAACATGGACATGGTCGGTCGTGGCTCCGCGGACGACGAGACGGGGCGCACCAAGGACGCCGTGGCGCTCCACGGCGGCCCGTCCTACGTCCAGCTCGTCGGATCACGCCGCCTCTCGACCGAGCTCGGCGATCTGGTCGAAGCGGTGAACAGAGAGGGCCACCACAACCTGACGCTTGACTACTCCATCGACGCGGACGGCCACCCGTCGAACATCTATTGCCGCTCGGATCACTACGAATACGCGCGCTACGGCATCCCGATCACGTTCTTCACCACCGGGCTGCACTCGGACTATCACCAGGTGACCGACGAGCCCGAGTACATCGACTACGAGCATATGGCGCGGGTCGCGCGCCTGGTGGCGGACGTGGCGCTGCGCGTCGCCAATCTGGACCACCCCGTCGTGGTCGATCACCCCAAGCCGGATCCGGCCGGGAGCTGCCGCCAGTAGGGGCTGCCGTCAGCAGGGAGCGAACGGCGCGCGGTACGCGTCGAGGCGGGGTACGTCGCGCGTGAGGCGCGCGATCTTCCATTCCTCCGCGATCCGGAGCAGCCAGACCTCGCCGGTGGATCCGGTGTCGCACCACGTCACGAACACGCGCGCCCAGCGACCCACGACGTCGATCGACATGCGGGAGGGCGCGTCGCCGCGGCTCGAGACGCACGGGACCGCTCCGTCGGGAGGGGTTGCCCTGGTCCAAGCCGGATCGTCGCTCGGCGCCGGCCAACGCGCCGCGATCTTCCCCACCGTGAAGTGATCGAGCACATCCGGCCAGCGATGGGCGCGGTCGTCCCGATAGAAGGCGAGCACCCGGGCCCGGATGACGTCCGGCGCTGGCCCGTTTCCCAAGATCAGCGTCACCAGCAGTGCGGCTGCCGCGCTCGCTCCCATGTTGCCACCCCGACGATAGAGAGGTGAGGAGCGTAGCGGATCACCGCCGGGTGTCGCTATCCGATTCTGGTGCGCGAAGTGCCCCGCTTGCGGGCGGGGCACGTCCCGCCCAAGCTAGGCCCATGACCGCGGGATCGGAGCTGTCGCTCGTCGCCCGCGCGCGGGGACACGGTGAGCGAACCGCGATCGTCGCCGCGGAGGGCACGTTCTCGTATCGCAACCTGCTCGACGCCTCGGGCCGAGTCGCCGCGTGCCTGCTCGCCGGGCGGGATGACCTGGCTGAGGCGCGCGTCGCGTTTCTCGCCCCCCCGGGCTTTCATTACGTCGCCGCGCAGTGGGGCATCTGGCGGGCGGGCGGCGTCGCGGTTCCCCTCGCCGTCTCGCACCCGCCCCCGGAGCTCGAGTACGTCATCGGCGATGCTGCCGCGGAGATCGTCGTGGTGCACTCGAATTTCAACGCCGTCATGCAAGCAGCACGACTCCCGCCGGCGGTGCGCACCGTCACCACAGAGGAAGCCGTGGGTACCGCTCCCCGCTCCCCACTCCCCGGGGTGGCGATGGGGAGAAGGGCCATGATGGTCTACACCAGCGGCACCACCGGCAAGCCCAAGGGTGTCGTGACGACGCACGCGAACATCGCCGCCCAGGTGAAGAGCCTGGTTACGGCGTGGGAATGGCAGGCCGACGACGCGATTCTCCTCGTGTTGCCGCTGCACCACGTGCACGGCATCGTCAATGTGCTCACCTGCGCGCTGTGGGCCGGCGCGTGCTGCGAGATGCCGCTCGCGTTCGAGGCTCAACGGGTCTGGTCCCGGATCGCGGAGGGCCCGCTCACGCTGTTCATGGCGGTACCCACGATCTACGGCAGGCTGATCGCCGCGTGGGAGGCCGCCACACCGGAGCGCCGGCACGCGTGGTCGGCGGGCTGCGTTCGCCTCCGGATGATGGTGTCGGGCTCCGCCGCGCTGCCGGTGCAGCGGCTCGAGCGCTGGCGCGAGATCAGCGGCCACGTGCTGCTCGAGCGCTACGGCATGACCGAGATCGGCATGGCGCTCTCCAATCCGCTGCACGGCGAGCGGCGCCCGGGCTTCGTGGGCGCTCCGCTGCCGGGCGTGGACGTTCGGCTGGTGGACGAGCGCGGCCGGCCGGTGGCCGCCGGTACGCCCGGTGAGATCGAGGTGCGGGGTGAGACGGTGTTCCTCGAGTACTGGCGGCGGCCCGAGGCGACCGCCGCGGCCTTCCGCGACGGCTGGTTCCGCACCGGCGACGTCGCCGTGCTGGAAGACGGCGCGTACCGGATCCTCGGCCGCTCGAGCGTGGACATCATCAAGACCGGCGGCTACAAGGTATCGGCGCTCGAGGTGGAGGAAGTGTTGCGGACGCATCCGGCGATCGCGGAATGCGCGGTGGTGGGGATCGAGGATCCCGAATGGGGAGAGCGCGTCTGCGTCGCGGTCGAGCAGCGCGGTGAAGCGGAGCTGACCCTCACCATACTGCAAAGCTGGGCGAGAGAGCGGCTCGCACCGTACAAGATTCCGCGCGCGCTCCGCTCGGTAGCGGCGCTACCCCGCAACGCGATGGGCAAGGTCACGAAGCCCGAGGTCGCGAAGCTGTTCAGCCCCTGACTGCCAGCGGACCGTCAAGGAGCTGTCCAGCTTCGGCGAATCCTCTTGTGGCGTGGTCGGCGCCCCGGCATGTTTGCCCCCTTCAGGGGACGCTCCCGACCCCCGGTCGCCTGCCGCCAGCGTTCACCCACAATCCGACATCGGAGGGGACGATGCAGTCCCTCAATCTCGCGTCCGCGCGTGCGGCTTTGGCGCTGCTACTCGTATCCGTCGGCTGGTATTCCGCCGCCACGGCGCAGGACGGACGGTCCGCGCTCGACCCCATCACGAGTGCGCTGATCAAGCACCCGATCACAACTTCCTCGACGGCAGCGCGGTACCATTTTCTCGCAGGTCAGCGGGAGCTCGATCTGGCCCGGTTCATCGACGCGAACGCGCACTTCAAAGAGGCCGTGATCGCAGACCCGAGCTTCGCCTTCGCGTACTTGAACATCGCTCTTACGGCCAACTCGCTCGACGAGTTCAAGAGCAATCTCGCGCTGGCCGAGCGGAACGCCGGCGGCGCCTCGGAGGCCGAGCGGCTCCAGATCCAGATGGCGCGTAAGGGATTCGACCAGGATTTGGCAGGCCAGCTCGCGCTCGGGCGGCAGCTGGTCGAGAAGTATCCAGACAGCCCGCGCGCCTGGCTCGCGCTCGCGGGCGTCCAGGGCGGCTTGAACCGGAACGCCGAGGCCCGTGCGTCCATCGCCAAGGCCCTGGAGCTCGCGCCCACGCTGTTCGTCGCGCACACGACCATGGGCAACTCGTATCTGTTTGGCGAGCCGCGGGACTTCGTCCAGGCGTTGCAGCACATGCAGCACGCCGAGGCGCTCGCGCCCGATGAGCCTGGAGCGCACGACTTCCTCGGCGACGCCTATCGGGCGCAGCGGAACCTCGAGAAGGCGAGAGACGAATACACGCGCGGTCACGAGCTCAACCCCCGTGATGCGATACTGCTCCAGCAACGCGGCCACGTGGACACGTTTCGGGGGGATTACACGGCGGCGCGAGCCGATTACGACTCGGCGATCGCACTCGGCCGGGCCAATGAGAAGGCCGCCTACGCCCCGTTCCGCGCCTACGTCAGCATCTATGCTGGCGATCCGGCGGCCGCCATCGACGAGCTCAACCGACTCGTCGCGTCCGTGGACGGCATGGGCGTCCCGGACCCGAAAACGGCGAAGGTCGGAGCGCTGACCAACGTCGCGGTCATCGCGATTCACACCCGCAATCGCCCGGCCGCAGAGCAAGCACTCAAGCAGCTCGCGCCGGTCCTAATGCAACAGGCCGACGAGGCCGGGAATCCCGCGTTCCGGCGCGGCCAAGAGGCGACGATCGCCTACCTCGAGGGGTGGTGGGCCGCGCGCCGGGGCGATTATGCGGCGGCGCGGAAGCGAGCGGACCGCATTACACAACTCTTGGCGCCCGACGCGAACCCGCGCAAACTGGAGCCGGTGCACCAGCTCGAGGGCTTCATCGCGCTGTATCAGGGCAACTACCGCGACGCCGCCACCCACTTGCGACAGGGCAACCCGTTCGACCCGTACATCAAGTACCAGCTCGCGGTGGCGACGGAAGGCGCGGGCGATGCCGCCCAGGCGAAGCAGCTGTTCCGGGAGGTGGCGGAGTACAACTTCAACGCCGTGGGCTTCGCGCTCGTGAGGAAAGACGCGCTGCGGGAGGCCGGCACGGGGACGCTCTAAGCCAACAGCTTGGGACGGCCGAGGGGGTGGCGGTGCTGGAGCTCGGCAGCGAGCGCCAGCACCGCCTCCTCGCCTTGCGGCTTGCCGACGACTTGCAGGCCCACCGGCAACCCGTCGGCGTCGAGCCCGCACGGCACCGACGCCACCGGCAGGCCGGTGAGGCTCAGCAAGAACGTCGGCGCGATCCAGTCCACGTACGTCTCCATCCTCCTGCCGGCCACCGTCTCGGGGTAGTTCTGCTCCACCGGAAAGGGCGGCACCGCCATGCACGGCGTGAGCAGGTGGTCGTACTGGCCGAAGAATTCGCGGAACATGTGCCAGATCCGGGTCCGCGCCTGCTCCGCCGCACCGAGGTCCTGCGTCGTGGTGGCGAGCCCCGCACGGATGTTACCGGCGACGTTGGGCCCGAACCGGTCGAGCTGGTCCATCCGCGAGAACATCTGCGCCACGAACCACAGCCCGCGTAACGCCAGGAACGCCTTCCGCGCGAACGCCAGATCGAGCGCGATCTCCTGCACGGTGGCGCCGCCGTCGCGCAGCCCTGCGACGGCGCCGCGGCACACCCGCTCGATCGCGGGGTCCACGCCGATGCCCGCGATGTCGGGGCAGTAGGCGACGCGCAGGCCCTTGGGGATGCCCCGCGCGGCCGCGGCCACGAAGTTGCGCCCGGCGGTGGGCTGACTGAGCGGTGACAGGGGACTCGGGCCCGCGATCGCTTGGAGCATCAGCGCGACGTCCTCCGCGCTGCGCGCCACGGGGCCTTCGACCTGCATCGTGTCCCACAACCAATCCGCAGGGTATGTCGGCACGAGCCCCACCGACGGCCGCAATCCGACCACCCCGCAGAACGAGGCGGGTATGCGGAGCGACCCGCCCAGGTCGGTCCCTTCGGCGAGCGCGATCATCCCGGTGATGAGCGCCGCCGCCCCACCGCCGGTCGAGCCGCCCGCGCTTCGCGTCGGGTCCCACGGATTGCGCGTGCGGCCGAACACCTCGTTGAACGTGTTGCCGCCGGCCGCGAACTCCGGGCAGTTGGTCTTCCCCACAATGACGGCGCCGGCGGCGCGCAGCCGTTGCACCACCAGCGCGTCCTCGCGGGGAACATAGTCCCGATAGACCGGCGAGCCGTACGTGGTGCGGAGCCCGGCCACCGGCGTCACGTCCTTGATTCCCACGGGCAGGCCGCACAATAGCCCGGGCTCCTCGCCCCGCGACAGCCGGCGTTCGAGCTCACGGGCGTCGTCGAGCGCGTGCTGGTTGAGGGTCACCACCGCATTGATGACCGGGTTGTACCGCTCGACCCGCGCGAGCGCGGCTTCGACCACCTGGACGGGCGAGAGCTCGCGGCGCGCCACCAGGTCGCGGAGCTCCAGCGCGGAGCGGCCGGCTAGATCTTCCATTCTCCCATGAACGCGACGGTGCGACAGAACGCGGCCTCGCCTCCCTTGAACTTCCACGGGAAGCAGCCGAGGATGAGCCGCTTGTTCTGGAGCTCGGGCGCCTCGATCTCACCGCCCAGGTTCTCGATGTGGATGCAGTCCTTCGGGAACAGCGCGTTGTGGGTGAGCTGGTAGGCCGAGTCGGGGAACATCCGATCCACGGCGGCCTTGCCGCCGAACTTCTGCTCCGCCTTGGCGCGCACCTTGTCGCACTGGCCGTGCATTCCTTTGCCGAGGAACCGGCCGATCGGGAGGTTCATGGGGTGGTCGGTGGAGACGCAGTCCACACCCCACACGTGGACCTTCTTCTCCAGGAGCCACGGCACCAGATCGGGGTGCGCGCCGGGGTGATAGTGGTAATAGCGCTCCTCGTCCGGCGTCGCGCCGAAGTCCGCGTACGCGTGCCACCCCGTGTGCAAGAGCAGGATGTCGCCCTGCTTCACCTGGACCCGCTTTTCGATCATCTGCGGCGTGTACACCGCCAGCTCGTCCATTTCATCCCGCAGGTCGACGATCACGCCCGGACCGCACAGCCATTCGAGCGGCAGCTCGTCGATCGTCTTGCCGGCCGTCACGAAGTGGCGCGGCGCATCGAGATGCGTCCCCATGTGGTTCGACGTCATGATGTACTGCGCGTTCACGCCGTGCTCGGCCTTGCGCTTGATGTACTTCACCTCGAACGGCGGGTAGTAGGGCCAGAAGGAGCTCCGCTCGTTCAACGGCTGGGAGAGATCGTAGACCTTCATCATTGCCTCCGATTTCGTCTGCATGGGAGCAGGAAGCGGGGAGCGGTACTCTCCAAATCGGACTGTGAGCTCCTAACCGGACGGTACCGCTCCCTGCCCCGCCCGCTCGAACGCCCGCACCAGCGCCCGGCGCGTGAGCACTGCCGCAAGCTGGCGACGGTAGGCAGCGGAAGCGTGGATGTCGGACGGCGGATCGATGTCGCGCGTGGCCGCGGCGTCGGCTGCGGAGCGCAGCAGCTGCTCGGACGGGATCTGTCCCGCGAGGATCTCGCCCGCGGCCTGTGCGAGCACGGGCCCGTCGCCCACGCTCAAGAGCGCGATCCGCGCCGCGCTGCAGCGGCCCCGCTGATCGAGCGTCACCACGACGGCCACCCCGACCATCGCGTAGTCCCCGTAGCGACGCGCGACCTCGAGGAAGGCCGTGCCGCTCCGCTGCGGCGGCCGCGGCAGTGCGATTTCGACCAGCAGCTCGTCCGGGCCCAGGGCCGTTTCGAGCATCCCCTTGAAGAACTCCCCCGCGGGAATCGAGCGCTCGCCGGCGGCGCTCCGCGCCCGGAGGCGAGCCTCGAGGGCGAGCAGCACCGCCGGCAGTTCAGCCGACGGGTCGGCGTGTGCGACGCTGCCTCCCACCGTGCCGCGGTTCCGGATCTGGGGGTGCGCGATCCATGGCATCGCCTCGGCGAGGAGCGGCGCCGCACGGGCCACCGCGGCGCTGCGCTCGACCGCCCGCTGCCGCGTCATGGCGCCCAGCGTGAGACCGGCGCGCTCCGCCCGCACGTACGAGAGCTCCGCGATGCGATTGAGATCGACGAGCGCCGTGGGCCGGGCGAGCCGGAAGTTCATGGCCGGGATGAGGCTCTGCCCGCCGGCGAGCGGCTTGGCTTCGCCGCCATGCTCGGCGAGCAGGGCGAGCGCCTCCTCCACCGTGCCCGGGCAGTGGTACGTGAACGGTGCGGGCTTCATGTCGCCGCCCCGCGGGCCTCGTGCATCAGCTCGAATAGCCGGTTGGGGCTCAGGGGAATCTCGCGGATCTCGAGGCCGGTGCCGGCGAGCGCGTCCTCCACGGCCTGCGCAAACAGGGCGCCAGTCGGGATCGCGCCCGCTTCACCCACACCCTTCACTCCCAGGGGGTTGAGCGGGGAGGGCGTCTCGCGGTGCGTCGTTTCGACGTTCGGCACGTCGGTCGCGGTGGGAAGCAGGTAGTCCATGAACGACGCGTTCAGGAGCTGGCCCTCGTCGTCGTACACGAGCTGCTCGTAAAACGCGTTGCCGATACCGTGCGCCACGCCGCCCTGGATCTGGCCCTCCACGATCATCGGGTTGATCACCCGGCCGCAGTCGTGCACCACGACGTAGCGCTTGATCTCTACTTGTGCCGTCTCGGGGTCGACCTCGACGAGCATCGCGTGTACGCCGCTCGCGGTGCTGCCGCGGTCGGGACCGAAGTACGCCGTGGCCTCGAGCCCGGGCTCGGTACCGGGCCGCACCGCGCCGCGCAGCGGGTTCGCCTTGAGCGCGAGGGCCCCGAGCGCCACCCCTGCGTCCGGGACGCCGCGCACGTGCACGCGGCCGTTCTCGAGCACCAGGTCGGCCGGCGCCGCTTCGAGCTCGCGGCTCGCGAGCTCGAGGATCTTGTCGCGCACGCGGGCCGCCGCGGCGTGGCACGCGCTGCCCGCCACCACGGCGCCCCGGCTCGCGAACGTGCCCGTGCCCCAGTGGAACTCGCGCGTGTCCCCCGTGATGACGTGCACGTCGGTCACGTCCACCCCCAGCACCTCGGCGATGATCTGGGCGAACACCGTGAAGTGTCCCTGCCCCTGCGTCCCCACTCCGGTGGCGAGGCGTACCCGGCCGCTCGGCTCCACTGTGACGCGCGCGCCCTCGTAGGGTCCGATCCCCGTTCCCTCCACGTAACACACCACCCCGATCCCCACGTGGCGGCCGGCGGCGCGAAAACGCGGCTGCTCCTCGCGCACGAAGCGGTGGTAGTCGATGACCTTGAGCGCTGCGTCGAGCGCCGGCTCGTAGTTGCCGCTGTCGTAGGTGAGAGGCGCCGAGTCCTGAAACAGGATCTCGTTGTTGAACGGGAACTGCTCGGGCCGGAGCAGGTTGCGGCGGCGGATCTCGGCGCGGTCGAGGCCCAGCTCCCGGGCCGCGAAGTCGAGCAGCCGCTCGATCACGAACACGCCGTGCTGGCGGCCCGCACCACGCACCGGCGTGACGATGGTCTTGTTGGTGAAGACGGCCGTGAACTCGCTTTCGTAGCTCGGGATGTCGTACGGCCCGAGCAGCGTGCACTGGCTGTTGATCGGCACGGTGAGGCCGTAGGGGTCGTAGGCGCCGGTGTCGTGCAGGAACACGTCGCGCACACCGAGGATCTTGCCGTCCTTCGCCACGGCAAGCTCGGCGTCGTGGATTTGGCCCCGCTCCTGCGTGGTGGCGAAGAAATTCTCCTGGCGGTCTTCACACCATTTGACCGAACGACCGAGCCGCATCGCCGCCCAGGGCACCAGCACTTCCTCCGGGTAGAACATCATGATTTTCGGCCCGAACCCACCCCCGACGAACGGCGCGACCACGCGCACCTGCGACTCGAGCAGCCCGAGCATCTGGGCGAGGCCGTTGCGGATCGGGATCGGCGCCTGGGTGGTGTCCCACACGGTGAGCTCTTCGGCGCGCGCATCCCACTGCGCCACCACGGCGCGGTTCTCGATCGCCGCGGACGCACCGCGGTCGTAACGGAAGCGGCGCTTGATCACCGCATGGGCTCGGGTCTTGGCGCGGGCGTAATCTCCCTTCCGCTGTACCGCATGAGCCGCGACGTTCGAGGGGAGGTGCTCGTGCACTCGCGCCGCCCCGGGCGCGAGCGCGGCTTCGAGGTCCACCACCGGGGGCAAGTTCTCCGTCTCCACTATGATGTCGTCCAGCGCGTCCTCGCCCACGTAGCGGCTCTCCGCCACGACCATCGCTACGGCCTCGCCCATATGGCGCAGCTTGTCCCTCGCGAGCGGCACCTGGGTGCAGGCGTTGAACACGAGTCCGGGGATGGGCGGCGGCGGAACGAGCAACGGACCGGGGCGCCAGTAATCGCCCAAGTCGGCCGCGGTGTACACGGCCACGACGCCGGCCCGGGTGCGCGCGGCGGCGGCGTCCACGCTCACGAGGCGCGCGTGCGCGTGCTGGCTCCGCAGAAACGCGACGTGCAGCATGCCGTCGAGCCGCACGTCGTCCACGAACAGCGCGCGACCCGTGAGGAGCCGCGCGTCCTCGTTGCGCCGCACCGGCTCACCGATCTGGTGACGGGGCGTCACACGCAAGCCTCACGGCCGCGACGATGTTCTGGTACCCAGTGCAGCGGCACAGATTGCCCGAGAGCGCCTCACGGATCGTGCGCTCGTCCGGGTGAGGATAGTCGCGCAGGAACGGGACGAGCGTCATGAGGACGCCCGGAGTGCAGAAGCCGCACTGCAGCCCGTGGGCCTCGCGGAACGCCGCCTGAAGCGGGTGCAGCGCCTCACCGGAGCCGTCCGCCAGTCCTTCGACGGTCGTGATCTCGTGTCCGTCCGCCTGGACTGCGAACATGAGGCACGACCGCACCGCCTCGCCGTCCAGCAGCACCGTGCACGCGCCGCACACGCCGTGCTCGCAGCCGACGTGCGTGCCGGTGAGGCCCAGCTCATGGCGCAGGAAATCTGACAGCAGCAGCCGCGGCTCCACGGTGCGCTGATGGCCGGTGCCGTTCACGCTGACGTGGACGGTCATCACGCGCGGCCCAACCCCACCGCGAACTCACCCGGAATCTCGTACGCCTCGCCCCGCCGGTACGCGGCGATCGAGGCGAGGTACTCGCCGTGCACCTCCTCGCGGGTGCGGTCGTCGAAGCGCGCGTAGGCGAGCGCCACGGGGCCCCCGGCGAACGCCGCGCCGCAGGCGTCCGCTCCCGATTCGTACACGAGGCTGGTGGAGAGGCGCTCGACGGCGAGTCCCTCGAACCCGGCTGCTTCCAAGTTGAGCGCGAGGGCGTCGCCCGTGCCGAGCTGGAAAAACAACGGGCACACCTCCGACGCGACGCGCCGCTCCACGATCGGGAAGATCTCGGCCCAGCCGCAGTGGTCGCGCGGCCCCCACACCGCGACTGCGACGCGTCCTCCCGGCCGCAGCGTGCGCCGCATCTCTCGCAGCGCCTGCAGCGGGTCGGGGACGTACATCAGGCCGAGCGCGCACAGCGCGGCGTCGAACGAGCCGTCGGGGAGCCGCAGCTCTTCCGCGTCCCTGCGCTCGACCGTCACCCACGAGAGTCCGCGGGCCGCCGCCACGTCACGGAGACCCCGCACCATCTCGTCCGAGATGTCGGTGGCGACCACGGCGCCGTTCCGGCCCACGGCGTCTGCGGCGGGCAGCGTGACCAACCCGGTGCCGCAGGCCACGTCGAGCACCCGCTCCCCGGGGGCCAGCGCCGCGAGCGCGAGCAGCCGGCGCTGCGCCGGCTCGAGCTGCCGGGCCCAGAACCGCTCGTAGTGAGCGGCCGCCTTGTCCCAGCCGTATCGCTGGACCCGGCGCTGAACGCGCGCGTCCATCGCTAGCGGACGGACGCGGTGATATGCAGCTCGCGGGAGAGCGGGACCGGATTGGCGAAGTCGTCGCGGTACGAGCTGTAGCGCTCCGCGGTATCGAGCGCGCGGCGCACGTCCGCCTCGGGTGCCGGGCTCTCGACGCGGACGACGTAACGGATCTCGGAGTAGCCCGGGCGCACGTCGTCCGAGACCCCCAGCTCGCCGCGCACGTCGTAATCCGCCTGGATCTCGACCTCGAGGGCGTCGAGCGGCACGCCGAGCCGGGCCGCCCACATGGCGTAGCCGATCGCGAGGCACGAGCCGAGGGCGGTCCGGCCATACACGCCGGGATTGGGTCCGGCGTTGTTCCCGCCGTATTTCTCCGTCATGCCGACCGTGAGCCGCCACGGGCCTTCAACCACTTCGCAGCCGAGGCCGGGCAAGAGCCGCACCTTGGTCACGGCGGTACCCTGGCCGACGGCGGGCCGCAGCGTCACGGCCTTCACATTGCGCTGCAGCGCCTCCCGTACCTGCTCTGCGCCTTCCATACGTCACCTCGGGGTCTGGCCGGCTTGGAAGTTGGCGCACAAAGCGCGCGGCGGCGAGCCCGGCGCGGTTGCCGTTTCCCGCCGCCGCGCCCAGAATTCCTCGACCCGGCCGTCCCTCCACAAACTACGGAGTCCCCGTGCGACGTCTCGAAGCACTCGCCAAGCTCACCGGCCGCGAGCAGTACGTCGACGATCTCCCGCTCGACGGCTTCCTGTGGGGCATGACGGTGCGGAGCCCGGCTCCCCGCGGCCGCATCACCGCGATCCGCTTCGCTCCCGACGTCGACTGGTCGCAGTTCGTCGTGGTCGATCACCAAGACATCCCGGGGCCCAACGTCGTCGCGTTGATCGAGCAGGATCAGCCCGTGCTCGCGGCGAGCTGGGTACGGCACGTGCACGAGCCGGTGCTGCTCCTCGCCCATCCGTCCCGCGACGCCGTCCGGCGCGCCGCGCGCGCGATCGAGGTCGTGGTCGCGCCCGACCCACCCGCACTCGATTTTCGCGCCGCGCCCCGGCCCGAGCAGATCCAGTACGGCAGCGACAACGTCCTCAAGCGCCTGAAGATCGAAAAGGGCGAGGTGGAGCGAGCGCTCGCCCGGGCGCCGGTGATCGTTGCGGGCACGTACGAGACCGGCGCTCAGGAGCACGTCTACCTCGAGACGCAGGGGATGATCGCCTATCTCGACGAGGGCGTGCTGGTGGTGAAGGGCTCGATGCAATGCCCCTACTACGTCCTCACCGCGCTGCAGCACGCCCTGGCGCGCGACGCGAGCCACGTGCGCGTCCTCCAGACGCCCACCGGTGGCGGGTTCGGCGGCAAGGAGGAGTTCCCGTCCCACATCGCGCTGCACGCGGCGCTGCTCGCGCTCAAGGGCGGCCGGCCGGTGAAGCTGATCTACGACCGCGGCGAAGACATGGCGGCGACGACCAAGCGACACCCCGCTTTGATACGGCACCGCACCGGGCTCACGCGCGACGGCCGGCTGCTGGCACAGGACATCGAGGTGGTGATCGACGGCGGCGCGTACGTGACGCTGTCGCCCGTCGTCTTATCGCGTGCCATCATCCACGCCGCGGGGCCGTACGCGTGCGACCACGTGCGCATCACCGGCCGTGCGATGTTCACGAACGCCGTGCCGTTCGGCGCGTTTCGCGGGTTCGGCGCGCCGCAGACCCAGTTCGCAGGCGAGCGCCACATGGACGTGATCGCCCGCACGCTCGGCATCGATGCCGTCGAGCTGCGCCGCACCAACCTGCTGCGGGACGGCCAGACGACGGCCACCGGTCAGGTGATCCGGGACGGCACCGACCGCCTGGCGGTGCTCGAGCGGGCGCTCGAGCTTTCGGGCTACCGGACCAAGGAGCGAGAGCACGCCGCGTTCAACGCCACCCATCAGACCGAGCGTCGGGGCATCGGGCTCGCGACGTTCTATCATGGCGCGGGGTTCACGGGCGGCGGCGAGTTGACCCTCAAATCGCAGCTGCGGGTGGCCGGGCTCCCGGACGGCCGGGTCGAGGTGTTGAGCGCCAGCATCGAGATGGGTCAGGGAACGCTCACCGTGTTCACGGAGCTCGCAGCGGCGCGACTGGGATTCGCCGCCGCGGACGTGACCATCGCCGCAGCGGACACGGCGCGCGTGCCGAACAGCGGTCCCACGGTGGCGTCGCGCACCACGATGATCGTGGGTGGATTGGTCGAGCGGGCCTGCGACGACCTGCGCCGCCGCCTCGGGCTCGACGATTCGGCCCGTGGAGCGGCGGTGCAGCAAGCGATCCGCCGCTGGCACGGCGAGCACCCGGGCGCGACGCTCTGCGGCGAGGCGGCCTACGAGAAGCCTCCCGGTATCGAGTGGGACGACAAGACGTATCGTGGGGACGCATACGGCGCATTCGGCTGGGCCGCGTACGTGGCCGAAGTCGAGGTGGACCTGCGGACGTGTGCCAGCCGCGTGCTCGACTTCGTCGCGGTGCAGGAGGTGGGGAAAGTGCTGAACCCAACTCTCGCCCGGGGGCAGGTGCAGGGAGGCGTGGTCCAGGGGATCGGTTGGGCGCTCATGGAGGAGTGCAAGTGGCGGGACGGAGCGATGGTCAACAACCAGCTCACCAACTATCTGATCCCCACGGCGGACGACGTGCCGCCGGTCCGGGTCGCGTTTCTCGAGAACCCCTACCCGCACGGCGCCGGTGGCGCGAAGGGGTTGGGCGAACTGCCGATCGACGGACCGGGTCCCGCGATCGTGAACGCGGTGGCCCGAGCTACCGGCGCGGACCCGCGCGCCATCCCGCTCACGGCCGAGCGGCTCATGGAGCTGATGGAACGTGATCCCGATCTCGTTCACGCTTAACGGATCACGCGTCGCCGTCGAGGTCGATGCGGCCGACCGGCTCCTCGACACGCTGCGCTATCAGCTGGCGCTCACGGGCACCAAAGAGGGCTGCGGCGAAGGCGAGTGCGGCGCCTGCACCGTGTATCTCGACGGCCTGCCGGTGGACGCGTGTCTCGTCCCCACCTACCAGGTGCGGGGCCGCCGGGTGGACACGATCGAATCGCTCGACCCGGTGGCCCTCGAGCCGTTCGAGCGCTGCGGCGCCACGCAGTGCGGCGCCTGCACGCCCGGCGTGGTGATGACCGCCTGGTGGATCCGGGGACACGGCGAGCTGCTGCGCACCCATACGATCCGCGAGCTCATGGCGGGCAATCTGTGTCGCTGCACGGGATATGACGGCATCGTCGACGCAGTGAAGGACGCCCTCGGGGACGACGGACGGGAAACGGGGGACGGGTGAACGTCCTGCTGCCGGCCGATGTTCCCGCAGCGCTGGACCTCCTCGCGAGCGACCCCGCGGTCGTCCCCATCGCGGGGGGGACGGACTTGCTGGTGCACTGGCCCGTCCGGGTCGAGGCACACGAACGCACCTACCTGGATCTGTCGCCACTCGACGCCCTCAAGCCGTTCTCCTGGACCGCGGACGACCTGGTGCTCGGCGCGCTCACCACCTACTGGGACGTGATCCGGGACCCGCGCATCGGAGAGGCGTTCCCTCTGCTCGTGGACGCGGCGCGCCAGGTGGGCGCGATCCAGATCCAGGCGCGCGGGACGTGGGCGGGGAACATCGTGAACGCCTCGCCCGCCGCGGACGGCGTGCCGGTCCTGATGGCATACGACGCCGTGGTGGTGCTCGAGTCGCGACGCGGCCGGGAGGAGGTGCCGCTCGACCGGTTCTACTCGGGCTACAAGCAGATGCAGCGGCGCCCCGACCAGCTCGTCGTGGCGATCCGCATCCCGCGGCGCCGCTATGCCTTTCAGGTGTTCGAGAAAGTCGGAGCGCGGCGCGCCCAGGCGATCGCCAAGGTGGGGCTCGCCATCACCCACTCCGCTGCCGGATGGCGGGTGGTGGCCGCGAGCGTCGCACCCACCATCCGCCGTTGCCTCGCCGTAGAGCGGCTGCTCGAGACCGGCCCCGCGCCCCGATCCACCGACGACCTCCTCCCCGCCATCGCGCAGGACGCGGCTCCCATCGACGACATCCGCTCGAGCGCGAGCTACCGCACGCAGGTGATGGCGCGGGTCTTGTTCCACGATCTGCGGCAGCGGTGGGGCCGGCCGGCGTGACAGACCCGCGCGAACCCGTTCATACCGTGTACGTCGGCGCGCATCTGTTCCGCGCCGGCCTGGCGGCGGAATGGGGCGCGCTCGCCCTGCAAGCCCTGGACGCCCACGCCCCCGACGCCCGGGCGCTCGCGGCGGCGGTCGATCACCCGTGCGACGACGGCGAGTACGCACGGCTGAAGGACAAGCTCGGGCGCGAGCCGGTCGAGGACCTTCGCATCGACTTCGAGGACGGCTTCGGCGACCGGTCGGACAAAGAGGAAGACCGCGCGGCGCGCGCGGCCGCGGCGGAGCTCGCCGGGGCGATGACGCGCGCAGGCG
The DNA here is from genome assembly GCA_041482275.1 of Gemmatimonadota bacterium. Classification (GTDB taxonomy): domain Bacteria; phylum Gemmatimonadota; class Gemmatimonadetes; order Gemmatimonadales; family GWC2-71-9; genus AG41. The sequence goes on along the minus strand of JBGPDL010000012.1, from coordinate 14,125 downwards.
GGCCGGCTTCGAGCGGCATCCGCATCAAGGCGCTCTCCGGCGAGCGCGCGGCGCGCGGCGGCCGCACGCTCGAGCTGTTCGCGGAGGCGCTCCTCGAGCGGAGCGGCGGCACGCTCCCCCCGGGCTTCACGGTGACTCTGCCGAAGGTGGCGGCCATCGAGGACGTGACGGCACTGGTGCGGCTGCTCGACCGGCTCGAAACGCGGCTCGGTCTCGCGGCGGGGTCCCTCACGCTCGAGCTGATGGTCGAGACCCCGCAGGCGATCGTCGGCTCGGACGGGCGCTGCCCGTTGCCGGCGCTCGTCGCCGGCGCGGGTGGCCGCTGCCGGGGCGTGCACTTCGGCGTGTACGACTACTCAGCGGCACTCGGCATCGCGCCCGTTCATCATGGCTTGCGCCACCCGGCGTGTGACCATGCCCGCCGGGTGATGCAGGTCGCCCTCGCGGGCAGCGGGGTCGCGCTCTCCGCCGGCTCGACCAACGTGTTCCCCGTCCCGCCGCGCGACAACCTGCTCCGCGCGTGGCGGCTGCATTTCCAGGACGTGCGGCATTCGCTCGTCAACGGGTTCTACCAGGGGTGGGACCTGCACGCGGCGCAACTCGTGACGCGCTACGCGGCGGCCCATTCCTTCTTCAGAGAGGCCGTGCAATCACCGGCGCCGGGTAACGTGCTCGAGGACCCGGCGGCGGCCCGCGTGCGTCGCACCCTGATGCGGCGGGCGGTCGACTGCGGCGCGTTGACTCGGGCTGAGGCGGACGCGGCTAGAGCTTGACCAGCGCGAGGATGGTGGCGAGTCGTAGCGCCGCATCGCTATCTGAGCGGTGCCCCGGCGCGAATCCACCGCCCCACGAGCTCCCGTTCTTCGGGAGTCATCCCAGTCAGGTTGCCGAGCGGCATGGTCTGCGTCACCACGGCACGCACCAGGATGCGCGGCGCTTGGATACGGATCTGCTCCGGGGTGTCGAGCACAATACCCAGGGGCGTGGTGGGGATTCCCGGCATGGTCGGAGCGCTCGAGTGACACGCGGCGCAGCGGCGCGCGACGATCACCCGTACCTCGGCGAACGACACCCCATCGGCGGCACCCGGGGACGCCGGACCCGACCGCGGCGCCGTCGCGAGCGCCAGCGCCACAAGTCCCAGCGCCGCCGCCGGCAGCAGCCAGGCATTGCGGCGTCCTTGATTCCGCAGGTTGAACCAGTGCCGCGTCCCCGCTCCGATGACCGCCAGCCCCGCGAGGATCGCCCAGCCGCGCGCGTGCCCGTACGTCTCGGGATAGTGGCTGCTCACCATGATGAACAGCACGGGGAGTGTGAGATAGTTGTTGTGCAGCGAGCGGAGCGCGGCCTGCTTACCGCGCCTGGCGTCGGGCGCCCGCCCTTGGGCCAGTGCGGCGACCATGTCTTTCTGCGATGGGATGATCACCATGAGCACGTTGGCCGCCATGATCGTGCCGATCGCGGCACCGACGTGGATGTAAGCCGCGTGCGGGCTCAACAGCCGGCTCAAGCCCCACGCGAGGGCGGTGCCGAGCAGGAACAGCGTCGCGGCGAGAGCGACCGGCCTCTCCCCGAGCGCCGAGTGGCACAGCGCGTCGTACACCAGCCACGCGATCAGCAGCGTGCCGACGCCCAGCGCGATCGCCGCCCGTGCGTCGACCCGGGCCACCTGGGGATCGATGAGAAACGCCGCCGCTCCCAAGTAGTAGACCAACACGAGCAACGCGAATCCGGTGAGCCAGGTGGCGTACGCTTCCCATTTGAACCAGTGCAGCGTGCGGGGCAGCTCCGCCGGGGCGACGGCGTACTTCACCACGCGGTAGAAGCCGCCGCCGTGCACCGACCAGAGCTCGCCCGCCACGCCGGGCTCCGACCGCTCCGGCGGGGGCGGAGCGAGCCGGCTGTTCAGCCAGTTGAAGTAGAACGACGTGCCGATCCACGCGATGCCGGCGATCACGTGACCCCAGCGGAGCGCGAGGTTGAGCCACTGGCCGAAGTGAGCTGCCACGGGAGAGGCCGGGGACTAGCTGCCGCGGTACGTCGTGTAGCCGAATGGGCTCACGAGAAGGGGGACGTGGTAGTGTTCGGCGTCGCGGATCTCGAACACGATCTCGACGACCGGATAGAACGGCGCGACGCCGCCCCCCTGAGCGGCGAAGTACGCTCCCGTGTCGAACCGGAGTCGGTATGTGCCGGCGGGGTGCTTCAACGCGTTGGGCAGCAGGTTCGCCACCCGCCCGTTGGCGTCGGTGCGCGCCGTGGAGAGCTCGGCCCAAGCGTCGCCCGAGTGGCGCGCCAGCGACACCGCGACGCCCACCGCGGGCCGGCCCCGCACCGTGTCCAGTACATGGGTCGTGATGCCGGTCATGACGCCGCCCCCCCCAGTCGCTCGAGTCGCAGCCGCGTAATCTTCGCCTGCTCGGCTGCGGCGATCCGCAGCTCGGTGGCGGGATCGTTCGCGAGGCGCGCCTGCAGGGCACGCAGCATATCGTCACCGCTCTTTCCCGTCGCGCAGATCAGGAACACGTGCCCGAACCGCCTCTCATAGGTGCCGTTCCCTTCCGCCAGAGCGGCCCGGGTCGCCTGCGCCGCCCCGCTCACGCCCGCTTGCTCGCGCTGCGCCCACGCGTCGTCCGCCTGTTCGCCGATGCGCGGATGCCCGGCGAACGCCTCGAGCCAGTCTTCCCGTCCGAGGCCCCACCACACGCGGTCCGCCACGTCGAACAGTGCGGCGTCGCTCGCGAACGGGCGGGCGGCGAGCATCGCGGCGACCCAGCGCCGGGCGGCGCAACAGCGGGCGAGCGCCGCGCGGGCCGCGTCCTCGCCGAGTGCGTTCAAGCGCTCGGCGGGTCCGGTCGCCCCCACAGCCTCAGCCTCGCCACCCCGCCGTCGGGGTAGATGTTCAAGCGTACGTGCGTCACCGCGCCGCGCCGGGCCCGCGCGACCGGCAGGCGGTGCCGCGCGTTCGCCCGGAGCTTGGTGCGCGGCAGCAGCTCGCGCCACACGGCATCGGCGCCCGGAGGGGCGCCGGCCGCTCCGGCGTCGTATCCCTCGAGGCTCGCACTCTCCGGGAAATTGCCCTTGAAGTGGGTGGTGTCCAGCTCCACCCGCTCGAGCGTACCGCGGCGCCCGAGGCGCAGGATCACCCAATCGTGCCCGGGACCGCGGCGCCGCCGCGTTTCCCAGCCGTCCCCCATGTCGCCCGGCCGTCCCGGCATGATCAGGTTCACGGACTCGCTGAAGAACTGATCGCTCGTGGCGAGGGGCACGCCGCCGTGCTCCACCGCGACGAGATCGACCGCCCGCTGCGACCGGGCGATGCGCCGCCAGTCGGGGCGCGCCTCACCCCAGACTCTCAGGCGCGCCACACCGCCGTCGGGAAAGATCCTCAGCCGCACGTGGGTGTAAGCGGCGTCGCTCCGGACCGTGAACTCGTTCTCACTGTGGCCCGCGAGCGGCGAGCGCGGCAGCAGCTCGGTGAATTCGCCTTCCAGCGCCCGCAGGCGTTGTGCCGAGAGCGTGCCCGCCGTGAGCGCGGCCGCGTCGAGCGAGCACGCGACCGGGTGATTGCCGCGGAAGTGATTCGTGTCCACGGTGATCGCGCGGATCGCGCCCGGGATGCCGAGTCGGATGATGCACCAGTCGTATCCGCCTTCGGGCCCGCGGCGCCGGCGGGTTTCCCAGCCGTCCATCCACTTGCCGCGGTCGGTGTACTTGCCCTCGACGAACACACCGCGCCCGGGCGCGAGCAGGTTCTCTTTGGGCGCGAAGAACTCGTCGCTCGCGAGCAGGGCCCGGCCCCCGACCCGCGCCGCCGCGAGATCGATCAGCCCATCGCGGGTCATGGCTTCTGCCACTTCCCCACCCCCGCCTCCGGGAACTGTCCCTCGTCGTACACACACCTTCCCCGCACGAAAGACTGGCGCGCCACTCCCGAGAGCCTCATCCCGGCGTAGGGCGTGAGCGGGTGCCGCTGCCGCAGCCGGGCGGGGTCAACGGCGAATTGCGCGTCGGGATCGAACACCACCACGTCCGCGTCGCAGCCGGGCGCCAGCCGGCCCTTGGACGCGAGACCTGCCAGCCGGGCCGGGCGCTCGGCGAGCCAGCAGGCGAGGTCCCGCAGGTCCCGGCCCCGCGCGCGGGCGCCGGTCCAGGTGGCGGCGAGCGCGAGCTCGAGCGACGCCACGCCGCCCCACGCCCGCGCGAAGTCCCCGGTCTCGAGACACTTGAGCGCCGGGGGCGCGGGTGAATGGTCGCTGGCCACGAGGTCGAGCGCGCCGTCGGCGAGGCCCTGCCACAGACCTTCCCGCACCTCCCGCTCGCGGATCGGCGGGGCGCATTTCCAGGCGGTGGCGCCGTCCAGGATCTCCTCCGCGGCGAACGTGAGATAATGCGGGCACGTCTCGGCCGTCACCGGCAGACCGGCCCACCGGGCGGCCCGCAGCCGGTCGAGCGTCCCGGCGGCGGAGACATGGACAATGTGAACCCGGCAGCCCGTCTCGCGACAGAGCCGGAGGACCAGATCCACCGCTTCGAGCTCCGCCGCGGCGGGGCGCGACGCCAGATAGTCGGAATAGCGCCGCGAATCGCGCCCCCGCGCGGGCGCCGCCCGCGCAATCGGTCCGGGCAGCTCGGCGTGCACGAGCAGCGGCAGCTTGAGGCCGGCGATCCGGGTCATCGCGTCTCGCAGGCCTCCTTCTCCCACGGCGGGAAACTCGTCGATGCCCGAAGGCACGAGGAAACACTTGAAGCCGAGCACGCCAGCCCGGGCGAGCGGCGCGAGCTGGTCGCCGTTTCCGGGAACCACGCCGCCCCAGAACCCGTAGTCGACCGCCGACCGGCCCGCCGCCGCGCGCGCCTTCAGTTCCAAGGCGGCGACGGTGGTGGTGACGGGCAGGCTGTTCAACGGCATATCCACGATCGTCGTCACGCCGCCGGCCGCGGCCGCGCGCGTCGCCGTTTCGAAACCCTCCCACTCCGTCCGCCCCGGCTCGTTCACGTGCACGTGGGTGTCCACCACCCCCGGGAAGAGCACCGCCTCGCCCGCGTCCAGGCGCCGCACGGCGTCGGGCGGGGCGGCGTAGTCGTCGATCGCGGTGATCACACCGCCCGAGATCGCGAGCGCGCCCGGAGCGATCCCCTGGGGTGTGACGACGCGCCGGCTGAGAATGACGAGATCGGCGGGGGACATGGCCGGGGAGACGATACGTCGGGGACAGCGCGCGTCGCCAGGCCGGCCTGGCTCTAGGCGGAGCCGGCCCCCTTCTCCTTCTGACGAATCCCGAACAGCGAGAGCTTGCGAGCTTCCCACGCCCTTCATATCGTCCTGTCCCGCTCATGACCAGTCGCGAATCCCGCAGCGCTCCCGTGCGTACGGTGGATCGCCTGTCCGGTCGGGCTCCAGCGGTGAAAGGAAGCGGTGAGGCATGAAGCTCTCCGAAGTCGCGATCCGGCGGCCGGTGCTCGCCAGCATGGCGAGCGCGGCGCTCGTGCTGTTCGGCGCCATCGGCTACACCCGCCTCTCGGTGCGGGAGTTCCCCGACGTCGACCCTCCGATCGTCTCCGTCTCCACCAGCCTGCCCGGCGCCCACGCGCAGGTGGTCGAGACCGCGGTGACCGACATCCTGGAAGAAGAGCTCTCCACCATCCAGGGGCTCCGCACGCTCACGAGCAGCTCCCAGGAGGAGTTCAGCAACATCACGCTCGAGTTCAATCTCGACCGCGTGGTGGACGACGCGGCGCAGGACGTGCGCGACAAAGTGTCGCGCGTGCGGGGCCGACTGCCCGAGGCCGTGCTCGAGCCCGTGATCGCGAAGCAGGAGGCCGACGCCCAGCCGTTCTTCTGGTTGGCGTTGAACGGGGCCAACTACGACCTGATGCAGCTGTCGGACGTCGCCGACCGCCTGGTGAAGGCGCGGCTCCAGAGCCTGCCGGGCGTCGGGAGCGCGGGCGTGTACGGCGACCGTCGCTTCGCCATGCGCGTATGGGTCAAGCCCGACGAGCTGTCGGCCCGCGGGCTGACGGTGCAGGACGTGGAGGCGGCCATCCAGAGCCGTAACGTCGAGATCCCGGCCGGCCGCATCGAGTCGTCACGGCGCGAGTTTTCAGTGCGCTCGCTGGGTGAGCTCAAGACACCGCGGGAGTTCGAGGAGCTCGTGGTGGCGAGCCAGGCGAATCAGTTGATCAAGCTGAAGGACGTGGCGCGCGTCGAGCTCGGTCCCGAGGACGACCGCTCGGTGTTCCGGTACAAGGGGAATCCGGCGGTAGCGATCGGCGTCGTGCGCCAATCCAAGGCCAACCTGCTCGACGTGGCGCAGCGCATCCGCGACGCGCTCCCTGCCATCCGGCAGACGCTGCCTCCCGGGGTGAAGCTCGACCTCGCGTTCGATCAGTCGGTGTTCGTGACGCACTCGATCAACGACGCACGCATGACGCTCGTCATCGCGGCGATCCTCGTGGTGCTCATCATCTTCGTCTTCCTGCGCAATCTGCGGGCGACCATCATCCCCGGCCTCGCCATCCCGGCGTCGATCATCGCGACCTTCGCGATCATGTATTTCCTCGGGTTTTCGATCAACAACTTCACGCTGCTCGCGCTCACCATCTCCATCGGCATCGTGGTGGACGACGCGATCATCGTGCTCGAGAACGCCTACCGGCATCAGGAGGAGCTGAACGAGGCGCCGGAGCGCGCTGCGGTGAACGGGACCAACGAGATCGGCTTCGCCGTGATCGCGACCACCATCGCGCTCGTCGCCGTGTTCACCCCACTCGCCTTCCTGCGAGGATCCACCGGCCGGCTGTTCAACGAGTTCGGCATCGCCGTGGCGGGCTCGGTGGTGATCTCCGGGTTCGTGGCGCTCACCCTGACGCCGATGCTGTGCGCCAAGGTCTTGCGCGTGCCGCACGAGCACGGCGCCACGTTCAAGCTGCTCGAGCGCGGCTTCAACGCGCTGGCCGAACGATACCGCACGCTGCTCGAGCGCGCCCTCCATCACCGCGGACTGGTGGTCGCCGGGACGCTCGTGACCGTGCTCCTGGCCGCGGTGCTGTTCAGGAATCTCAAGAGCGAGCTCGTGCCCGACGACGACCGTGGCTTTTTCCTAGTGATCACAACGGCGCCCGAGGGCGCCTCGCTCGACTACATGGACGGCTACCAGCGCCAGATCGAGCAGATTCTCGGCCGCACCAAGGACATCGAGGGGTATTTCAGCATCATTGGAGGGTTCACGGGCGGGGTCAACCGCGGGATCGTGTTCGTGCAGCTCACCGACTGGAGCCAGCGCAAGCGCTCGGCCGCGCAAGTCATGGGCGAAGTGCAGCCCCAGTTCTTCGGCGTCCCGGGGATCTTCGCGTTCGGCTACATCCCCCCGGCGCTCAGTTTTGGCCAGCCGGTGGAGTATGTCGTGCAGAATCCCGACTTTGCCCATCTCGTCCAGGCGATGGACTCGATGGTGCCGCGCGCACGCGCCGTCAAAGGACTCCTGAACGTCGACACCGATTTGCGGGTCAACAAGCCCGAGCTCCGGATCACGTTCGACCGGGACCGGGCGGAGGACCTGGGCGTCCCGGTGCGCGACGTGGCGGGGGCGCTGCAGACGCTCCTGGGCGGCCGCCGGGTCAGCACGTTCACTCGCAACGACAAGCTCTACTATGTGATGGTGCAGCTCGATCGCAGCCAGCGCGCCACGCCGAGCGACCTCTCGGGGATCTACCTGCGCGGCACGAGCGGCCAGCTGGTGCAGCTCGACGCGCTCGCGAGGGTTGAGACGGGAGTGGGACCCCGCCAGATCAACCATTTCAACCGCGTGCCGTCGTTCACGCTGTCGGCCTCGCTCGCCCCGGGGTTCGTGCTGGGCGAGGGTCTCGATTCGCTCGACCGGCTGTCTCGTCGGGTGCTGCCGGCGGGGAGCACCACCGCCCTGGCCGGCCAGTCGCGGGAGCTGAAGGAGAGCGGCAGTGCGCTGTACTTCGCGTTCGGCGTGGCGCTGGTGGTCGTGTTCATGGTGCTCGCCTCGCAGTTCGAGTCGCTGCTGCACCCGTTCACCGTGCTGCTCGCGGTGCCGCTCGCCGTGACCGGCGCGCTTGCGACGCTGTTCCTCGTGCGCTCGACGCTGAACCTCTACAGCCAGATCGGCATGATCCTCCTGATCGGTCTCGTGACCAAGAACTCGATCCTCCTGGTCGAGTACGCGAACCAGCTCAAGGCGCGCGGCCTCGACGCCGTCTCCGCGGTGATCGAGGCGGGCCGCATCCGGCTGCGCCCGATCCTCATGACGTCCGTCGCCACCATCATGGGCGCGCTCCCCGTCGCCATGGGGCTCGGCACCGGCTCCGCGTCGCGGCGGCCGCTCGGCTACGCGATCGTGGGCGGCATCCTGTTCTCGACGGTGCTCACCCTGTTCGTCGTGCCGGTGGCCTACACCCTGTTCGACCGGCTCAGGGCGCGGGAGGCCCGCGACCTGGGGACGGCCCGGCCGGTCGAGGCCGACTGATGGTGGTCCTGCTGGCCCTGCTCCAGTTCCAGGTCGCGGCCGCCGCGCCACCGCCGGACGACTCGCTGCCCACGGTGACGCTCGCCGAAGCCCTGCGCCGGGCCACGGGGCTCGACCCGAACTACGTGGCGGCCATCGGGCAGGTGGACAACGCCGTCTGGGCCCGGCGCAGCGCGTTCACCGTCTTCCTCCTGCCGGCCGTGTCGCTGCAGACCGACGTGACACAGAACTGGCCGGCGTTCTTCAACTTTGGCACGCTCAGGCCGGAGAAGTACTCCGTCCAGGCGCAGGTAAGCGCGCGGTACGACCTGTTCACCGGGGGCCAGAAGTTTGCCGAGCTCAGCCGCTCGGCGGCGGCGTTGGACGGGGCTCGCGCTGGGGAATTGCAGGCACGGTTCGCGGCGGCGCTGCTCACGGAGTCCGACTATTATGCGGTGCTCGCTGGCGCCGAGCTGCTGCGCGTGGCGCGGGAACGGGTGCAGCGCGCCGAGCAGCAGCTCGGCGTGGCCCGGGCGCGCGTGGTCTCGGGCGCCGCGGTCCAGACCGATTCGCTGCAGCTGCGCCTCGAGCTGTCCCGGGCCCGCGTGGGACTGCTACGCCAGGACACCGACCTGCGGGTGGCGCGGCTCACGCTGGGGAGCCGGGTCGGTGCCACGGGGCCGGTGGACGCGGCACCGCTCGACTCCGTACTCCCGGCCGAGCTGCCGCTCCCGCTCGACGCGGCCGTCGAGCAGGCAGCCCTCCAGGGACCCCAGTACCGGCAGGCACGCGCGAACGAGCGCGCGGCCGCAGCCTCGTTCCGGTGGCGCCTGGGCGCCTACCTGCCGCGCGCCAGCGTGACAGGCACCGGGATCGCGTTCGACAACAAGTTTTACCCGACGAGCCGGAAGTTCTCCCAGCTGACGTTGACGGTCGCTCTCCCGCTGTGGGATAATTTCCAGCGGCAGAACGCGGTCAGCCAGGCGCGGGTGAACCGCGATGTGGCGCGGGCGACGCGCGAGGAGATGGAGCGCTCGGTGCGGCGCGACGTCACGGCGGCGTACGACGGCTTCACGACGGCGCGCGTCAGCACGGACTTCGCCGCGGAGGGCATGGCCGTGGCGCGGGAGAACTTCCGCGTGCAGCAGAGTCGCTACCGCGCGGGTGCGTCGACCATTCTCGACCTGCTCAAGGCGCAGGCGGACCTCGACGACGCGGAATCGTCGCTGGTGCAGGCGCGTTACGCGACCCGGCTCGCGCTCGCGGGGCTCGAGGCAATTCTCGGCCGACGGCTCTTTCCCGAACAGGAACAGCGGTGAACGTGAGCAACCCAATGCGTGGTGCGTGGTGCGTGGTGGTCGTCGGGGCAACACTCGCCGCCGCGTGCAAGAAGTCCAAGGCAAGCGGGGCTGGAGGATTCGGCGGCGGGCCCATGGCACTGCCGGTCGAGGTCGCCGTGGCCCGCATGGACACGGTGCGCGACGAAATCGCCGCCACGGGCCAGATCGAAGCGATGCAATCCATCGACCTGCGCCCCGAGGTGGACGGGCGGATCGTCGCCATCCTCGTCCGCGAGGGACAGGAAGTGGAGGAGGACACGCCGCTCCTCAAGGTGGACGACGCCCAGCTCAAGGCGCTGGTGGCGCAGCTCGAGGCCCAGCGCGACCTCGCTCAGCAGGCCCTGGCGCGCGCCAAGGAGCTGGCACAACAGAACGCCTCGTCCACCGCGGACCTGGAGCAGGCGGAGGCCACGGCGCGGAGCGCGCAGGCGCAGTACGACCTGCAGCGCATCCGGCTCGAGCGTACCACCGTGCGCGCGCCGTTCGGCGGCGTGGTGGGCCAGCGCTATGTGAGCCTCGGCGACTACGTCACCACGAGCACCAAACTCATGTCGCTGCAGACCGTGAACCCGCAGCGCGCCTCGTTCCAGGTGCCCGAGCGGTTCGCTCGCCAGCTCCACCCCGGACAGCGGGTCACTTTCCGCGTGGCCGCCATCCCCGGCCGCGACTTCACGGGCGAGGTGGACTTCGTGGATCCCGTCGTCCAGCTGCCCGGCCGGACGATCCTCGTGAAGGCCCGGGTCCCGAATCCGCAACGGTTGTTGCAACCGGGGATGTTCATCGAAGCCCGGCTCGTGACCGCGGTGCGCCCCAAGGCCGTCGTCGTTCCCGAAGACGCGGTCGTGCCGGCCGAGGGAGCGAACTTCGTATGGGTCGTGGTCGACGGGAAAGCGGACCGCCGCCCGGTGAGCCTCGGCGTGCGCACGCCCGGATTCGTGGAGGTGACGAGCGGGGTGGAGGCCGGCGCGCAGGTGGTGGTGGGCGGGTTGGAGCTGCTCGCGCCCGGCGCGCCGGTGCGGCCGACGGAGCGGCGCCCGCCATCCCAACCCGCGCCGGCCGGTGCGAGCGACTCGAAATGAGCTTGCCGGCGCCGCACCGCCGGCCCGGCCAGACGGTCACCACGCGCATGATCCTTCACGTGGCGGGCAACGCCATGGCCGGTAGCTTCTTGGCGCGCTACTCCTCGGGGAACACGCAGGGGAAAATCGCTGCCCAGCGCAAAACAGTTTGACTTCACCCCCCTCGCGCGGTTAGGCTGCGTCACCCCGAGCCCCGGAAGGCAATGGCGAACGACGAAGCGTGGATAGCGCGCCTGGCGCCCTACAAGGGCCCCGAGCTCAAGCGCAGCATATGGCAGCTCGCGAGCGGGGTGGTACTGTTCGCAGCCGCCTGGGGGCTCATGTACGCGAGCCTCAGCGTCGGCTACTGGCTCACGCTGCTGCTCGCGGTGCCCGCGGCCTTCCTCCTCATTCGCCTATTCATCATCCAGCACGACTGCGGGCACGCCGCCTTCTTCCGGTCGGCGCGTGTGGCCGACATCGTCGGCTCGATCCTCGGCGTCCTCACCCTGACGCCGTACCACTACTGGAAGAAGACCCACGCGCTGCATCACGCCACGTCGGGCAACCTCGAGCACCGCGGCTTCGGCGACATCAATACGCTCACGGTGGACGAGTACCTTGCACTGTCGCGCTGGGAGCGCTTCAAGTACCGCGTGTACCGCCACCCGGCAGTGCTGTTCGGTGTCGGCGCCGTGCTGCATTTCTTCGTGCGCCACCGCCTTCCCACCATCGTGCCACGGGAATGGACCCGCGAGCGGCGCAGCATCTTCTGGACCGACGTCGGGCTGGTCGCCCTGATCGCGTTGATGGGGACGCTCGTCGGGTTCCGGCAGTTCGTGCTGGTGCAGCTCCCCGTGACGCTCCTGTCCACGTCGCTCGGCGTATGGCTGTTCTACGTGCAGCACCAGTTCGAGCCGACGTACTGGGAGCACGACGAGCGCTGGGCGTACGACGCCGCGGCGCTGCAGGGCAGCTCGTACTACCGTCTGCCCAAGCTGCTGCAGTGGGCCACCGGAAACATCGGGCTGCACCACATCCACCATCTGCTGCCCCGGATCCCAAACTACCGGCTGCAGCAGGCGCTGGACGAGCACCCCGAGCTCGCTCGGGTCCCCACGCTCACGCTGTGGGAGAGCCTGCGGTGCGTACGGCTCACGCTGTGGGACGAGCGGTCGCGAAAGCTGGTGCCGTTCGCGGCGCTGCGGCAGCCGCAGCCCTAGGGCGCCGCCGCGGTCGCATTCCCCAACGTCTCGAAGGCACACCAGCCGGAATCCGCCCAGGCGACCGAGAACAGTCCGCGGCAGCCGGGACACTTCACCTTGATCGCTTGCCGGACGAGCGGCGCCCGGGCGCTGCAGCTCGGGCACACGCCGTACGTCGAGCCCCAGCTCGCCGGCGGGTGTGCGGCGCTGGAGAGCCGGGGTACCACGGACCACATCGTCGGACGGAACGGCAGGACGAGGAGGAACGCCCGGGGTAGCGCCACCGGCCGGTGGTGCACCTCGAGGATGCCCTCGAGCGGCGTCAGGCGGATTACGCGATACCAGGCGCCGCGCCTCACCTGGCGGCTGGTACGGACCCGGGTGCGGGCCCACTGCGACGTTCGCGGCACGGTCGCCCTCCGGAGCGAAAGTGGCGGATCGACTGCTCTCTAGGGCGGCGCCCGAACGGTGGGCCGGCACCGGGGGGCGGCGCTGTCGGCCACGTCACATCCTGCGGGGTCGGCTTCCGGCGGGTCGCGGGCCGACCCGGCGAGGTGAAGTAGCCGAGGGCGGTCGGGAGGCGCTATGTTGACGGGCGAAGGGAGCCACCGATGAGCGACGCAGCTCTGGAGCAGCAAACCCCGTCCCATGCCGCCTTTCTCGAGCGGCTGGCAAGTGCGCCCTCGCCCACATCAGCACGCGCGCGGCACAGCCATGCGGCCTTCGTCACACTCCGGCTGGTGGACCTGCTCGGCCCCGAGCGAGCGCCACTGCCTGCCGGCGCCTTCCAGTACCAGCTCGCCGCCACCGAGCGCTGCTGCCGCGATCTCCCCGGCGACTCGACCGAGACGGCTCACCTCGCCGGATTGCTGCTCGCCGCCACCGACGCGTACACCGCGGGGGACGCGCAGTTGGTGGTGCCCGCCCTGCTCGCCTACGCTCACTTCCTCGAAGACGAGCTCCGCCTGCCGGAAGCACTCGACGTGCTGGAGACCGCGGCGCGAGTGGGCGGTGACGCGCTGCGATCCGCGGACCGCGTCGCCACCGGGCTGCGACGGGCGCGCGTGCTCCGCAAGCTCAACGCTTTCGACGCGGCAGCGCAGGCCTACGACGCCGCGGGCGCGCTGGCGGCGGCGAGCGGCGACCGCCACTCGGAGCTGCTGAGTCGCATCGGCCACGCTAACGCGGTCCTGGGACGCGGGAATCTGGTCGAGGCCGAGCACGCGCTTCGCCAGGTCCTGTCGGATGCGGAGGTCTTGGGCGATCGGGAAGCCCAGGCGCGCGCACACCAGGGACTCGCAGTCGTACTCGTTACCCGGGGGCAGCCAGCGGATGCGATCCCGTGGATGTGGCGTGCTTTCCAGCAGTACGAGGATGATTCCTCTCGCGCGCGGGCTTTAGGCGACTTGGGCGGGATGCTGTTGATGGTAGGCGACGCCGAGGGCGCGACTCGCGCCCTGACCGAGGTGGTGCGGCGTGAAGGCACACACGACGTGGCCAACAACGCGATGATCGAATTGATGCACTGCGCGTCGTATCGCCGGGATCGGCTCGCGTTCGAGCGGTGGCGCGCGCTGTGTGAGCTGCAGCGAGAGGCCATGCCGCCGAGCATGCTGGCCGATTTCTATTACAAGAGCGGAATCGGCCGTGCGAGGTTCGGACAATTCGAGCGCGCCGAGCTCCTCCTCAAGCACGCCGTCACCGTGGCAGAAGAGGCAGGGCTTCACGAGATGGCGTTCCGCGTCGAGCGCATCAAGGACGGGCTCCGCGACTGCTGTCAGGGGTGCGAGGCACCACCTGAGGCCGCCGCGGAGCCGGCATTCCCGAATGAGTCCGTGCGCGAGGTGTCGGCCGCACTCGCACACCTCGGTACGTGAGACCGCCGTTACGCGCGACTCAGTGGCACGTGTTGCTGTTGTTCCAGTCGCAGCCGTGCTGCGGGCCGGTGGCGTCGGCGCAGGCCGACGCGCTGAGCGCAAACGAGACGACGAGCAACGCCAGCAGAGTGCGAAGCGAGCGCGACATACGTACCTCCGCGAACTGAAGTG
>JBGPDL010000011.1:0-49094 GCA_041482275.1 Gemmatimonadota bacterium | reverse complement strand
GCGCACGGACGGTCCCCGTCGCCGCTGCGCTAGCCCCGCACCCGTTCGTCGACGGGCGCCCCACCTGGATCGTGGCGTTTCGGCCCGCACCGGACAGCACCCTGTCCCGACAGGCGCGGGGGTGGACGGCGCTGCACCGCGATGCGTGGGCGCGCGCGGGACCGCCTCTCGCCGCCGTGGAAGAAGACACGTTGCTCGAGTTCACCGCGCTCGGCACGCATGACTCGACGTCGTGGTTCGGCCCGGGCTTCGCGGAGTTCGCGGTCGCCGCGCCCGATACCTGGCCGGCGCTCAAGCGCTCCGGAGTCGCGCTCACCGGTTGGTGGCGCCGCATCGCGCTCGCCTGGGCCCTCCAGAGTCCCGCCTTGGCACGCGCGGAGACGAATGGCCTCGTGCTGCTGTGGCGCCGCGATGTGGCCGGACGGCTCGAGCGGCTCGCGCCGTTCGCGACGTTCGACAACCCCGTCCCGGTCGTGGCCGACAGCACCCTGTGGTGGGTCACCTACGGCTATCCAGCGGCGGAAGCGTTTCCGCTCGTCCGCCCCGTCGAGGTGGATGGCCGCCCGATGCGCTACTTGCGGGCAGGGCTCGTCGCTACGGTGAACGCCGCCTCGGGCGACACCAGGTTCTACCTTGCTCCGGGCGCGGACTCACTCGCGGGCGCATGGACCCGGTTGCTCACACCGCTCGTCCGCCCGCTCGACAGCCTGCCCTCGGCGGTGCGCGCTCAGCTGCCGTTCCCGCGCCGCGCGTTCCGTGCAGCCACCGCGCTGGTGCAGCGCTGGCGCGCCGGCACGTCCGCCTGGACGCCCCGGCCGCGGGAGCCGTTCGAGCTGGTGGCGCCCCCGGGCGACGGACTGAGCGCGGGCGTATGGACGGCGCAGGGCTTCGAGGCAGGAAGCACATTCGTCGCGCTCGTCGCGGGAGCGATGAGCCTCGCCGAGCCGCGGCTGTACGTATGGCGGCCCGCGCCGGCGGTACGCCTGCCGTCCGTGTTGCTCGGCTCGCCCAGCACGACGGCACCGGGCGTGTTGCGCCTCTGGAACGCCGCCGGCACCCTCGTCTCCAAGCAAGCGCTGTTCGTGGAGCCGGCGGCGGGTGGGCCGCCGAGCGGCATCGACACGCTGTTTCTGACGTGGGGAGACCGGCGCGGCCAGGGGCACGACGCCGGCGCCGCGGTGCGCGAGCTGCTCGGCGCGGCGAGCGGATCGCGCCTCCCTCAGGATACGACGCTGGGCGCGCGCTGGCGGCGCGCCCAACAACTGGCCACACAAGCCGACGCGGCGCTCGCGGCGGGCAACCTAGAGGCGTTCGCGCGCTTGTACCGGCAGCTGCAGGAGCTGCTCGGCGCCGGGCGTCGCCAGCTTGCTCCCGCCCCCGAGCGCCGCTAGGTTGCGCCGCCGTGAACCCGGGCACCATCGTCGTCGCGCTCGGCGGGAATGCCGTCGCCCCGCCGGGCGAGCGTCCCACCATCGCCAACCAGTTCCGCCACACGCGCGCCAGCCTCGGGCCGATCGTGGATCTGGCTCGTGACGGCTGGCGCATCACGCTGGTGCACGGCAACGGCCCGCAGGTGGGTGACGACCTCGCACGCAACGAGATCGCCGCCGACCAGGTCGAGCCGTTGCCGCTGGGCGTCCTCGTGGCCGCGACCGCCGGCTGGATGGGGTACATGATTCAGCAATCGCTGCAGAACGCACTGGCGCGAGCCGGTGTCGCGCGCCAGGTCGTGACCCTGATCAGCCAGACGCTGTGCGATCCCAACGATCCCAATCTGCGCAGTCCCACCAAACCGATCGGCCACGCGCTCGATGCGGTACGGGTCGCGCGGCTGCGGGCGCGCGGTGTGCCGGTGAGAGAGGAAGAGCCGGGGCGATGGCGCCGGCTCGCACCCAGCCCCAAGCCGATCGCGGTGGTCGAGCGGGAGATGATCCGCCACCTGGTCGCGGCGGGCCACATCGTGGTCGCGTGCGGGGGCGGCGGCCCACCGGTGTACGACGACCCGGCGCTTCGGCTCGAGGGCATCGACGCGGTGGCCGACAAGGATCGCGTGGCGGCGATCCTCGGCCGGGACATCGCCGCCGACGTCCTGTTGATCCTCACCAACGTGGACGCCGTGTACCATGGGTACGGCACGCCCCGTCAGGAGGCGATCCGGCGTCTCACCCTGGCACAGGCGGATCACCTGCTCGCAGGCAAGGAACTCGGGACCGGCAGCATGCGGCCCAAGGTCGAGGCGGCTGCCGACTTCATCCGCGCGGGCGGACGGCGCGCGGTCATCGCGCAGCTGGCGCAGGGGCTCGCCGCCCTGCAGGGCGACGCCGGGACGACGATCACCGGGGAGACGGCGTGAACCTGCACGAGTACCAGGCCCGCGACATTCTCCGCCGCTACGGCATTCCCTTCCCGGAAGGCGGTGTCGCCGAGACGCCCGAGCAGGCGCGCGCCATCGCCGAGCGGCTGGGCGGCCCGGTCGTGGTGAAAGCGCAGGTGCACGCGGGGGGGCGCGGCAAAGCCGGTGGCGTGAAGCTGGCCCAGAATCCGGGCGAGGCGGCCGCCCATGCGGCCAAGATCCTTGGCATGACCATCAAGGGACTCACGGTCCACAAGGTGCTGGTGGCGCCGGCGGCCGACATCGCCACGGAGAGCTATGTGGGCATCATCGTCGACCGGGCCTCGCAGCGGCCCGTCCTGATGGTCAGCGCCGCAGGGGGCATCGACATCGAGCAGGTCGCCGCGCAAACGCCGGAGCAGATTCACCGTGTGGCCGTCGATCCGCGCTACGGCCTGCTGCCGCACCAGGCGCTGGGACTTGGCCTCAAGCTGTACAGCGAGGCGGGGCAGGCACGCGCCGCTGCGGACATCATGCAGCGGCTGTACACGGCATTCTACGCCGTCGGCGCGTCGCTCGCGGAGATCAATCCGCTCGTCACGACACCCGCCGGCGCCGTGGCCGCGCTCGACGCGAAGATCGTGATCGACGACAACGAGCTCGAGCGCCGTCCCGACATCGCGGCGCTGCGGGACCCGAGCGCCGAGGCCCCGACCGAGGTCGCGGCGCGCGAGGCCGGGCTCACGTTCATCAAGCTGGAGGGGTTCGTCGGCTGCTGCGTCAACGGCGCCGGGCTCGCGATGGCCACGATGGACCTGGTCAAGTACTACGGCGGCGAGCCGGCGAATTTTCTCGACATCGGCGGCAGCTCCAACCCCCGGAAAGTCGTGGATGCGCTCCGGATCATTACAACGGACGCGAGCGTCCGCGTCATCCTGTTCAACATCTTCGGCGGGATCACCCGCTGCGACGACGTCGCGAACGGCATCGTCCAGGCCACGCGGCAATTCCCCCTCAAAGTGCCGTTCGTGATCCGGCTCACGGGCACCAACGAAGCGCTCGCGATCGAGATCCTCACGCAGGCGGGGTTCTCCGCCCTCACCGACATGGACGAGGCGGTGCAGCAGGCCGTGCGCCAGGCGGGGGTCCCGTGAGCATCTTTGTCGACCAGCAGACGCGCCTGGTGGTGCAGGGCATCACGGGCCGGGAGGGGTCGTTTCACACGCGGCAGATGATCGGCTACGGCACCAAGGTGGTGGCCGGCGTCACGCCGGGGAAAGGCGGGCAGGTGTTCGACGGCGTGGTCCCGGTGTTCGACACCGTCGCCGACGCGGTCCGCGAGACCCGCGCCGACACGTCGGTGATCTACGTCCCGGCCGCGGTGGCCGCCTCGGCCATCTTCGAGGCAGCCGACGCCGGCATTCTCCTCATCGTGTGCATCACCGAGGGCATACCGGTCCTGGACGTGACGCGCGTCCTGCCCTACCTGCACGAGCGCGGGGCGCGGCTCATCGGTCCGAACTGCCCGGGGCTGATCGCGCCCGCCAAGAGCAAGGTCGGGATCATTCCGGGGAACATCTGTCAGCCCGGCCGCATCGGGGTCGTGTCGCGCAGCGGCACGCTCACCTATGAGATCGTGCACCAGCTGTCGAAGCAGGGGTTCGGCCAGTCCACCTGCATCGGGATCGGCGGCGACCCCTTGATCGGCACCAACTTCATTCACTGCCTCTCCGCGTTTCAGGCCGACCCGGAGACCGACGCGGTGGTGATGATCGGCGAGATCGGGGGAACCGACGAGCAGCAAGCGGCCGAGTTCGTGCAGCAGGCGGTGACGAAGCCGGTGGTCGGCTTCATCGCCGGCCAGACCGCGCCGCCCGGCCGCCGCATGGGGCACGCCGGGGCGATCATCTCGGGCTCGAGTGGCACCGCCGTGGAAAAGATGGCGGCGTTCGCCCGGGCCGGGATCGCGGTCATGAAGCGCCCGGCCGACGTCGTGCCGCTGCTCAGGGAGCGGGTGTGAAGCTCCGCGACGTCTTAAAGGTCGAGCACGTCCTCGTGCCCCTCAACGCCGCCACCGTCAAGGAAGCGACCGAACGGCTGGCCGAGCGCCTCATCGCGAGCGGGGCGGTGGCCGACCCGCAACGGTTGAACGCCGTCATCCGCCACACCTGGCCGGAGGACATGGTCAGCGTCGGAGCGCACGCCTTCCTGCCGCACTTCCGCAGCGAGGCGGTGCGGGGTCTGGTGACCGCGGTGGGCGTCTCCCCCACACCGATTCGCTGGGAGAAGGACCCGCACCGCACCGCCCGGGTCGTGATCTTCATCGTGGCGCCGCTGCGCGACGCGGCGCTCTACCTCCAGGTGGTCGGCGCGTTCGCGCGCACCCTGTCGGATCCCGAGACCGTCCTCGCGCTGCTCGCCGCGCGCACGCCCGACCAGGTCGTGGCGCTGGCCGCGCTCGAAGCGGTCGAGCTCCCCAGCCAGCTCACCGTGCGGGACGTCATGACCGCGCACGCCATCACGGTTGGCGGGGAGCGCACGCTGGGCGACGTCGCCCGGCTCATGGTGGAGCAGGACATCCGCGCCCTCCCGGTGGTCGACGAGGGCGGCTCGCTCATCGGGATGGTCACCCACCGCGAGCTGCTCCGCTTTCTGATCCCCGACTTCGTGCAACGGACCAAGAGCGGCGAGTTTCGCGCCCCCACCCGGTCGCAACTGCTGCGCGGCCCGGCAGACCCGCAGCTCATTCCGGTGAAGGAAGCGATGGCCCGGTCGGTGCTCTGCCTGGCCGAGGACCAGACCCTCGCCGACGTCGCCAACCTGATGAACACGAAGGACCTCGACCGCTTTCCGGTCGTGCGGGAAGGAGTCGTGGTTGGATTCCTCACGCGTGCCGACGTGATTCGACGGCTCATTGTCACCCTGACACCCCACACCTGATGCCCGGCACCTCGATGCTCACACTCGCCATCATCAAGCCCGACGCCATCCGCGCCGGCCACGCCGGAAAAATCCTCGCGCATCTCGAGGCGGCGGGGTTCGCCATCCGGGCTGCGCGCCTCCTCAAGCTCAGCGCGGCGCAGGCCGAGGCCTTCTACGAGGTCCACCGCGAGCGCCCGTTTTACGGCTCGCTCGTCACATTCATGACATCGGGGCCGGCGCTGGCCCTCGCGCTCGAGCGAGCCGACGCCGTGGCCCAACTGCGACAGGTGGTCGGCGCCACGGACCCTGCCGAAGCGCAACCCGGCACCGTGCGCAAGCTGTATGCGGAGTCCAAGGAGCGAAACGCGATCCACGCCTCTGACTCGGCCGAGAACGCCGCCCGCGAAGTAGCGTTTTTCTTCCCCGAAAGCGAGTTGCGGCAGCTGTGGGGCAAGCGGCCCTGAATTCGCTTGACGCAAGTCCCACAAGGGTTTAGCTTCGGTTGCTCATGTTACAGATCGACCTGCGGGAGCTCGCCCGCGGCCCGGCCGAGACACGCGCCCAGCTCCCAGGAAACGATCCCCTATTCGAGGGCCTCGATGTCGCGCTGGCCGAGCCGGTGCGCGTGGCCGGCCGCTTGCAAGATGCCGGGGACGGGCGATTCTACTGGCGCGGCTCGCTCACGACCCGCATCGCCGGGCAGTGCCGGCGCTGTCTCGCACCCGTGTCCGTCCCGGTCGCGGCGGACATCGACGCGCTATTTTCCCGGGACCCGGACGCCCTAGAGGACCCGAACGCCTATCCCCTGGCGGCCGACGCGAAGCAGATCGATCTCCACCCCGCGGTGCGGGAAGAGCTGCTGCTGGCGGTGCCGCAGTGGGTGCTGTGTCGTGACGATTGCCGCGGGCTTTGCCCGCGCTGTGGCAAGGACCTGAACGCGGGCCCCTGCGGTTGCCCGCCAGCGCCAGATCCGCGCTGGCACGGCCTCGCCGCCTTGAAGGGCAAGCTCCGCGACTGAAAAGGAAGATTCCATGGCCGTCCCCAAGCGCAGAACCTCCAAACGAAAGAAGCGCGCGCGCCGCACGCACTACAAGGCCGCGCCCATCGCTCTGCAGCCGTGTCCGCGGTGCGGTGACTTAAAACGGCCGCACCGCGTGTGCCCGACGTGCGGCTACTATCGGGACGAGCAACGCGTGGCCGTCGAGGACGCCTGACGGTGATCCGGATCGCGCTGGATGCGATGGGCGGCGACGACGCGCCGCGCGTCGAAGTCGAAGGAGCGGTCCAGGCGCTGCGCGAGCTGCCGCCCGGCTTCCGCATCCAGCTGGTGGGGCGGACGGCCGACATCGAGGCGGCGCTCCAGTCCCAGGGGGCCATCGACCGGACCCGTCTGGAGGTCGTCGAAGCGCCCGAGGTCGTCGGGATGGGGGAGAAACCGCTCGCCGCGGTGAAGAGCAAACCCCGGTCGTCGATCGCCGTCGGGCTCGGCCTACAAAAGCAGGGCGAGTCGGATGCCTTCATTTCGGCGGGCAACACCGGCGCCGTGATGGCCGCGGCGACGCTCATGTTGCGCCTCCACGAGGGGGTGCAGCGGGGAGCGATCGGCCCGTTGTTTCCCACGGCCGGGCATCCGGTGCTCGTGATCGACGGCGGCGCCAACGTCGATTGCGACGCGCGCGAGCTCGTCGGCTTCGCCCACCTCGGCTCCGTCTACGTGCGCGACGTGCTGGACCGGACGCAGCCCGGCGTCGGGCTACTGAACGTGGGCGAGGAAGACGAGAAGGGCAACGCGGTGGTCAAGGAAGCCCACCAGCTCCTCAAACAAACGCCCGGCATCAAGTACGTCGGCAACGTGGAAGGCCGGGACATCCTCGCGGGCCAGTGCAAGCAGGGCCGCATCGACGTCGTGGTGTGCGACGGCTTCGTGGGCAACGTGGTCCTCAAGTTCTACGAATCCGCGGGCCGGATGTTCGTGGGGATGATGACGCAGGCGTTCCCCGACGTGCTGGGCCGACCGGAAGCGAAGCAGCTCTTCAAGTTCCTCGACTACTCAGAATACGGCGGTGCGCCTCTCCTCGGGGTCAAGGGCGTCGTGATCATCTGCCACGGTGCGTCCCCGGCGCGCGCCATCAAGAACGCGGTGCGCGTCGCGGTGCACATGGTGGAGACCCACGTCGACCAGGACATCGGCGCCGAGCTCGCCGAAGGAGGCGCGGCCCGATGAAGCGCCCCATCGCCGAGCTCCGGGGCACCGGCCGCTACACGCCCAAACGGGTGATGACGAACGACGAGTTCTCGAAGCTCCTCGACACGTCGGATCAGTGGATCCGGGAGCGCACCGGCATCCGGGAGCGACGCGTGGCGGGGCCCGACGAGTCCAACGCCTGCATGGCCAAGGCGGCGGCCGAGCAGGTGCTCCAGGAAACCGGCCTCACGCCGCTCGATCTCGATGCTCTCGTGGTCGCGACCTGCTCGCCCGACCGCCTGCTCCCCTCCCAGGCCTGCGATCTCCAGGCGCTGCTCGGCGCCAAGCACGCCGCCGCCTTCGACGTGCAGGCGGCGTGCGCGGGGTTCCTGTACGCTCTCAACGTGGCGGAGGGACTCGTGGCGTCCGAGCAGGCGGAACAGGTGCTCGTGGTCGCGTCGGAGAAGCTCACGTCGATCATGGATTGGACCGACCGGACGACCGCCGTCCTGTTCGGCGATGGGGCGGGCGCGACCCTGGTGCGGAAGAGCACGGGCGGGCGCGGCATCCTCTCGAGCTACATGAGGTCTGACGGCACCCTGGCCGAGCTCTTGTACCGGCCGGGCGGCGGCGCCGCGCACCCACCCGATGCCGCCCTGCTCACCGACCACTCGTACTACATCAAGATGGCGGGCCGCGAGGTGTTCAAGGCCGCGGTCCTCTCGATGGCCGACGCGTGCGACAAGGCGCTCGAGCGCGCCGGTCTCACGAGCGCCGACATCGACTTGCTGATTCCGCACCAGGCGAACATCCGGATCATTGAGGCGACCGCCAAACACGTCGGGTTGCCGATGGACAAGGTCTACGTCAACGTGGACCGCTACGGCAACACGTCCGCCGCGTCGGTCGCGATCGCGCTCGATGAAGCCGTGCGCTGCGGGCGGCTCACACCCGGAATGAAGGTAATGTTCTGCGCGTTCGGCGCGGGATTCACCTGGGCGAGCCTGGTGGTGCAGTGGTAGCGACGGTGTGGCTCTGCCCCGGGCAGGGCGCACAACAAGTCGGGATGGCAAAGGACCTGGCCGAACGGTTCCTGGCGGCGCGGCATACGATCGACGGGATCGACCAGACGCTCGGCTTCCCCCTGAGCAAGCTCATGTTCGAAGGACCCGAGGGTCAGCTCACGGCGACCGAGAACGCGCAGCCGGCCATCCTGGCGCACAGCGCTGCCGTGTTCGCGGTGGTCGGCGCTCGCGTCGACGGCGCCGCGGCCGCCGCCGCGGGACACTCGCTGGGCGAATACTCCGCCTACGTCACCGCCGGTGCGCTCGCAGCCAGCGACGCCGCCGCCCTGGTGCGCCGCCGCGGGGAGCTGATGCAGCAGGCCGGTACGGAACGACCCGGCACCATGGCTGCCGTGCTCGGCCTCCCCACCGCGGAAGTCGAAGCGGCCTGTCGCGAGGCATCGATCGGCAGCGCGGTTGCCGTGCCCGCCAACTTGAACGCGCCCGACCAGACGGTGATCTCCGGAGACCCGGAAGCGGTGGCGAAGGCCGGCGCCGCGTGCAAGGCGCGCGGTGCCAAGCGGGTGATTCCCCTCAAGGTGAGCGGGGCGTTCCACTCCTCGCTCATGGCCCCGGCGGCGAATCATCTGCGCCTCGCCCTCGAGCGGGCACCATTTCAGGACCCCGCGTTCCCCGTCATCGCCAACGCGACGGCCGAGGCGGTGCGCGATGCCGCACGGGCGCGTCGTCTCCTCGCCGACCAGCTCACGGCGCCGGTGCGCTGGGTGGCGTGCATGCAGCGCGCGGTGCAGCTCGCGGGCCCGGACGCCCGGTTCATCGAGATCGGACCGGGCAAGGTGCTGGCCGGACTGCTGCGGCGGATCGCGCCGGCCGCCACCGTGACGAGCCTGGGCACCGCGGACGAAGTGACGAAGTTCCTGGAGGCGGCGTGAAGATCGACCTGGCCGAGAAGGTCGCGCTGGTGACGGGGGGGAGCCGCGGCATCGGGCGGGCCATCGCCCAGGCCTTCGCTCGGGTGGGCGCGCAGGTGGCGGTGCTGGGGCGCGACGCCGCCAAGGCCCAAGCAGCGGCCGAGTCGTTCGGTCACGGTCCCTCGCGCGGCTACGGCTGCGACGTGAGCGAGCCGGGACAGGTCGAGACCACGGTCGCGGCGGTCGAGAAGGACTTCGGCCGGATCGACATCCTCGTGAATAACGCGGGAACCACGCGCGACAACCTGCTGTTCCGCATCGGTCAGGAGGACTGGGATACGGTCCTCGACACGAACTTGAAGGGTGCCTTCCTCGTGACCAAGCACGCCGCCCGGGGGATGATCAAGCGGCGCTGGGGCCGGATCATCAACATCACGAGCGTCGTGGGCATTTCCGGCAACAAGGGGCAGGCCAACTATTCAGCCTCGAAAGCGGGGCTGATCGGCTTCACCAAGTCGGTGGCGAAAGAGCTGGCGTCGCGCAACGTGCTCGTGAACGCCGTGGCGCCGGGGTTTATCGACACGGAGCTGACCCGCGACATCAACCCGGACGCCCGGGCCGTGCTGCTCGGGGCGATTCCGCTCGGGCGGTCGGGGCAGGGGGCGGACGTCGCCGCGGCGGTGCTCTTTCTCGCTTCCGACTTCGCGAGCTACATTACGGGTCAGGTGCTGGTGGTCGACGGCGGGATGGTGCTGTGATCTCTTTCCCACACCTCCATTGAGGATACCCATGGCAATGGACATGAAGCAGCTCGAAGAGAAGGTCAAGGACATCATCGTCGAGGAGCTGGGGGTCGAGCGCGAGAAGCTCACGTCCGGCGCCAGCTTCATGGAGGATCTGGGCGCGGACAGCCTCGACACGGTGGAGCTCGTGATGGCCTTCGAGAAGGAATTCGACATCGACATCCCCGACGAGGAGGCCGAGAAGCTTCGGACGGTGGGGCAGGCACTCCAGTACCTCCACGAGAAGATGGGGAAGTAGCGGATGACGCGCCGGGTCGCGATCACGGGCATCGGGCTCGTGACGCCGCTGGGAACGAACGCGAAGAGCACCTGGGAGGGCCTCGTGGCGGGCCGCTCTGGGGCGGGGCCGATCACGCGCTTCGATACCGCCCAGAGCCCCGTCAAATTCGCCTGCGAGGTGAAGGGTTTCGACCCGGCGCGGTTTCTCGAAAAGAAGGAAATCCGCCGCTATGACCTGTTCGCGCAGCTCGCCGTGGGCGCGGCCGAAGAGGCGGTCACTGATGCCTGCCTCACGAACAACTGGCACACGGTGAACCGGAAGCGCATCGGCGCGATCGTCGGGACGGGCACCGGCGGGCTGCAGACCTTCGAGGAGAACTGCCGCGCGTTGTTCGAGAAGGGCCCGAGCCGCGTGTCGCCGTTCTTCGTGCCGATGTACATGCCGAACGTGGCGGCGGCGCTGCTCTCGATGCGCTACGGCGTCAAGGGCCCGAGCTATGCCACCGTGTCGGCGTGCGCCTCGTCGGCGAACTCACTCGCCGACGCCGTCGCCCTGATCCGGGACGACGACGCGGACATGATGATCGCGGGGGGCGCCGAAGCGGCCATCACGCCGCTCGCCGTCGCGAGCTTCGCCAACATGAAGGCGCTGTCCGAGCGCAACGACAGTCCCGAGACCGCGAGCCGCCCCTTCGACAAGGACCGCGACGGCTTCGTCATGGCCGACGGCGCCGCGGTGGTGATCCTGGAGGAGTGGGAGCACGCCCAGCGGCGCGGCGCGAAGATCTACGCCGAAATCGCGGGCTGCGGCATGACTGCGGACGCGTACCATATCACTGCCCCCTCACCCGACGGGGCGGGGGCGCAGGAGGCGATGCGCCTGGCGATGCAGTCCGGCGGGATCCGGCCGGAGGAAGTGGGCTACATCAACGCGCACGGCACGTCGACGCCGCACGGCGACGCCGCGGAGACCGCGGCCGTCAAGGCGGTGTTCGGCGCCCAGGCCAAGAAGCTGATCTTCGCCTCCACCAAGTCGATGACCGGTCACCTGCTGGGCGCCGCGGGCGCGCTCGAGGCCGCGATCTGCGCGCTCATCGTGCAGACGGACGTGGTGCCGCCGACCATCAACCAATTTACGCCCGACCCGGCCTGCGACCTCGATTCGGCTCCGAACAAGGCGGTGAAGCGGCACGTGGATGTGGCGCTCTCCAACTCGTTCGGGTTCGGCGGTCACAACGTGACGCTCGCCATCCGACGCGCGGCGTGATGGCCGGGTCCCAGGACCCCGCGCTCGCTCCCATCGCCGACAAGGTCGAGCGCGGCGAGCGGCTCACGCGCGACGACGCCCTGGCGCTGTTCCAATCCCACGACCTGCTCACCATCGGACGGCTCGCCGACCAGGCGAACCACCGCCGCAACGGCGACCGCGTGTTCTTCGCCGCCAACCAGCACATCAATCCAACCAACGTGTGCGTGCTGCGGAACACCTGCGTGTTCTGCTCGTTCGCGCGGATGCCGCGGGAGGACGGCGCGTACACGCGCAGCCTCGAGGAGGTCTTCGCCGAAGCCGACGCCGCACGCGACAACCCCACCCGCGAATTCCACATCGTCGGGGGCCTGCATCCCCACCTGCGGCTCGGGTACTACCTCGACATGTTCCGCGGTCTCAAGGCACGGCACCCGGAGGTCCAGATCAAGGCGCTCACCGCGGTCGAGGTCGCGCACCTCGCGCGCCTCGAGCGGCTTTCGGTTCGGGACGTCTTGCGCGCCATGAAAGACGCCGGGGTCACCACGCTCCCGGGCGGCGGTGCCGAGGTGTTCAGCCCCGCCGCGCGCGCGACGATCGCGGACCGGAAGCTGTCCGGCGAAGCATGGCTGGCGGTGCATCGCGAGGCCCACCAGCTGGGGCTGCCGTCCAACTGCACGATGCTGTACGGTCACGTGGAAACGATGGCCGACCGCGTCGATCACTTGCTCGCGCTGCGGGCGCTGCAGGACGAGACGGGCGGCTTCCTGACCTACATCCCGCTCGCCTATCACCCCGACCATAACGAGCTCGGCGAGGCGCTCGGCCGGACCGGCACCGCCACGTCGGGCTGCGACGACCTGAAGAACATCGCGGTGGGTCGGCTCGTGCTCGACAACGTCCCCCACGTGAAGACCCACTGGCCGATGGTGACGCCGTTCATCTCGCAGGTGGCGCTGACCTTCGGGTGCGACGACCTCGAGGGCACGGTGGTGTTCGAGCGCGTCTACCATGAAGCCGGCGCCGACACGCCGATGTGGCTGTCGTACGACCAGATCGTCGGGCTGATCCGGGGCGCGGGGAAGGAGCCCATCGAGCGCGACTCGCTGTATCAGGGGGTGCGCACGTTCGAGGATTGGGTGCCGGGGGCCGCGACCGCCCGCCCCGCGGGCCCGGAAGGTCCGACCTTCCAGATCGCCCACCGGCCCCAGGCGCAGGCCCGGGCTGGCTCGAGACAGCTCCCCGTGCTGTCGGGCGTCGTGGACGGCGCCGAATGAGACTGGGCCGGATCGGCTACATCAACTGCTACCCGGTGTACGGGGCGATCGATCGCGGCGTGATCCCGCTCGCGGCCGAGCTCGTGACCGGTACACCGTCGGAGCTGAACGACCTGCTCGCGGCCGGCGAGCTCGACGTCTCGGTCGTGAGCGCCGTCGAGTACGCCCGCCATGCCCGCGACTACATCCTGCTCCCCGACCTGGCCATCTCGTGCGACGGACCGGTCCGGAGCGTCGCCCTGTTCGCCAAGCGCCCCGCCGAGCGGCTCGACGGCGCGACGGTGCTGCTCACTGCCTCGTCGCGCACCTCCGTCTACCTGCTCGAGCTGCTCTGCAAGGACGTCTGGAGCGTCCGGCCGCGGTTCGCCCAGGCGCGCGCCGAGGCGGCCGACCTGGACGCGCTCGCCGGGTTGCCGCATGACGCGGTGCTCGTCATCGGCGATCCCGCGCTGCTGCTCGCCGCCCGACACGCCTACGAGTTCCGGTACGACCTGGGCGAGGCATGGCAACGCTGGACCGGCCTGCCGTTCGTCTTCGCGATGTGGGCGGCACGCCGCGAGGCTGAGCGGCGCGCGGTCCAGGCCGTCCACGGGACGCTGCTCGCGGCGCGCGACTGGGGGCTCACACACCTGGATCTTCTGGCCGAGACGGCCGCCGCGACGACCGGCGTCGCCGTCGCCGACTGCCGCAGCTACTTCGCCGGCCTCGATTACGCCCTGACGCACAAGCATCTCGCTGGGCTCACCGATTTCTTCCGCCGGCTGGCCGCCCGCGGGCTCGTCTCCGACGGATCGCTGCAGTTCCTCCAGGTGGCATGACCATGGTCGACCGCGCTGCGCCGGAGTTCCGGTCGTACCTCGAGCTGTACGAGCGGGCGTCGCTGCTCGAGCTCGGCGGCCTGGCCGATCAGACGCGCTGGCGGCTGCATCCCGAGAACGTGGTCACCTACATCATCGACCGGAACATCAACTACACCAACGTGTGTGTCGCCGACTGCAAGTTCTGCGCGTTTTACCGGCGGCCCAAGCACGCCGACGGCTACGTGCTCTCGTTCGAGCAGATCGGCCGCAAGATCGACGAGCTGAAGGCCCTGGGGGGCGTGCAGATCCTCATCCAGGGCGGTCACAACCCCTACATCCCGTTCGGCTGGTACCTGGACTTGCTGCGCTATATCAAGCGGCACCACCCGATTCACATCCACGGGTTCTCCCCCTCGGAGGTCGACTTCTTCGCCGGGCGCTTCGGTATGTCGCTCGAGGACGTGATCCGCGAGCTCGTCGCTGCGGGGCTCGATTCGATCCCGGGCGGGGGTGGAGAGATCCTCGTGCAGGACGTGCGCGACCGCGTGGCCCGCAAGAAGGCGGGCGCCGACCGCTGGCTCGAAGTGATGGAGACCGCACACCGGCTCGGCCTCAAGACGTCGGTGACCATGATGTACGGCCTCGGGGAAACGCTCGCCGACCGGATCGAGCACCTGTTCCGCGTGCGCGAAGTGCAGGCCCGGAGCGGCGGCTTCACGGCGTTCATCTGCTGGCCGCTCCAGCCCGAGCACACCGAGCTCGAGCATCTCGCCAAGACCGACGCGGTCACCTACCTCCGCACCCAGGCGATCGCCCGCGTCGTGCTCGACAACGTGCCGAACATCCAGGCGTCGTGGGTAACCATGGGCCCGAAGATCGGACAGGTGGCGCTCCGGTTCGGGGCCAACGATTTCGGCTCGCTCATGATGGAAGAGAACGTCGTGTCCGCGGCGGGGACCACGTGGCGCATGACGCTTCCCGAGATGCAGCGGCTCATCGCCGACGGGGGTTACACGCCGCGCCAGCGCCGCCAGGATTACAGCGTCATCGACGAGGCGGCCTGACGTGGCCGACGTATTGATTCTGGTCGGCTCGGACAGCGACAAACCGCGCATCGAGCCCGCCTTCGAGATCCTCGACCAGGCGGGTATCTCCTACGAGTTCCACGTCTCCTCCGCCCACCGCCAGCCCGACCAGACGGCCGAATTGGTCAAGGCCGCCCGGAACAAGGGGTTCAGAGTGGTCATCGCCGGGGCGGGGTTGTCGGCCGCGCTGCCGGGATTCGCCGCGTCGCTCACCGACCTCCCGGTGATCGGCGTGCCGTTCGCGGTCGGGGCCTTGCACGGGTTCGACGCGCTGCTCGCCACGGCGCAGGTGCCGGGCGGCGTACCCGTAGCGTGCGTCGGCATCGACAACGCCAAGAACGCCGCCCACCTCGCGGTTCGGATTCTCAAGGCCTGACATGCGGGTCGGCATCGGGTACGACTCGCACCGATTTGCCGACCGCCGCAAGCTGATCCTGGGCGGTGTGACGATTCCGCATCTCCACGGACTCGCCGGGCACTCCGACGCCGACGCCGTGGCGCATGCCCTCATCGACGCCATCCTCGGCGCCGCCGGGCTCGGCGACATCGGCCTGATGTTCCCGCCCAGCGACCCCCGGTGGCGCGACGCGAATTCGCTCGAGCTGCTCAAGCAGGCCTATCTGCGCGTGGTCGAGGCCGGACTCAACTTCGTGAGCGCCGATATCACCATCATCATCGAGCGTCCCCGACTCGCCCCGTTCGTCGACCAGATGCGCGAGAACCTCTCCGCGGCCCTCGTGGCGGGGTTTTCGAACGTGTCGGTGAAGACGAAGACGAACGAGGGAATGGGGTGGATCGGACGAGGCGAGGGCATCGCGGTGATCGCCGTGGCGTTGCTCGAGGAGCGTCCTCCTGAGTGACTTGCTCAGGTTCCTGGAAGGACTGCCTCCGGGGCCGCTGTACGGCCTGATCATCATCCTCGCGGCGCTCGAAAACGTCATACCGCCGCTCCCCGCCGATACCGCCGTCGCCCTCGGCGCGCTGCTCGCCGGACGGGGCGTCCTCAACGCCTGGGCCGTGTTCGGGGTCACCTGGGCAGCGAACGTCGCTGCGGCGTCGGCGGTGTACTGGCTCGCCCGCCGTTACGGGCCCGCCTTTTTCAGGGGACCCATTGGTCGCAAGCTCATGTCCGAGACGGTACTGGCCCACCTCCAGGTGCAATACCAACGCCACGGGACGTACGGGATCTTCATCGCACGCCTGCTTCCGGTGTGGCGCGCCGTCGTGCCGCCGTTCGCCGGCATCGCCGGGCTCTCCGCTCCGCGTGCGTTGATCCCGCTCGCCCTGGCTTCCGCACTGTGGTACGGCGCCTTGACGTTTTTCGTGGCCACGCTCGGCACTAAACTCGATGTGGTGCTGGCAACGGTCGGCCGCCTCAATCGCGTGCTTGGCGTGGTGGCCCTCGGCGCTGTCATATTTGCTGTCGTGTGGGTGAGGCGTCGTCTGAAGCGCTAGCCGGAGGGCCACCATGAGCGCACCTGGGAGTGACACCTCGGGAGTCCGGATCTTCCCGCCGTTCGTCTATGCGGGCGCCTTCGCCCTCGGGTACGCCGTCCACCGGTTTGTCCCCATACACCTGTGGCCGGGCACCCTGCCGCCCGCCGCCCGTGCCGCGGCTTGGGGCCTGCTCGGGGCATGGGCGGGACTCGCCGGGAGTGCCGTGTTCCTGTTCCGCCGGGCCGGGACGACGCCGAACCCGACGAAGCCGACGACGGCCATCGTGGTGCACGGGCCCTACCGGTTCACCCGCAATCCCATGTACGTCGGCCTCGTCGCCCTGTATCTCGGCCTCACCATCTTCGTCAACTCCCTCTGGCCGCTCGCGCTCCTTCCGGTCGTCGTGGCACTGGTGCAGCGCCACGTGATCGCGCGTGAGGAGGCGTACCTCGAAGCGAAGTTCGGCGACGAGTACCGGGCGTATAAGGATCGCGTGCGGCGGTGGCTCTAGCCCCCGCTCCCGACGCCGCCTTCCGCGTGGAGCTGTTCCGGGACTACCTCGCGCTCGAGGCGGGCGACAGCCCTCACACCGTGACGAACTATGTGCGCGATCTGCGGCGCTTCGCCGGCTACGCTGCGGCAAAGGGCGCACGCGGTCCGGAAGATGTGACGAGCGCCCAGCTGCGCGAGTTCGTCTATGCGCTCAAGGACCTGGGTCTCGCCCCCACGACCATCCGGCGCCAGATCTCGGCGCTCCGGACGTACTACCGTTTCTTGGTGGGGGAGGGCCACGCCGCCCGCGACCCGAGCGAGCGGCTCGAATCGCCGCGCCAGTGGCGCCGCCTGCCGACGGTCCTGTCGGTCGCCGAGATCGAGCGTCTGCTGGCCGCGCCCAACACCGACGAGCCGCTGGCACTCCGCGACCGGGCGCTGCTCGAGTTCGCCTA
Organism: Gemmatimonadota bacterium; assembly: GCA_041482275.1. GTDB lineage: Bacteria > Gemmatimonadota > Gemmatimonadetes > Gemmatimonadales > GWC2-71-9 > AG41. The sequence continues at coordinate 31,905 of JBGPDL010000011.1, read as the reverse complement.
CGCCACGGGCGCGCGGGTGTCCGAGCTGGTGGGCCTAGCGCTGCAGGATCTGCTGTACGAGGACGGGCTGGCCCGCGTCTTCGGGAAGGGGTCGAAGGAGCGCGTCGTCCCGGTCGGCCGGCGTGCCCTGGGCGCGGTGGCGCTGTACGTGCGCGAGATCCGGCCCCGCTTCGATCGGGGGAAGGGACGCGGGCGCGTGTTCCTCAACGCCCGCGGTACACCGCTCTCCCGCGTGGGCGCCTGGACCATCATTCGGCACGCGGCGCGCCTCGCGGGAATCACGAAACGCGTCACACCCCACACGCTGCGGCACACATTCGCGACGCACTTGCTCGAGGGCGGCGCCGATTTGCGTGCCGTGCAGGAGATGCTCGGTCACGCGGACCTGGCCACCACGCAGTTGTACACGCACGTCGACCGAGAATACCTCCGGACGGTGCACAAGAGCTATCATCCGAGAGCCTGACATGAGGCCCAACCCGGTGGTCTCGCAGAGGAACTCCGTTGCCCTGAACGCCGGGGCAGCGCTGGTCCTCCTGCTCGGCGGGATTGGTGGGAGCGCCACAGCCCAGATCGCCGGCACAGCCGTCGACCGAGCCGGTCAGTCTGTGCGGGACGTCGCGGTGGACTTGCGGGGTCCGGGGGTGTTCCGGCGCGTGCGGCTCGACAACCAAGGCCGGTTCCGCTTCCCGAACTTCCCGCGAAGGGTACGGGTGTGGGTACAAGCGTTCGGCTACGGACTCGTTTCCAAGCGGCACCCCGTTGTGGCACTGGATACCACCATCCGCCTGACACTTCTGCCGACGGAAGGGAACAGGCCGCATGCCGCGCCACGCGGCGCGAGTCGCGGTGTTGTCGTCGTGGAGAACATCGCCACCCTGCGACCGCGGGCGGGAGGGGAACCCCCGCACGGTAGCGGATGCGACGACGTGCGGTGCAATCTGGTGGTCGATCCGAATGTCGGTCGGGTGTACTATTGGACGCACGTCACGACAGCGCGACGGGGCGCGACCATCCAGCACGTATGGTACCGGGAAGAGCGCGAGATGGCCCGCATCACCCTGCCGGTGACCGGCTCACGTTGGTGGACCTCGAGCAGCATGCGGATCCGTCCGCAGTGGCTCGGATATTGGCGCGTGGATGTCCGGACTGCGGCCGGTGGGTTGCTCGACAGCCGGTCCTTCACCGTGGAAGCCACGAGCGACTCGATCGGGCCGGACGAGCTCGCCCGGATCGCACCGGTGACTAGCACAGCCTGGGAGGCCATAGTGACCCTGCGCTCGCGCTGGTTGACGGGGCACCCCGTGCCGAGGTCATGCGTCGCGAGCGACAGTGTGGACCGGCCGCGTATGTACGTCGACGGCGTGTATGCCGGGCCGTACAGTGCCCTCGACACCGTGCCGTTCCCGAGGGTCCGTTTGATCCGCTCGTTCGATGCGCAGGCGGCAGCGGCGCGCTGGGGAGCGGACGAGACCACCGGGTGCTACTCGGCCCTGGAGGTCACGACGAAGACGTACGGGCGGCGCCCGACATCAGCCGCGCCCTGGTAGGAACACCACGCGATGTCGCGAGCCTTCACGAAGGAGGACGACGGCACGCGGGGCGTCCCCAGCCGCAACTACGGGCTGCCGCCGCGCGACGACCCCGGCTTCGACGCGGCAGCCGCCGCGGCGCTGCTCGAGGCGGCCCGCGCGGGCGAGACCGCGAGCGCGGAGCAGGCGACCGGCTACTACTGGGGAGAGCTGAAGCTGCGCCCTCACGTGGAGCGCATTCTCGCCCGCGCGCGAGCGGAGCACGACGAGCGCTTGGAACAACTGGCCGAGCGGTTCCTCAGCTAAAGCGTCGCGTGCCCGAGCTGCCGGACATCATGCTGTATCTCCACGCCCTCGCCCCCCGGTTGGTCGGCGCGCGGCTCGACGGGCTGCGGATCGGCAGCCCGTTTCTGCTCCGCACGGCGGACCCTCCGGTCGCCGACCTCACCGGGCGCGCGATCCGGGACGTGCGCCGCCTCGGCAAGCGCATCGTTTTCGTGTTCGAGGACGACTATTTCACCGTGTTGCACCTGATGATCGCCGGCCGGCTGCATTGGAAGCCCGCCGGCGTGCCGGTACCCGGCCGCTCCGGACTCGCGGCGTGGGATTTCCGGCACGGCACGTTGCTGCTCACCGAGGCGGGCACGAAGCACCGGGCATCGCTGCACGTCGTCCGGGGTGCGAGTGCGCTGGCCGCCCACGATCCCGGTGGCCTCGACGTCCTCGCCGCCACGCCGGAGCAGTTCAATGGCATCCTGGCCCGCGAGTCGCATACGTTGAAGCGCGCCCTCACCGACCCCCGGTTGTTCGACGGCATCGGCAATGCCTACTCCGACGAAATCCTCCACGCGGCCCGCCTGTCACCCTTGCGGCTCACCACCCAGCTCACCCCGGAAGAGAGCGAGCGGCTGTTCCGGGCCGTCAAGCAGACGCTCACGTATTGGATCGACCGCCTGCGGACCGAGACGGGTGACGCGTTCCCGGAGAAGGTGACGGCGTTCCGGCCGGGGATGGCCGTGCACGGCCGCTTCCGCAAGCCGTGTCCCGTCTGCGCCTCGCCGGTGCAACGCATCCGCTATGCGGAAAACGAGGTGAACTACTGCGCCCGCTGCCAGACCGGCGGCCGCTTGCTCGCCGACCGCTCGCTGTCCCGGCTCTTGAAGCAGGACTGGCCGCGTTCGCTCGACGAGTGGGAGGAGCGCGCGGGGCGGTAGCTGGCGGTGCCACGGGAGCCAGGGAATCTTTCGGCATGGAGAGTCAGCCCGTCCGCTTCGAGCGCACGTTTGCCGTGACCGCCGACGACATCGACGGTCTGGGCCACGTGAACAATGTCGTGTACCTCCGCTGGGTGCAGGACGTCGCGGCGGCGCATTGGGAGTCCGCCACCACCCCGGCAGAGCGGGCGGACATTGGCTGGGTCGTCCTGCGCCACGAGATCGATTACCAGCACTCCGCAAAGCCCGGCGACCAAGTGATCGTGCGCACCTGGGTCGGCCCGCCCAACGCGGCGACGTTCGAGCGCCACACCGAGATCCTCCGGGCTGCGGATCAGCGCGTCCTGGCACGGGCCCGTTCGCTGTGGTGCCCAGTCCACCCGCGCAGCGGCCGCGTGCGGCGCATCGATCCGGCCCTCCACGACCGGTTCTACGCGCGTTAGTTTCCCCGCATGCTCTTTGTCCTCGACAACTACGATTCCTTCACGTACAACCTCGTCCAGCTGTTCGGCGAGCTCGGCGCGGAGCCCGTCGTGTACCGCAACGATGCGCTCAGCGTGTCGCAGGTGCTGGCGCTCAAGCCCACCGCCGCCGTGCTCTCGCCCGGTCCCTGCACACCCGCCGAAGCGGGCATCCTCGTGCCGCTCGTGCAGGCGCTCGCAGGCGTGGTGCCGGTACTCGGCGTGTGCCTCGGCCACCAGGCGATCGCCGCAGCGTTCGGCGGGCGCGTGGTGCGGGCCGACCGCCTGATGCACGGCAAGACGTGCCAGGTGACTCACGAAGACGACGAGCTGTTCGAGGGCATCCCCAGTCCGGTGACCGGCATGCGTTATCACTCGCTCGTCGTCGAGCCGAGCTCGCTGCCCAAGGACCTCGTCATCACCGCCTGGAGCGCCGACCGGCCCAGGGATGCAGAGATCATGGCGATGAAGCACCGCCGCCATCCGATCTACGGCGTGCAATTCCACCCCGAGTCGATCGGCACCGAGCACGGCAAGGAGCTGCTCGAGAACTTCCTCAAGATCGCGCACTCATATGGCGTGACTGCGGCGCGGCGGCGACCGGGTAAGACAAGTATTGACCGCTGATTAACAGGAGGCCTAGACGCCGCGGCACGAATTTTGTATGTTCCCCCGTGCCTGTCCTCGGCGTGATCCCGGCGCGGCTGGGCTCCAGCCGCCTCCCTCGCAAGCCACTCCTGTCTCTGGCAGGCGAACCCCTCATCCTCCGGGTCGTCCGGCGAGTGGCTGAGGCAGGTGTGTGCGACCGCGTGGTCGTCGCGACCGACGCGGGCGAAATCAGCGGCGTGGTCGACAGAGCGGGGTACGAGGCGGTGCTGACCTCTCCCGACCATCAGTCCGGTACCGAGCGAGTCGCAGAAGTCGTTCGCAATAAACAGTTTAGTGCATTCGATGTGGTGTTGAACGTGCAAGGCGACGAGCCCCTCGTGGCACACGCCGCGCTCGTCGGCGCGGTCGCGCGCGTGCGCGGCGGAGATCCGATCGGAACGGCGGCGGGGGACTTGGATCCGGCCCTGGCGGGCGATCCCAACCGCGTGAAGGTGGTCGTCGGCGCGCAGGGGCGAGCGGTGTATTTCTCGCGCGCGCCGATCCCATTCGACCGCGACGCCGCGGGGGATGTGATCTATCACCAGCACGTGGGCGTGTACGCATACACGCGGGACGCGCTCGCCCGCTGGGTGCGGCTCCCGCCCGTGCCGGAGGAGCGCTGGGAGCGCCTCGAGCAGTTGCGGCCGCTGCTGCACGGCATGGCGATCGGTGTGGCGCTGTTTCCGGGACCCGCAGCGCCCGGCGTGGACACGGCAGACGACCTGCGATACGCGGAAGCGCAAGTGACCCGCCAACTGAAGGAGGTGAGTCCGTGAGCTCAACGAAGTACATCTTCGTGACCGGCGGCGTGGTCTCGTCCCTCGGAAAGGGCATCGCGGCCGCCTCGCTCGGCCGTCTGCTGGTGGAGCGCGGTCTGCGAGTCACGATTCAGAAGTTCGATCCCTACATCAACGTCGATCCCGGCACGATGTCGCCGTTCCAGCACGGCGAGGTGTACGTGACCGATGACGGGGCCGAGACCGACCTCGATCTCGGCCATTACGAGCGGTTCATCGACCGGTCGCTGTCGCAGGTGAACAACGTGACCACGGGGCGGATCTACCTGTCCGTGATCACGAAGGAGCGGCGCGGCGAATACCTCGGCTCCACCGTGCAAGTGATTCCTCATATCACGGACGAGATCAAGGCGTCCATCCGCCGGCTCGCGCCCGACCACGACGTCGTGATCACGGAGATCGGGGGCACGGTGGGCGACATCGAGTCGCTGCCGTTCCTCGAAGCGATCCGGCAGTTCCGCCAGGAGGTGGGCCGCGACAATACGCTGTTCATCCACCTCACCCTCGTGCCCTTCATCGCCGCCACCGCCGAGCTCAAGACCAAGCCGACGCAACACTCGGTTCGCGAGCTGATGCAGATCGGAATCCAGCCGGATATCCTGGTGTGCCGCACCGAGCGCCCGCTCTCCGAGGAGTTGAAACGAAAGATCGCCCAGTTCTGCAACGTGGACTTCGGCTGCGTGGTGGAAAGCCCGGATGTGAAATCGATCTACGAGATTCCGCTCAAGCTGCACGAACAGGGACTCGACCGGGAAGTCTGCATGCGGCTGCACCTCGAGACCAAGGAGCCCGACCTGCGCTCCTGGGCGCAGATGGTGGAGAAAATCCTCCACCCTCCCGAGCGCGTCCGGATCGCGGTCGTGGGCAAGTACACCGAACTGGCGGACAGCTACAAGAGCATTCACGAAGCGCTGGTGCACGGCGGCATCGCGAACGACTGCGGCGTGCAGATCGACTGGATCTCGTCCGATCGCTTCACCGATCAGGAAGCCGCGCGCGAGCTGCTCGCCGGGTACGACGGACTGCTCGTCCCGGGGGGGTTCGGGGTGCGCGGGGTGGAGGGCATGCTCGAGGCGATCCGCTGGGCGCGGGAGCAGAAGCTCCCGTTCTTCGGCATCTGCCTCGGACTCCAGGCCGCGATCATCGAGTTCGCCCGCGATGTGGTCAAGCTTCCCGACACCAACTCGAGCGAGTTCGCCCCGGAATGCGAGAATCCGGTCATCGCGCTGATGCGGTCGCAGGAGGGAATCCAGGAGATGGGCGGTACCATGCGGCTGGGCGCGTACCCCTGCAAGCTGCGCCCAGGCTCGCGGGTGGCCCAAGCGTACGGCTCGCTCGAGGTGACCGAGCGGCATCGCCACCGCTACGAGGTATCCAACGCGTATCGCGACGTGCTCGCCGAGTACGGCATGCGCTGCGCCGGGCTCTCGCCAGACGGCTCGCTGGTCGAGATGATCGAGCTCCCCGACCACCCGTGGTTCATCGGTTGCCAGTTCCATCCGGAGCTCAAGTCCCGGCCCACCCGGCCGCACCCGTTGTTCGCCGGGTTCGTCGGCGCGGCGCGCCAGCGGCATCGCGCCCAGAGCGGGGCAGCCCCCGCCGAAGCCGAGCGGCGGTCCCAGCTCGCCGGCCGGCACGACTGACATGGCGCAGCACTTCGGGGCCGCCCCGTTCCTCATCGCGGGGCCGTGCGTCGTCGAGTCGGACGACCTGAATCTCCAGATCGGCGAAGCCCTCGCCGAGCTCGGGGCGAAGCTCGGGGTGCACGTGATCTACAAGGCGTCGTACGACAAAGCGAACCGATCGCGGCTCAGGGCCGGCCGCGGCCCCGGTCTCGAGGCCGGCCTCGCCGCGCTCGCCAGGGTACGGGCGGCGACGGGCCTGCCGATCCTCACCGACGTGCACGAAGTCAGCCAGGTGTCCGCCGCCGCCCAGGTCGCCGATGTGCTGCAGATTCCGGCGTTCCTGTGCCGCCAGACGGACCTGCTCGTCGCGGCCGGACGCGCCGGGCGCGCGGTGAACGTGAAGAAGGGCCAGTGGATGTCCCCGGAGGGCATGGCCGGGGCGGTGGACAAGGTGCGTGCGGGGGGCGCGCCCGAAGTCGCCGTCACCGAGCGAGGCACGTTCTTCGGGTACGGTGATCTGGTGGTGGACATGCGGAACTTCACGCGACTGCGTGCCGCCTGCCGCGCGCCGGTCGTGTTCGACGCGACGCACGCGGTGCAGCAACCGGGGCAGGGACCCGACGGCGCGAGCGGGGGGTTGCGGGAATTCATCCCGCCGTTGCTCTACGCCGCCGCCGCCGCTGGCGCCGACGCGTTCTTCCTCGAAACGCACCCCGACCCCGATCACGCGCCGTCCGACGGACCGAACATGGTGCCCCTTGACCAGCTCCCCAGCCTCGTGACCGTGGCGCTGGAGGTGTGGCAACGGGTCCGGGAGGCGGTCCGTGCTTGATCCGACCACCGCCCGCCGGTTGAAGCTCGTCGGTCTGGACGTCGACGGCGTGCTCACCGACAACGGCATCTATCTCGGCCTGGTGGGCGACCACCCGGTGGAGCTCAAGCGGTTTCACATTCACGACGGGCTGGGCATCCGGATGCTCCGCTCCGCAGGGCTCGCGGTGGTGTGGCTTTCCGGTCGCGAATCGGCCGCCACCGCGCTGCGCGCCCGCGAGCTCGGCGTGGACGAGCTGATCCAGGATCCGACGGCCCGCAAGCTTCCCGCCTTCGAGGCGCTGCTCGAGCGACGGGGGCTCGCCTGGGAGGACTGCGCGTTCGTGGGCGACGACCTCGCCGACCTGCCGCTGTTGACGCGGGTCGGCCTGCCGGTAGCGGTTGCCAACGCGGTGGCCGAGGTGAAGGCGGCAGCTCGGGTGGTCACGGCGGTGGCCGGTGGTCACGGCGCCGTCCGCGAAGTGGCCGAGTTGATTCTCAAGGCCCGCGGCGAGTGGCAGGGCCTGCTCACCAAGTACTTCCTGGAGCGTGGCGATGTCCCGCACGGAGCCCAGCGATCTCGTTGAGCGCGGGCGCCGCGTGCTGGCCCTGGAAGCCGAGGCGATCCGCCGTATCGCCGACCGGCTGAGCCCCGCCTTCACGGCGGCCGTCCGCCTGCTGGCGGCGGCGAAGGGCCGCCTGATCGTGTCCGGAGTCGGCAAGTCGGGCCTCATCGCCCGCAAGATCGCCGCCACCTTCACCTCCACCGGCAGCCCCGCCTCGTTCCTCCACCCCGTGGACTCGCTGCACGGTGATCTGGGGCTGGTGGGGCGCGATGATGCGGCCCTGCTGCTCTCGAAGAGCGGAGCCTCGGACGAGCTGTTCGGCCTCCTCGGCCAGCTCAAGCGACTCGGCGTGCCGATCATCGCGCTCACCGGTGACCCGGACTCGATGCTCGCGCGCCAAGCGGACGTCGTGCTGGACGCGAGCGTCACGGAAGAGGCGTGCCCCGAGACCCTGGCGCCCACGGCCAGCACCACCGCCGCGCTCGCGCTCGGCGACGCGCTGGCCGTGACGCTCCTCGAGGTGAAAGGGTTCCGACGCGAGGATTTTGCGGCGCTGCATCCCGGCGGCACGCTCGGCCGCAAGCTGCTGCTGCGCGTCACTGACGTCATGCTCGCGCGCGACCTGCCCACGCTCGGCTCCGACCGCCCGATGCGCGAGTGCGTCGTGCTCCTCGCGGAGAAGCGCGGTACGGTGGCCGTCGTGGACCAGGGCGGCGCTCTGATCGGAGTGGTCACCGCCGGTGACTTGACGCGGCTCATGGAACGCACCGACCAGTTCCTCGACATTCCTGTGGAAGACGTGATGACACGGGCGCCCAAGAGCACCACCCCTGGCGAGCTGGCGGGAGCCGCGGTGCAGGTCATGGAACGCTACGGCATCATGGCATTGCCGGTCCTGGACGGCGGTCGCAAGGTGGTGGGGATGGTCCACTTGCACGACTTGATGAAAGCGGGGGCGGCGTGAGGGCCTGTGGCGCCGCGCTCGCCGCCCTGTTGCTCGGGTGCGAGACCGGCATCAAGCCGACGGCGACGGTCGCCGCCGCCGATTCGGCCGACCAGGTACTGCTCAGCATGTCGCATTACGTCACCAACGCCGGCATCCAGCGTGCTCACGTGCTCGCAGACACGGCATATTTCTACTCGCCGGCACAGACCGCGGAGCTTCGCAACGTGCACATCACCTTCTACGACACCCGCGGGGCCGAGACATCGACGCTCACGTCGCGGGAAGGCACCTACCACTGGCGTGGGGGTGACATGGAAGCGCGCGGGCATGTCGTGGTCGTCCGCACCGACGGCGCGACGCTGCGGACCGAGGTGATACGCTACAACCAGGTGCGCAACCAGGTCAGCTCCGACCGAGCGTTCGTGTTCGACGAGCCGAACCGGCACATCGAGGGCGACGGGTTCACGTCCGATCCGGACTTCAAGGTCGTGACGGCGATCAGGCCGCACGGCGCCGCGGGCGGTAAGTTCACCCTGCCGAACCAATGATGGCGGCCGTCTTCCTGCTCAGCCTGTTTTCGCAGCAGCGCGCCGCTGGCGACTCGACCGGCGGGCGGCCCTGCAAGGTCGTGATCGACTCCGTCGGCCGGCAGGCACAACAGGTCGAGGTGCGGGCCGGGGAGACCAACGTATTCGCCGGCGGCGGCGTCTTGGCGCACTGCGAGGGCACGAGCAGCACGCTGGCCGCCGACAGCGTGGCCTGGTTCGCGGGGGTGGGCCGCTTCGACATGATCGGGCAGAAAAACCCCGTGCACATCCGTGACACGGCGATCACGCTCGATGCGGTGACCGCGGCCTACTTTCTGCGCCAGGAGCGCCTCGAGGCACACAAGAACGTCGTCGCGGTGAATCGCAACAGCGGATCGGTGCTGCGCGGGCCGAACCTGACGTACTACCGGGCCGCCACGGGAATCCGCGACACGCTCGAGATGTACGCGTCGGGTCGCCCGACAATCGAGTACCGCACCACCACCGACTCGGGAGAACCCTATCTCATCGTCGCCGACCGGGTGCGCTTCAAGGGGAACGACCGCATGTGGGGTGGCGGGCGGGTCACCATCGATCGCAGTGATCTCGCCGCCCGCGGCGATTCGCTGCAGCTCGACCAGGCGGTCGGGTTCGGCGTGCTGCTCGGCAAGCCCAAGGTGGAAGGCAAGGGCGCTCGCCCCTATACCCTCACCGGCACGCGCATCGAGCTCGGGCTCCAGGGCCGGGACATCCGCCTCGTGAAGGCGCTCGGCGACGGCGTGGCGACGGGGTCCGATTGGCGCCTCACGGCGGACACCATTCACCTGCACCTGGACCGGAAGAAGCTGCAACAGGCGTTCGCCTGGGGACCCAAGGATTCGGTGCGCGCGCGCGCGGTTTCCACCCTCCACACCATCCAGGCGGACTCGCTGGCGCTGGATCTCCCGGAGGAGGTGCTCACCGAAGCGCGGGCGTTCGGGCGCGCATACTCGACGTCCAAGAAGGACTCCACCAAGACCGCCCAACTCAACTGGATCGCCGGCGACTCGCTCACGGCGCGCTGGGCGCCGGTGGCCGACTCCGCCGGCACGCCGCGGAGCAGGTTGCACCAGCTGGTGGCGCGCGGTGCCGCCCGCTCCTTCACGCATTTGGACAGCGGGCGCGACTCGACGACCGGTCCGTCGCTCAACTACTCCCGCGGAGCGGTCATCGACATCGTCCTGGCGGGGGACAAGGTCGACCGGGTGACCGTGACGGGGCGCGCCGACGGCGTCCAGCTCGAGCCCAGACCGCCGGCGCCCGATACCACGAAGACCGCTCCCAAGAAGCCTTCCGGCCGATGACGACGCCCTCGAACCCGGTGCCCCGGCACCTCGCCGACCTGATCACCGCGCGGGACTCGTCGCTGCCGCTCGCCGCCGCCGCCCTCGCCCGCGTGGCGGACGAGCACGGGCGGTCCGCCCTGGGGGAGCTGGCGATCGCCTACCGGGAGGAGTTCCTGAAGCTGCGGGCCCACGCGGGAGGCGGCGCTCTCCCCGAGCTGGGGGCGCTCTCGGTCGAGGAGTTTCACGCCAGCCTCCGCACGTCGGTGTTGCCCCGGCTCGCCCTGCTGAAGATCGTGGCATATCCCATGGGCATGCTGGCGGACGCCGCCCCCATCGCGTTTACGGCCGAGACCTGGACCGAGGTCGCCGCCGATCGCGTGGGCGTCGCCGACCGCCTGCTCGACGCCGCGGAGCGAACGCTGGCACGCGCCGAATCGGCGAGCGGCGAGCACGTGGCCGTCACCGGCGGCAGCCGGCTCGACGCGCGGGGGCTGGTCAAGATCTACAAGGGTCGCCGAGTGGTGAATGACGTGAGCGTGCAGCTCGAGCAGGGCGAAATCGTCGGCCTGCTGGGGCCCAACGGGGCGGGGAAGACCACGACCTTTTACATGATCACCGGCCTGGTGCGCCCCGACGGCGGGCAGATCACGCTGGACGGCCGGGATATTACCGAAGAGGCGATGTACCGCCGCGCGCGGATGGGGATCGGCTATCTGGCGCAGGAGCCGTCGGTGTTCCGCAAGCTCAGCGTCGAAGACAACGTGCGCGCGATCCTCGAGACGCTCCCGCTCGCGGACGGAGCGCGGGCCGAGCGGCTGGAGCAGCTGCTCGACGAGCTGGCGATCAAGCACCTGCGGCGGCAGAAGGGCTTCCAGCTGTCCGGCGGTGAGCGGCGGCGCCTCGAGATCACGCGCGCCCTCGTGACCGAGCCCAAGTTCATGCTGCTCGACGAGCCCTTCGCCGGCGTGGATCCGATCGCCGTACACGACATCCAGACCATCGTCGCCGGACTGCGGCACCGCGGCATCGGCGTTCTGATCACCGACCACAATGTGGAGCAGACGCTCGACATCGTGGATCGCGCCTACATCATGTTTGAAGGCAAAGTGCAGGTCGCCGGTACCGTCCGCGAGCTGGTGTTCGACGACCGCGTGGCGAACCTGTACCTCGGGCCCACGCTCACCGCGCGCCTGCGCGCCCGGTTGGGCCAGCCCCAGCCCGTATGAAGACCGGTCTGCAGCAGCACGCGGTGCTGTCGCAGCAGCTGCGGATCAATCCGCGGCTGTACCAGGCCATGGACCTGCTGTACATGCCCCTGCTCGACCTGCAGCAGCACTTGAAGCAGGAGCTGCTCGGCAATCCGTTCCTGGAACTGCTCGAGCCGGAAGACGAGACGGAAGTGCCGCTCGATGAGGGCAAGGAGGAGAAGAAGGAGGCCGAGGGCAACGACGAACCCAACTGGGAGGACATCCTTCTCGACGACGGCACCGACTCGAGCGCACCCCCGCGCGACATGAGCGAGGCCCGGGAATACGTGGAGCCGGTGCCGGTCGAGTCGAAGGACCTGTCCGACTACTTGCGGGATCAGATGCGGCTGCTGGATCTCACCCCCCGCCAGCAGCTCCTGGCCGAGGAGTTTATCGGGAACATCGCGGAGGACGGTTACCTCGGCGCCACGCTCGAGGAGATCGTCCGGGGGGCGAACCAGCTGCTCGAAGAGCACGCGGTCGAGTCGGAACTGGACATCCGGCCCCAGCTGTTCGCGCTCGCCGAGGCCGACGAGATGCTCCGCATCATCCAAAAACTCGACCCTCCAGGCATCGGTGCGCGCGATCTGCGGGAGTGCCTGATGCTGCAGCTCGAGGCCCGGGGCGAGACCGACACCCTCGCCTACCGTCTGGTGCGGGACGCCTTCGACGACCTCAAGGCGCATCGCTGGAGCGACCTCGGCAAGCGCTTCGGGCTGGACCCGGCCGAAGTGCAGAAGGTCGCGGACGACCTCGCCAAACTCGACCCCAAGCCCGGCCTGCAGCACTCCTCCGCCAACGAGGCGTACATCATTCCCGATCTCGTCGTGGAAAAGATCGACGGCGCGTACAAGGTCTTCTTGAACGACTCCGGGCTCCCGCGGCTGCGCATCTCCAAGACCTACCAGGACATCGCCCGCGACAAGAAGAAGTTCCACGGCGAGAACAAGGATTTCATCAACCAGCGCATGAACAGCGCGCACTGGATGATCCAGGCCATCGAGCAGCGCCGCCAGACGATGCTCAAGGTGATGAACTTCATCGTGGACCGGCAGCGCGAGTTCTTCGAAAAGGGCGTCGAATACCTGAAGCCGCTCACCCTGCGGGAAGTCGCCGACGTCATCAACATGCATGAGAGCACGGTGAGCCGGGTGACGAACGAAAAGTACGTGCAGACCCCGCGCGGCCTCCTGCCGCTCAAGTTCTTCTTCTCGAGCGGCCTTTCCACCACCACAGGGGAGGACGCGAGCGCCCGCGCCATCCGCGCGCAGATCCAGAAAATGGTGGCGGACGAGGATTCCAAGAACCCGCTCACCGACCAGCAGATCGTCGAGATGTTCGCGCAGAAGGGCGTCAAGATCGCGCGCCGCACCGTCGCGAAGTACCGTGACCAGTTGAGCATCCTGCCGGCCCGCATGCGGAAGCGCCTGTGAGCCTGGCGACCGCGGCGGCGGCGCCCGAGGTGAGCGTCCTCGTGCCCGCCAAGGACGAGGCCGAGAATCTCGCCGAGTTCGTGCGTCAGGCGCGGGAGGCGCTGCTACCGCTGCCCTACACGTGCGAGGTGGTGGTGATCGACGACGGCAGTCGCGACGGTACGGCGGACGCGTTGCGGGACCTCGCGAGCAAGCATCCCTTTCTCCGTGTCGTGACGCACCGGAGCCAGCGCGGGATCGCCGATGCGCTCAAATCGGGCAGCGACGTGGCCCGCGGCCGAATTCTGGTGTTCTATCCCGCCGACCTCCAGTACAGTCCTGCCGACATCCCCGCGCTCGTCGCGCCGGTCCTCGCGGGCGAGGCCGACATCGTCACCGGTACCAAGCAGGGCCACTACGAGAAACGCTTCGTCTCGTGGGTGTACAACCTGCTGTGTCGCTGGCTGTTCGGGGTACGGGTGACCGACTTGAATTCGGTGAAGGCCTATCGCCGCGAGGTCATGGACGGCATTCCGACGCGGCCGGACTGGCACCGCTTCATGGTGGTCATCGCCGCCGCCGAAGGCTTTCGCGTTGCACAGCGGGCCGTACCGCTCCATCCGCGCCGGGCCGGGAAGTCGAAGTTCGGCATCGGACGCATCCCCGTCGGCATGCTGGATCTGCTTTCCGTGTGGTTCCAATTGCGGTTCGGCCGCAAGCCGATGCTGTTCTTTGGCGTCACCGGAGCCGTCCTGTGCTTCAGCGGAGTCCTCGTCGGCGTGTACGCCCTCTTCGAGCGCTACGTGCTGCAGCAGGGAAACCGCGCGTTCCTCTACCTCGTGCTGCTGCTCGTCCTGGCGGGGCTGATCCTGTTCGGCTTCGGCTTCGTGGGGGAGATGCTCGCCGGCATGCGGGAAGAGGTGCGGGCGTTGGAGCGAGACGTGAACCAGCTGCGCCAGGGGCGCCCGACCGAGCCTTAATCGCCGCCGGTGGTTGCGCCCCCGCCACACTCCCGCTGCCGCCTTGAAACGATGCATTCCTGAACGCGCTATCCGGGGGGTGCACGACTTGCAGCGCCCATCCATCAGGTGCACGTTGGAAACGGCGGGGCTTCGCGCCCATACCAGGAGGAGTGATGCGGCTTGCGGGCCTGATGATCGCAGTGGTCGTCGCCGCGTGCAGCAGCAGCACCGCCGTGACGCCCCCGAAGCTCATCGGCAGAGTTTCCGTGCCGGGCGGGCCGATCGACATAGCCGTCGCGCCGAGCGGCATTGCGTATGTGACCCGCTCGACGGCGAACGCCGTGGATCGGGTCGACCTCGGCACGCTCAGCGTGACCGATTCGGTGGGCGTGGGCACGACGCCTACGTTTGTGATCTTTGACCGCACGGGCGCCACCGCGTACGTCAGCAATCAGCTGTCAGACAACATCGGCGTGATAGACGTCGGAGCCGGCAGTCAAGTGCGGACGATCGCGACCGCGGGCGACCCGATTCCAATGTAGGTGACGGCTGACGGAGCCACGCTGTTCGTCACGACCAACGCCAATCGCCTCTACAAGGTCGTCATCGCCACCGGCGTCGTGACCGACTCACTCGATCTCCCTGCGACGTCGCACCATTTGCTGTTGCATCCCAACGGCGCGCTGCTGTACGTCGCCACGCGAGACGGCGGATCGGTCCTCGAGGTGAACACCACCACGCTCGCGGTAACGCGCACCTTCACGCTCGGAGGCCGGACCCAAGCGATGGTGCTGTCGTCCGACCGGCAGCGGCTGTACGTCGCCAACGAGACCAAGCCATTGGTGCAAGTGGTGAGCCTCACGAGCGGGACGGAAGTGGATTCCGTCTTCCTTGACGGCGGTGCGAACGGCGTCGCGCTCAGCCCGGACGGGCGGCTGCTGTGCGCCTCGATCATCTTCTTGGGTGAAGTTCAGGTGTTCGACCGGTCTACCCTGACGCTCGACACGACGTTCGTCACCGGGGGTACGCCGCGGGCGGTGGTCGCCGATCCGATGCACAGCGAGGTGGTGGTCGCAAACGAGGGCGGGTGGATCGATGCGATCCGCTAAGACCTCGAGGGGGCAGTCGTGGCGGCTCGATACACCGCCTCCCAGCGGGAGACGATCGCGCGCCAGCTGAACCGCTCGCGTAGCCGCCCATAGCCCGCGTCGCCGAGACGCCCAGCCAGCTCGGGGTCGCGAGCCAGCCGTTCCAGCGCGGCTGCCAACCCCGCCGAATCGCCGGGGGGCACGAGCAGTCCCGATACGCCGTCTTCGACGATGTCCGGGATCCCCCCGATCCGACTCGCCACCACGGGCACACGGTGATTCATCGCCTCGAGCAGCACCACGCCGAGTCCTTCGGTGTCCCCCCGGCGGTCTACGATCGCCGGGAGGACGAAGGCGTCGGCCGCGGCGTACGCATGCTGGAGCGCGTCCTGGGAAACTTGTCCCCGCAGCACCACGCGGCGATCGAGGCCTCGCTCGCGTACCCGCTGCTCGATGCGCCCGCGCTCCGGGCCGTCTCCCACGATCACGAGCCGGGTCTCGCGCTCGACCGAGAGCAAGCTCATCGCGTCGATCAGGTAGGTCACGCCCTTGCGCTCCACCAGCCGGCCGACGAAGAGTACGGTGAACGGAGCGCTGGACTGCTTCGGCGCCGTGCCCGCAGGGGCGTCCGGCAGGCTGGTGGTGTAGGGGATGACCTCGATCGGCACGTCGACGAGCTCGCGCAGCTGGTCGGCCGTATACGACGAGATAGCCACGACCCGATCGGAGCGCCGGGCAGCCCACGCGAGAAACCCCTTGAGAAAGGGCATCGCGGTCTTGACCCAGCGCAGCTCGACGCCGTAGAACGTCGTCACCACACACGCGGGACGGGCCCGCTGCGCCGCCCACCCCAACAGCGCGAGCGGGAACGGCCAATGCACGTGGATCACGTCGTAGCGGTGCCGGCGGCAGTGCCGCCAGATGGCGAGCATGCCCGCCGCGACGAAGCAGAAGGGCAGCAGCCGGTAGAGCAGGGAGCGGCGCATCCGGTCCGGCGCCGTCTCCTCGTGCGTGAGGTTCTCCCAGCGCCGGAAGAAGTACCGGAACCGGTGCACGGGGATCCCGGCGAACTCCTGGTCGCCCAGACCATGGTAGGCAGAGGTGAAGACCGCCACATCGTGCCCGGAGGCGCGCAGTCGCTTCAAGAG
The DNA here is from genome assembly GCA_041482275.1 of Gemmatimonadota bacterium. Classification (GTDB taxonomy): domain Bacteria; phylum Gemmatimonadota; class Gemmatimonadetes; order Gemmatimonadales; family GWC2-71-9; genus AG41. The sequence goes on along the minus strand of JBGPDL010000011.1, from coordinate 15,597 downwards.
CTCCACCAGCCACGGCGTGATGACGTCGTCGGCGGTACGGGGGAAGGCCGTGACCACGTGGAGGAGGCGCATAAACGCTCCACAAAGCTACGACTTTCCCGAGGTTTCCGGCCATAGTATTCTTCTGCTCCACCATTCGACGCGAGAGGCACCGCCGAGCGATGAACACCCGGATTGCGCCGTCGTCACCCGAGCTCACGAAGTTCTACCGCGAGCGCTACAACTGGCGGAATGCCGGCGAAGAGCGGATGCGGTTTCGCAAGGCCACCAAACTGGCGCAGGTACGGCCCGGCAGTGCCGTGCTGGACATCGGGTCGCGCAACGGTGACTTGCGCAAGTACTTGCCGCCCGACGTGAAGTATCAAGGGCTGGACATCGCGCCGGAGTTCGCGGCGCCCCAGATCCTGATCCACGACATCACGTCCGGGTTGCCGTTTCCTGACGCGTCGTTCGACTACGTGTTCATGATCGAGGTCCTGGAGCACACCCCGACGGCGTACGGCACCGCCGGCGAGATCCACCGCGTGCTGCGGCCGGGCGGCGTCTGGGTCGTCTCCGTTCCCAATCCATACCACGTGAAGGAGATCATCTGGAATCTCCTGCGCGTGCCCGACCAGCAGGGCCACATCTACAGCTGGACCCGTCAGACCATCTCGCGGCTGGGGGAGATGAACGGCTTTCGGCTCGCGGATTGGGGCGGCACCTACTTCTATCCCCCCATCCCCGCACCGTGGCTCCTGGCGCGGTCGATCGCCTACAAGTTCGTGAAGACCTGAGCGCCGCCGCCCGGCGCTGGCTCTGGGGGGTCCAGGGCCTCGTCACGCTGGCCGTCGTGGCCTTCGTGGGCCGGTCGATCCTGCGCAACTGGGCGGAGTTCCGCTCGCTCCACGTCACGCTCAGGATCGCGCCGGGATGGATCGTGGGCTCCGTCCTCCTCGTGTTCGTCACGTACCTGATGCAGGTCGAGTCCTGGCGCCGCATCCTCGCCGGCTGGGGCCAGCGACTCCCCTTCAGCACGGCCGCGCGCACCTGGAGCCTCGCCAATCTCGGCCGCTATGTCCCAGGAAAGGTGTGGAGCGTGGCCGGCATGGTGGTCCTCGCACAGCGGGCCGGCGTGCAACCGGGCCCGGCCGCCGCCTCTGCCTTCGTCATCCAGGCCGTGTCGCTCGGGAGCGGCGTGGCCGTAGTCGCGGCCGCCACCCCCCACAGCGCCCCGCCCATCCGCCTCGCCCTCGCCGGTCTCGCCGCGGTGGCCACCATCGCCGTCCTCGTGTGGCGCCCCACGGCGCAGTGGCTGGGACGGTTGGTGCATGCCGCCGATCCGTTGGAGCCGCTCCACCTGCCCGCGGTGCTCGCAGCAGCCGGCCTCACCGTGCTCAGCTGGGGGACGTACGGCGCGGCGTTGTGGATGCTCGCCCGGGGGCTGATCCCCGACGCCGCGCTCCCGCTCCCTACCGCTATCGGAGCGTTCACGCTGGGCTACATTCTCGGCCTGCTGGCCCTGTTCGCACCGGGCGGGGTAGGGGTCCGCGAGCTGGTGCTCGTCGGCCTGCTCGCACCCTTCCTGGGAAGCGGCGGCGCGGTGGCGGTCAGCGTCGGGTCGCGCGTGCTTTTGACGCTGACCGAGGCTACGGCCGCCCTCATGACGCTGCCGCTGCGACACCGTCCACAGGAGTTCCTGCGGTGAGCCATCCCGAACCTGTCGCAGCGCCGGCCTACGAGCCGAAGCGACCCGTCCTGCTCGCGACCGCGGCCTTCACCCTGTGGCCGGCGCTGCTGTCGTTGCCGATGCTCACGGGGATGTGGCTCGCCAGTCCCTGGAGCGATCAGTACACGGCGGGCTTCCCGTTCCATGCCTGGAGCGCCGAGTGGTTCAAGCGCACCGGCCAGCTGCCGCTGTGGAATCCCGAAATCTTCGGCGGACTGCCGTTCGTCGCCGCCGGCAGCGGGGACGTCTTCTATCCCACCTGGCTACTCCGTTTCATCGTCCCAGTGACGACGGCAGGCAACCTGAGCTTCTTCGTGCACTACATCCTCGCCGGCCTGTTCACGTACCTCCTGCTGCGACGCCTGCGGGTCGGCTGGACCGGCTCGGTGATCGGCGGTCTCGCATATGAGCTGTCTGGCCTGATCGCCTCGTATCCTGCGCCGGGCCACGACGGCAAGCTGTTCGCCTCGACCATGCTGCCGCTCATGCTGCTCGCGCTCGTACTGGCGCTGCGCGACCGCCGCTGGCAGGGCTACCCGCTGCTCGCCGCGGCGACCGGGCTCACGCTGCTCGGCCACTTCCAGCTCGCGTACTATTCGCTCATCGCCGCAGGCTTGTTCGCTCTGTACTTGACGCTCGAAGAGGGTGGCGACACCGGGGGCGGGGAGCGGGTGCTGCGGCTCGGCCTCGCGCTTGCGGCGGTGCTGGTCGGCTTCGGCATCGCGGCGATCCAGATCCTGCCGTTCTTCGAGTACATCCCGTTCTCGCCGCGTGCGCAAGGGTATCACGGCTTCGAGGGCTCGACCTCGTACGCCATCCCGTGGGACCACGTCCCCGAGTTCTTCATCAAGAACTTCGCGGGCTCGACGCCGCAGGGCACGTATTGGGGCTCGAACCCCATCAAGCTGCATTCGGAGTATCTCGGGCTGGCGGTCGTGGCGCTCGCGCTGCTGGGCGCGACGCTGCGCGAGCGCCGACGGCAGATTCTGTGGCTCGGCGGCATCGGGCTGCTGTTCCTGTTGATCAGCCTTGGGGCAGCGACGCCGTTCTACCAGCTGTGGTGGGCGGTCATGCCCCTCGTGAAGAAGACCCGGGCACCGGGGATGGCGTTCTTCGTGGTCGCGCTCGTCACGGCGTTCTTGGCCGGGCTGGGCGTCGAACGGGCGCTCACGGGAGAGGGCAGGCGCCTCATGACACCGGCGTTGATCGTCGGTGGGATCGTGGCCCTGCTCGGCCTCACGGGCGTACTCGGGCACATCGCCGAGGGCCTGGCCGCCGCCAAGGCGGCCGCAGCGGGCGCCGACCAGCCGGCGATCCTGTGGGGCGCGGTCTCGAGCGGCCTGGCCCTCATGGCCGTCGCTGCTGCGCTCGGCCCCGGGCGGGGCCGGCTGACGCCGCGACTCAGTGCTCTCGCGCTCGTCCTGGTCGTCGGTACCGACCTGTGGCTCAACGCCCGTCAGTTCTGGCGTTACACGAAGCCCTTCGAGCGGGATGCCCTCGTCCAGCGCGTTACCGCGACGCCGCTCCCATACCGGGTCATGAGCCTGCCGGGCGCCTATCCCGGCTCGGCGTTGATGGCCTTCGACATTCCCGACGTGTTCGGCTACCACGGCAACGAGTTGCGCTACTACGACGAGCTGTGGGGCGGCAAGAATGAGTGGAAGCACATCGGGTTCCTCCCGCTGTGGGACCTCTGGGCCGTGCGGTACGCGATCACGCCAGCTGGTAACATCGACTCCATCCCGGGCTTTCGCCGCGTCCTCGACACGGTGCCCATCGCCGACGGCGGTCGGGCGCGCTTGTTCGAGCGCGTCGCGCCCGCGCCCTACGCCCGCGTGGTGCCGGGCGCCATCAAGACCGACTCGGCGGCCGTCATCCCGACGCTCGTCGACCCGCGCATGGACTACTCCCGGCTGGTGTTGTTCACGAACGACCAGCCGGTCACGCCGGAGCCGCTAGCACAGATGCCGGCACCGAGTCCCTCCCGCGCGACGGTGACGTCCTGGGAGCCGGGGCGGATGACCGTGGCGCTCGACCCGGCGCCCACGCGTGCCGGCTACCTGCTGGTGGCAGAGAACTGGTATCCCGACTGGCACGCTACGGTCGACAGTCGGTCCACCCAGGTCCTGCGCGGCGACTACAGCCTGCTCACCGTCGTGCTGCCCGCGGGCGCGAAAGCCGTGGAGCTCACGTTCCGTTCAGAGTTGTATGACCGGGGGAAAGCAATCACCCTCGGCTCCCTCGCGCTGCTGCTCATCGCCGCCCTCGCCGCCGCGGTGCCGCGACGTACCGGGCATGTCTGAGCGGGGCCTGGTGGTGATCCCTACCTACAACGAGGTGGGGAACCTGCAACACCTGGTGCCGCAAGTGCTGGCCCAGGACTCGCGCCTCGAGATCCTGGTGGTGGACGACAATTCTCCGGATGGCACCGGGCGGCTCGCCGAGGCGCTGGCCGCGAAGGAGCCCCGGCTGCACGTGCTGCACCGGGAAGGCAAACTTGGCCTCGGCACCGCCTACATCACGGGGTTCCAGTGGGCCCTCGAGCGCGGGTACGACTATGTGTTCGAGATGGATGCGGATTTCTCGCACGACCCGGCACACTTGAAGGAGTTTCTCAAGGTGGTGCCGGACGCCGACTTGGTGCTGGGCTCCCGCTATCTCAACGGCAAAGTGGCTGTCGTCAACTGGCCGATCGGGCGTCTGGTGTTATCGTATTGTGCGAACATCTACGCCCGTTGGCTCACGGGGTTGCGCATCTGGGACCTGACGGGCGGCTTCAAGTGCTTTCGCAGGCGGGTGCTCGAGGCAATCGACCTGTCCCGAGTCCGCTCCAACGGGTACGCGTTCCAGATCGAAATGAGTGTGCGTGCATGGCGCAAAGGGTTCGTCTTGAAGGAAATCCCGATCGTGTTCGTCGACCGAACCGAGGGGCAGAGCAAGATGAACCGGGCAATCGTTCGGGAGGCCGTGTGGATGGTGCCCCGGCTCAGGCTGATGGCCTGGTTCGGCCGCATCTAGTTGGCACGGCCATCTACAAGATGACGGGATCGGGAAACGACTTCGTCATGGTAGACGCCCGCCACACGACGCCCGCCGAGTGGTCGGCCGACGATATCCGGGCCGTGTGCGCCCGCGGAACCGGCATCGGCGCCGACGGACTCGTGTTCGTCGGGCCGGGGACCGGACCGGACGCGGTCCACATGGTCTATTTCAACTCGGATGGCTCGCGCGCCGCGATGTGCGGCAACGCTGCCCTGTGCAGCACGCGGCTCGCCGTGCGCCTGGGCCTCGCGCAACCCCAACACATCACCCTCGAAACGGACGCCGGGACCTACGAGAGCCGCTGCGGCAGCGACGGCGAGCGTGCCGAACTGCATGTCGCGCCGGTTCGGGCCCCCGGGCCGGTCCCGGGGCTCACCCCGGCGCCCGGCGAGCGACAGATCGCCCTGGGCACCGTCGGCGTGCCGCATCTCGTAGTGCTGGTTGACGACGTGGACCGTGTGGACGTGCTGGCGCGCGGCAGGCTGCTGCGATCCGACCCGGCCGTGGGGCCGGCTGGCGCGAACGTCAACTTCGTCTCACCGGGCGCGCGCACGCCCGAGTGGCGCATGCGGACCTACGAACGGGGCGTGGAGGATGAAACGTTGGCGTGCGGGACCGGTGCGGTGGCGGCGGCCTGCGCCCTGGCCGAGTGGGGTGTCGCCGAACCGCCTCTGACGGTGTTGACCAAGAGCGGCCGCCCGTTGGAGGTCAGGGCGCAGAAGGCGGCGGGGGGTCTGTATGACGACGTGTGGCTGTGCGGGGAGGCGAGGATCGTGGCGCGGGGTGTGATTAACTGAGCGGCTTCTCCACATTCCCCTGTGCTGTAGCTTAACATAACATATCTTATACGAAGTCTCCGTGCTCAGGAAATCACGGCTGACCGCTCCCCTTGGTCAACTCCCCCAGGCGGACTTTGGCCTCACCCGCCGCGCTGGTCGAGTCCAGTTTTTCCGCGATCGTGCGATAAGCGGCCAACGCCTTCGCCGTGTCGCCAGCCGCGAGCCACGCCCTCCCTACGTCCGAAAGGAATTGAGCCCGCAAGAACGGATACAGCGCGTCGTCCGCCGCTGCCTGGTAGGCCCCGGCCGCATCCTTGGACCGCAGCGCGTTCTCGTACGCCGCGCCGAGCAGCCCGTACGCCTGGGCGCGGAAGTACTTCCCGGCCTTCGGTGCGTAGCGCTCGAGCACCTCGATCGCTTGCTGGGTCTGCCCCTGGGCGAGCCGTACCTGGGCCAGGAGGATACTGCCCTCCTCGGCCGCATGCGTCCCGGCGTAGTTCTCGACGACTTGCGACAGTACACTGGCGGCGAGGGGGTAGTTCTTGGAATCGAGCGCCAGCCGCCCTTGCTCGAGCTGCCGGCCGGCACTCTGCTCCGCCGTTTTCGCGGACAAGAGGCTCCAGCCGAACAGGCCCGCGGCGACTGCGAGGGCAACGCCGACGTAGGCGGCCCCACGCTTGTGCCGCTTCACCCAGCCACCGAGCCGCGTGAGCGCGCCCGACTCCCTGCCCACGGGGCGTTCTGCCGTCGTCACCGTTGTCGCCATGCCGCTTGTCGCCGCCTCGCGCGAGATGCGTCCGATGTTGCCGTGGATGTGCGCCCGCCGCCCCCCAAATGCCCCTGGGGTGACTCGAACACCCGGCCAACGGTTTAGGAAACCGCTGCTCTATCCACCTGAGCTACAGGGGCTAAGCGCCGCAATGTAGCGGGGTTACGTGTAGTGTAGCAAGGCCTCGATGCGCTCGTCGCGCAATCGCTCGCGCCCTTTCAGGAAGTCGAGCTCGATCAAGAACGTGAAGCCGACCACCTGCGCCCCGTGCGCCCGCACGAGTTTGGCCGCCGCCTCCGCGGTACCACCCGTGGCCAGCACGTCGTCCACGATCAGCACCCGGTCCCCGCTGCCCACCGCATCGCGGTGCATCTCCAACGCATCCGTCCCGTACTCCAGCGCGTACTCCACTCTGCCGCGGGCGGCGGGAAGCTTCCCCGGCTTCCGCATCGGTACCAGCCCGGCCTCGAGCGCCAGAGCGACCGGCGCGCCAAGCAGAAACCCGCGGGACTCGATCGACACTACGCGCGTCACCCGCGAGCCGCGGTACGGGTCCGCCATCAGCTCGACCGCCCGGCGAAACGGACCTGGGCTGAGCAGCAGCGGTGTGATGTCCTTGAACACAATCCCCGGCTTGGGGAAGTCGGGAACGTCGCGGATCGCTTGATAGATGTCCTGAACCGACTTGGCATCGCCCACGCGCCGACCTCCCAACTAGCTGATGTCGAACGTCTTCGGAATCATCACTTCATGTGGAACATCGAATTTTTCCACACGCTCGACGTGCGCGCTTGAGGGCCCACGCTGGAGCGCGTGCTCGAGCTCGAGCAGCGCCGCCTCCGGCCCGTCTGCGATTACCTCCACCGAGCCATCTCGCAAGTTCCGAGCAAGCCCGCCGAGCTGCAAGCGCTCCGCCTGGCGCCCAACGAACCAGCGGAATCCCACACCTTGAACCCGACCGTGCACCAGGAAGCGCCACCGGGCCATGCGCGGGCTTATCCCTGCCCGCCCGGTGAGGCCCGCCGGCGGTGCCACCACACGTAGACCGCGGCGATCAGCGCCAGCACCGGCAGCACCAGGAGCACGGCGCGACCCGCATAGCGCTTCGCCTCCTGGTTCAGGACTTCGAGAATGACGTCCTCCCGGCTCCCGATGAACCAGCCGATCCACGTGAGAATCGTGCACCAGACGAGCGCGCCTAGCCCGGTGAACAGCGCGAACCGGCCGAGATGCATGCGCGCCACCCCGGCGGGAATGGAGATCAGGTGGCGCACCACCGGCAGCATTCGCCCGAGGAAGGTGCTGATCTCGCCGTGGGCGGCGAAGTATCGCTCCGAGCGGTCGAGGCCCTTCTCCGTGATCAGCACATACTTGCCCAGGCGCAGGAAGAACGCGCGTCCCAGCCACCAGGCGAGGGCGTAGTTGGCCAGCGCGCCGAGGATGCTCCCCACCACGCCGCAGGCGACGGCCAGGGCGAAGTTCATCTCCCCCTTGGCCGCGAGGTAGCCCGCCGGCGGCATCACCAGTTCGCTCGGAAGCGGGAGGATGGACGATTCGACGGCCATGAGTGCGACGATTCCCGGGTATCCCATCCCGCGGAACAGATCGAGCAGCCACTGGATGAACGATTCAAGCATCGAAGCCATGCTCTCCGACGAGAGGAACAAACCGCGCCGTTCCGAGGGGGGTGTGGCGCACCTCCGGCCCCCGCCCTACCCGTTCCACCAGCGTGAGCACCTGCGCGCCACGCTCGCCCAGCGGAATCAGCAGCCTGCCGCCGGGCCCGAGCTGCTCCACGAGGGGCGGGGGGATCTCGGGTCCACCCGCGGTGACGAGTACCGCGTCGTACGGCGCGTAGGCGCTCCATCCCAGCGTGCCATCCCCCAAGAGCACCGAAGCGTTGGCGACGCCGGCCTCACGCAACGCGGCGCGGGCGGTGAGGGCGAGCGTCTCCACCCGCTCGACCGAGAACACCGTACCGGCGAGCGACCCGAGCAACGCGGTCTGATACCCCGACCCCGTGCCGATCTCGAGCACCCGTTCCTTTCCCCTGAGGCTCAAAGCCTCGAGGTAACGCGCCTGCATGAACGGCTGCGAAATGGTTTGCCCGTTGCCGATCGGGAGCGCCGTGTCCTCGTAGGCGCGGTGCCGCACCGCCGCCGGCACGAACAGGTGCCGGGGCGTCTCGGCGAAGGCCTTGAGCACCGCGAGGTCGCGGATGCCGCGCGCGCGCAGCGTTTCGACCAGCCGGACGCGGTACCCGGCGTAGGTGTCCCCCGGCCCCGTCAGTCGCCGGGGAACCACTGCCGCACGACCTCGATCAGCCGGTAGTTGGTCATGTCCATGTGCAGCGGGGTCACCGAGACGTAGCCGTCGCTCGTGGCGCGGAAGTCGGAATCCGCGCCTCCCGTCCAGGTGACGTGACCCCCGCCGATCCAGTAGATGTCCTTGCCCCACGGATCCTTCATGAGCGCGATCTCCTCGCTGAACACGCGGCTCCCGAGGTGGGTGACCCGGACGCCTTTCACCTGGTCGCCGGGCAGAGCGGGGAGATTGATGTTGAGCAGGGTCTCCTTCGGGAAATCCTGGACCGCCACGATACGCTGCAGCAGCGACCGCAGGCTGGCCTTGTGCGTCTCGAGCGTGTCCAGGTCCGAGCCGGCATATGAGATCGCGATGCTGGGGATGCCCGCCACCAGGCCCTCCATCGCTGCCGCGACGGTGCCCGAATAGAACACGTCCTCACCCATGTTCTGACCGTGGTTGATCCCGGAGATCACGAAGTCCGGCTTCTGGGGCATCAGCATCCCGATGGCGAGCAACACGCAGTCGGTCGGGGTGCCGTCCAGCTGGAACGCGCCGTCCGGCCGCCGGGTGGCGCGCACCGGGCGGTGCAGCGTGAGGGAGTGCGAGGTGCCGCTCTGCTCGCGGTCGGGAGCCACGACCGTCACCTGGCCGAGCGACGCGCACACCTCGCCCAGCACAGCGAGGCCGCGGGCCAGGATGCCGTCGTCGTTCGTGATCAGGATGTTCATCGTGCCCCGAAGATGATGTGGCGGCCATAGCGGGCGAACACGCGCGCCTGCCGCCAGGTATCCCCCCAATTCCGGAAATGGCTGAGCCGCCCCTCGTACAACGTCGGCACCGGGACGAAGCGGACGACGAATCCGCGGACCAACGCCGCGAGCAGGAACGCCGTTTCGTAATCGTAGCCCCGCTCGCCGGGCCGGACCGCCTCGGCCACCCGGCGCGACAGCCCCCGGAAGCCGCTCTGGGCATCGGGGACCGTCACCCCCCCGATGCGCGACGCGAGCGCCGCCGATAGCCAATTGGTGCAACGCCGCCCCCACGGCATCGCGCCGACGCGCGCCCGTGCGCCCAGCACCAAGTCCGCCTTCTCCTGCAGCACCGGCCCCGCCAGCCGGGGTATCTCCTCCGGGGGATGCTGCGCGTCCGCGTCGAGCGTGACGATCACGCCCGCCCCACCTGCCAAGGCGGCGGCGATGCCCGTCGCCAGCGCGGCTCCCTTGCCGCGATTGTCCGGATGGACCAGCACCGTCGCCCCCATCCCCCGTCCCACGTCTCCCGTCCCGTCATTCGACCCGTCGTCCACAACGTACACAGTCGCCGCCGGAACGGCACGCTGGGTCCGGGAGACGACGGCGGCGATGGTGGCGGCGGCCTGATACGCGGGGATGACGACGGCGAGGGCGCCGTCAGCGGGCCCCGGCATTAGGCGCGGCGTTCCCTTCGAGAATGGCGAGGACCGCCTTGAGCTCGGCGCGGAGGTCCTTCACCGTCTGGGTGGCGAGCGCGCGACGCGCCTCGGGCTTGAGCTCGCCCGAGCGGCGGTACTGCTCGATTTTCTGGCGCGCGCCTTCGATGGTGTACTTCTCCGTGTACAGGAGGTGCTTCACCAGCATGATCAGCTCGATCTCGCGGCGCTGGTAGACGCGATTGCCGGACCGGTTCTTGGCGGGGTTCAGGAAGCGGAATTGGCTCTCCCAGTACCGCAGGACATGCGGCTTCAGATCGGTGAGCTGGCAGACCTCGCCGATGGAAAAGAACTCCTGGACCGGGTGGGGCGCGCTCATCGCCCGCCCCCTCCCCACTGCTCGGGTTTGAGCTCGCGCTCCATGAGGTCGGTGACGGCCTGCCGGGGGGACTTGCCCTCGAACAGCACGGCGGCCACCTCGCGCGCGATCGGCAGCTCCACGCCGTGCCGCTCGCCCAGCGCCACGGCCGAGCGGGCCGTCGTCACGCCCTCCGCCACCGACGTCCGGCCCGACAGCGCCTCCTCCAGCCGCTTGCCGCGGCCCAGCTCGACGCCGAGCGAGTGGTTGCGCGACTGGGGTCCCGTGGCGGTGAGGATCAAGTCGCCCAGGCCGGCGAGCCCCGCGAACGTCGCGGGCTCGGCGCCCAGCGCGACACCCAGCCGCGTGATCTCGGCCAACCCGCGCGTCACGAGCGCGGCGCGCGTGTTATGCCCCATCCCCAAGCCTTCGAGAATCCCGGCGGCCAACGCGATGACGTTCTTGAGCGCGCCGCCGAGCTCCACGCCGATCACGTCCGTTGAAGAGTACACGCGGAAGTAACCGGTCGAGAACACGTGCTGCACGTCCTGAGCGATGGAGTGCTCGCGCGCGGCGGCGACGACGGCCGTCGGCTGCCGTGCGTATACCTCCTGCGCGAACGATGGACCCGACAGCGCCGCGATCCGCGTGCCCTCGGGAAGCACCTCCGCCAGCACGCACGACAGCGTCGTCAACCGCTCCGGCTCGAGACCCTTCGACACGGAGACGACCAGGGCTCGCCGCTCGATCGCGCCGCTCGCCCGCGTCATCACGTCCCGCACCGCGTGTGACGGGGCCGCGGACACCACGACGTCGGCGCCGCGCACCGCCGCGGCGAGATCGCCGTCCGCCGCGAGCGCGGAGGCGAGCTTCGCGCCGGGGAGAAACATGTGGTTCACGTGTTCCCGGGTCACGCTGCCCACGACTTCCGGCTCGCGCGCCCATAGGGTGACCGCTCGAGACGTCCCTTGGCGCGCGAGCAGGTCCGCGAGCGCCGTGCCCCAGGCGCCGCCCCCGATCACCGCCACGCGCGTCACGCCGGCACCCCTTTTCGGGTCCGGAAGCGGTTCTCAGTCCCGTCTCTCAGGCGACGAATATTGGCGCGGTGCGCATAGACGATCAGCAGCGCGAGCACCACCGCCGCCCAAAGGGTGTACGGCTGGGTCGGAGCCGTGAGCCGGACCCACAGGGGGAACAGCGCGGCCGCGGTGAGCGAAGCGACCGAGACGTACCCCGACAGCCACAAGGTCGCCGCCCACAGGGGCAACGAGATCACGATCGCGAGTGGCGCCAGCGCGAGAAACGTCCCTGCGGCCGTCGCCACGCCCTTGCCGCCGCGGAAGCGCACGTACGGCGAGAACATGTGCCCCACCACCGCCGCGGTGCCCAAGACTACCGTGAACCATGCCGGCCCGTTGGACCAGGGTCCCAGGATCACGACCGGAACCGCCCCCTTGGCCACATCGATCACGCCCACGGGGATCGCGTACCTCCAGCCGAGCACCCGGTATACGTTCGTCGTACCGAGGTTGTGGGACCCCTGTTCGCGCAGGTCGATCCCCCGCCCCAACCTGGCGGCGATGTAGCTCGTCGGCGTCGCGCCGATCAAGTAGGCGAGGAGGAGCATCAACGCCAGCCCGTAATCGTTCATCGGCGCGCCGTCTCGCGCTTGCGTCGGAACTTGACGTTCACGGGCGAGCCGGTGAACTGCCACGCTTCCCGGAAGCCGTTCACAAGGTAGCGCGTATACGACTCGGGGATCGCCTCCGGACGATTGGACACGATGGCGAACCGGGGCGGCGCGGTGCCGATCTGCGCCGCGTACAAGAGGCGCACCGACTCTCCCACCGGCTGAGGCGGCTGTTGGCGATCGACCAGCGTCTCGAGGACCCGGTTCACCTCCGACGTGGGCACGCGCTTGTCGCGCTCCTCCGCGACGGCGACGATCAGGTCCAGGAGCTTGGCCACGCGCTGGCCGGTCTTGGCGGACACGTACAGGAACGGGATGAACTGCAGAAACGGCGCGCGCTCCTCGAGCTCCCGCTGGCCGCGCGCCGCGGTGTTCGTCTCCTTCTCCTCGATCAGGTCCCACTTGTTCACGGCGACGATGATCGCGGCGCCGCGCTCCCACGCGTCGTTCGCAATCCGTAAGTCCTGCACGTGCATCCCGTCCAGCGCGTCCACGACCAAGACGCATACATCGGCACGCTCGATCGCCCGCGAGGTCCGGAGCGTCGAGTAGAACTCGATGTCGTCCTCGACCTTGCTCCGCTTGCGGAGCCCGGCGGTGTCGATGAACACAAGGGTATGCCCCTGGTAGCCGAGCGGCGTATCGATCGCATCCCGCGTCGTGCCGGGCTCGGCGGCCACCACCAGCCGCTCCTCGTTCAGCAAGCGGTTCACCAGACTCGACTTCCCCACGTTCGGCCGGCCGACGATCGCCACGTGGATCTCGGCCGCTTCGCTCGCCTCCGGGGCTGCGGGCAACAGCTCCACCACCCGGTCCAGCAGGTCGCCCGAACTCTTGCCGACGGCAGCCGACACCGCGAACGGGTCGCCCAGCCCCAGCTCGTAGAACGCGAAGTGTCGCGTTTCGTCCGGAAGGTGGTCGGCCTTGTTGGCCACGAGAATCATCGGGCGGCGCGCCTTGCGCAGGTAGGCCGCGATCTCCACGTCCGCGGGGTGCACGCCCTGCTCCACGTCCACGAGGAACAGCACCACGTCGCTTTCGGCCACCGCCGTCTCGATCTGGGCGCGGATCGCCCGGTTGAGGGCGTCCAGTGCCCCGGGGACCATGCCGCCGGTGTCCACTACCCAGAAGCGGCGCCCGTTCCACTCGGCCGCAGCAAAGTGCCGGTCCCGCGTGACCCCCGGGCGGTCGTCGACGATGGCCTCACGCCGGCCGATCAGCCGGTTGAACAGCGTCGACTTCCCGACGTTAGGACGACCGATGATCGCCACCGTGGGAGCGCCCCTCATGCCGGCACCCCCTCCTCGACCAGGACGTCGGCGAAATCGGACGACAGGCGGATCGGCATCGGGAGGCGCTCCGCCAGCGCCGCCGCCGCAACGTCGTCCATGAACCGCAGATCGTCGTTCACCGCCTCCGCCGGCAGCAGCGCGAAATCCAGGTCGCGCCGCCCCGCCAGCGCCCGCTCGATCGCCGCCGCGGGTAGGAGACCCGCGCTGGTCACCGAGGTTCCGAACAGGGTGTTCTCCACCACGACGAGCTCGAAGCGAGCGCCGGTGGCAGTCGCCAGTTGATCGAGCACTTGCGGCATCAGCGGTCCCATCGCCCGCCCTGTCACCACCGCGATCTGCTTTCCGCCCAGCTCCGGCAGTCGATCGGCCGCCGCCGCGATGCGGGTCTGCAGGAAGCGCACCGAGCCGACGCCGTTCTCGCGCTGCTCGAAGTCGCCATACCACGCTGCCGGGGGTAGCGGCTCCCCCGCCTGCAGGTAGAGATCGTCGGCGCCGTAACACCACGGCCCTCCCCGCTGCGCCAGCGCCCGGGTCGCCGCCCGATCGACGGCCGCGAGCGCCGCCCGGCACTCCTCGGGCGTCGGCTCGCGTACCAGATGACGCTTGGAGAACTCGGTGAGAGCGACGGGGACTACGGACACCGACAGCACGGCCGGACCGAGGCCGTACAGACCGTCGAGGGTCCGCTCAAGGTGGACGCCGTCGTTCACTCCGGGGACGAGCACCACCTGGGTATGGAACGCGATGCCCCGCGCCCCGAACCACCCGAGCTGGGGGACGATGTCGGGTGCGTCCGGGTTGCGCAGTAGCCACCGGCGGATCGTGGGATCGGTCGCGTGCACCGACACGTACAGGGGCGACAGCCGGTACTCGAGGATCCGGTCCACGTCCCACGATTTCAGATTCGTGAGCGTCGCGAAGTTGCCGTAGCGGAACGACAGCCGGTAGTCGTCATCCCGGATGTACAACGGCGTCCGCAGTCCCGCGGGGTTGCCGTCCACGAAGCAGAAATCGCAGTGGTTAGCACAGCGGCGGATCCGCGGCGGCTCGAGCGTGACGCCCATGGGCAACCCCTCGGGACGCTCGATGTCGTACTCGATCTGCTCCCCGCCGGGGAGCCGCGTCGCGAGCACGAAGTGCTCGTCCGCGGTGAGAAACTCCCAGTCGAGGAAATCCTCGAGCGGCCGGCCGTTGACGGCCAGGAGCTCCGTGCCAGGGAGGAGCCCAAGCTCGACCCCGATCGAGCCCGCTGCAACCGATTGGACGCGAATCACCGCACTGCCTCTGCCTTCAAGGACTTTGTGAGGCCTGGCATCGCAACTCCAATGTAGGCCGTGACTTCCGAAAGCTAGGAAATATGACCTATGAGGCGCGGTAGCGCCAGCCGGTGATCCCTCGGCCGCTGAGCTTGACGTCGAACGTCTGGCTCTGACGGGGGCGGGAAGTCTCCTGAGGCACCGAGGGCCGGCAGCGTCGAGCGCTGTCGGCCCTGGCGTTCAGAGCGGGCGACGGGATTCGAACCCGTGACGTCCAGCTTGGGAAGCTGGCATTCTACCCCTGAATTACGCCCGCAAGCTTCTCAGCAACAACGCATCACCGCATCGAAGAACGGTGCCAAAACACCGCGACTGGAATCTACCTGTACTCTGTCGCGTCGGCCCTACATCCCCGTTTGGGAGCAGGATGTTGAAGAGGGACGGGAAGCAATCTATACGCCTGGCTGAAAAGACGAAAGGCGTTACGGTAGCGCCAACCACGACGCCCGCGGCCTGGCCGGCTGCCGCGCTCAGTCGCGGCCCACGCCCAGCGCGTCGGCCACCCGGTTGATGTAGTTGAACCACGCGGCGATCAGCGTGATCTGAAGGATCGCGCGGTCGTCGAAGCCCACCGCACGCAGGCGATCGTGATGCGACGGCCCGACCCGCGTGGCGTCCCGTGTCACCTGCACCACGTAATCCAGCATGACCCGGTCCTGCTCCGAAATGGGGGCCTTGGTGTAGTCGTCCACCAGCGCCGCCACCAGCGCTGAGTCCAACGTGACCCGACGCAGAAACTCTGCGTGCGAGGTGCTTCAGTAGCGGCAGCGGTTGGTGACGGACACCATGGTGGTGATCATCTCGTGCTGCCGGCGCGTGAGCGCCAGCTCCGGCGACATGAGCACCCCGAACGTGGCGAAAGCGTGATACAGCGCGTCCGGTATGAGGCTGTGTGACGCGACGATACCGGACATCCCCTCCGCGGTTG
>JBGPDL010000010.1:0-50803 GCA_041482275.1 Gemmatimonadota bacterium | reverse complement strand
ATCGTGAGCGATGCCCCTGGGCGGACCCACTCGATCGATCGCCGGCTGGAAGCCGAGCTGGAGCGACTCGATGCGGCGTTCTCCATGACCGAGCCGCTGGCGGTGGTGAGCGAGCCGCTGGCGATGGCGGGCCACGCCGAGGGGCTCAAGTGGGTGGCCACCTACGACGGGAACGGACGATAGGTGCCCGTCCGCTGCGCGTGGTGCGGCTGCCAGCTCGACGACGACGCTCGGCTCCTCCTCCACGCCTCGAGCGTACCCCACCCGGCGGCGTGCCGCGCCTAGGCGTCCGCCATCTCCACGAGCACCTTGAGGACCCCCGGCCGCACGGCGTGATCGAATGCGGTGAGGGCGGCGGTGAGCGGGTAGCGCGCATGAATCAACGGCTCGACCGCGACGCGTCGCTCCGCGAGCAGTCGCAACGCCGGCGCGAACGGTCCGCAGCGCGAGCCGACGAGCGTCAACTCGTTCACCACGACCGCCGAGACGTCGAGGGTGAGTGCGCCCGCATAGGTGCTCTTGAGGACGAGCGTGCCGCGCGGCCGCACGGCTCGCTGCGCCACGGCGAACCCCTCCGGGTTGCCGGTACACTCGACGGCCACGTCGAACCCGCCGCGCTCCACCTGCTCGGCTCGCCCCGTCGCGATGCCCCGGGCGCCGAGCAGCGCGAGCTTGCCGTCGTGCCGCCCGACCGCCAACAGGGCGCAGCCGGTGAGCGCGAGCGTCTGGGCGACCAATTGGCCGAGCTTGCCGTCGCCCACCACCAGGACCCGCTGCTCCGGGCCGATCGTGAGCTGTTCCTGAATCTCGAGCGCGGCGGCGAGGGGCTCGCTGAAGACGGCGGCGTCGGTCGACACGGTGTCGGGGACCGCGTGCAGATTCTCCAAGGGGAGCGTGAGATAGTCGGCGAACGCGCCGTGCCGGCCGACGATGCCGAGTACGGTGCGATGCTCGCAATGGGTGCGACGGCCGGCGGTGCAGGCGCGGCAGGTGCCGCACACGGCGTTGATCTCACCCACCACGCGCCGCCCGGCCAGCGGGGCCGGCCCCCATTCGACGACGCCGACGAACTCGTGGCCCGGGATCCCGATGAACGGGTAATATCCGTGCGTCAGCTCGACGTCAGTGTTGCAGATGCCGGCGCGGAGCACCCGCACCAGTGCTTCCCCGGCCGGTGGATCGGGGATCGGCACGTCGTTCCGGAGCCGCAGGCGACGGTCTTCCAGCCACAGGGCGCGCACAGTCCATAATATGAAGGCGTCACGCGGGGCGTGACGCTGCGGCGCGCCCGCGGGTCTCCAGACGTCTGCGTCGCGTCAGCCACGCCGTCCCCCCTCAGGAGACTGCCACTCGTGTGGATGTTCGCCGTGCTGCTGGTCGCCGACAGCGTCCCGGCCGCGCGCACGTTCAAGGTGCCCGTCGCTCCCGCCGAGTCGCTCACGGTGGAGTCGGCCGGCCAGGGCGATGCGGTCGTGATGGTCCCGGGGCTGTTCGGCGCGGCATACGGATTCCGTAAGCTCGTTCCGCTCCTGACAGCGGCCGGCTACCGCGCGATCGTCATCGAGCCGCTCGGCGTCGGCTCGTCCACCCGGCCGGAGAAGGCGAACTACTCCCTCACCGCCCAGGCAGGCCGGATCGCCGCGGTGCTCGACTCGCTGCGCATCCGCGACGCGGTGCTGATCGCGCACTCGCTCGGTGGGTCCGAGGCGTTTCGGCTGGCGTACCGGCGGCCGGACCTGGTGAAAGGCCTGGTGTCGATCGAGGGTGGGCCCACCGAGGCCGCGGTCACACCGGCGTTCCGGCGCGCGCTCAGGTTCGTGCCCTGGATCAAGTTGTTCGGGGGGATCAAGCTGATCAGGCACAAGATCCACGACCTGCTCGTCGACTCCTCCGGTGATTCGAGCTGGGTGACCGACGCCGTCGTCGCGGGCTACACGGCGGGCGCGGCGCGCGATCTGGACGCCACTCTCAAGGCGTACATCGCGATGGCGAAGTCCCGGGAGCCCGACAAGCTCGCGCCCCATCTGCCCGAGGTGCGCTGTCCGGTGCGCTTGGTCGTTGGGGGGGCGCGCCATGACGGCGATGTCGGGGCAACGGAGGTCCAGCTCCTCCAGCGCACACTGCCCGCGTTCACGCTCGACTCAGTGCCGGGAGCCGGCCACTTCATCTATGAAGAGCAGCCGGCCGCGGTGATGGCAGCAGTGGCGCGGCTTGAGGCGAGTGTGACTACGAGGCACACCGCCGGGTCAGAGTGACGGAGCCGGTCACACCGTTTACCCACCGTTCCAAAATGGGATCGAGATGCGCGTCGCGCTGGTGGCAGAGGACTACTACCCGCAGCTCGGAGGCGTTCCCGAGCACGTGCACAACCTGGCGGTGCAGCTCAATCGCTGGGGCCACCCGACGACGGTGGTCACCTCGGACATGGGTCCGTACCGCGACGCCGACTTCGTGCGGAGGGTAGGCACGAGCCGGGTGATCTACGCGAACGGCGGCGTGTCGCGCGTCACGACCGGATGGCGGCTGCAGCGCCGTCTCGAGGACGTGTTCCGGGAGGGTCGATTCGACCTCGTGCACGTGCACGGAGGGCTCGCACCGACGCTGGGTCTCGTGGCGCCGCGCGCCGCGTGGCGAGTGGGAATTCCCGTGGTCGCCACGTTCCACTCGTGGTTCCCGCGCTCGGCGGGCTATCGCCTGCTGCGGCGGCCGCTCCAGAAGATGCTCGACCGCCACGCGGCGACCATCGCCGTCAGCGAGCCGGTGGTGGGCGCCATGTCGCGCTACTTTCACGCCCGGTGGGAGGTGATCCCGAACGGCGTGGACACGCGCTGCTTCTGGCCGAACGGCCGCCGGCCGACGGACGCCATCACCGATCATCCGCGACTGCTGTTTCTCGGTCGCATCGAGCCCCGCAACGGGCTCGGCACGCTACTCGACGCGATGCCACGCATTCTGGCGCGCTACTCCGGGGCGGTCCTGACGGTAGCGGGCGACGGCCCGTGGCGCGGCTACTACGAGCGGCGCGCGCGGGAGCTGGGGACGAGCGTGCGGTTCGCCGGGCAGGTGTTCGCGGATCGGCCCGCGTACTACGGCTCGGCCGATCTCTACCTCTGCCCCACGACGATCGCGTCGTTCGGGGTGACCCTGCTCGAGGCGATGGCGTGCGGCACACCGATGATCGTCTCGGACAACCTCGGCTTCCGCTCGGTGATCGACGGCGGTGCGGAGGCGGTGCTCGTCCCGAAGGACGACCCCGCGGTGTGGGCGGAGACGACGGTGGCGCTGTTGGGCGATCCGGAGCGGCGGGTTGCGATGGGGCTGGCCGGCCGCGCCAAGGCGGCGCGCTTCGCCTGGCCGCGGGTCGCGCGAGCGGAGCTTGCGGTCTACGAGCGGGTGCTGGGCCGCGGCGCGAGCCCCGCGAGTGAGCCGCGGCACGTGCACGCGCCCATGAAGACGTCGGTGGTCGCCTCCACCGGCGGCTGACCGACCTGCCGGAACGTCAGCGGTGGGCGGGATTCATCACCCTGCCCATGAAGAGGATCGTTCCCGAGAGTCGCTCCCGGATCGCGAACAGGAAGGGATGGTCCACCACGATGGACGGCGGCAGGCTCGTGAGGCCGATGCCGACCGACGTCGCCGCGGCGGCCTCGGTGCCCTCCTCGTTCACGTCCACCGTCGCCTTGTGCCTGACATCCGTGATGCAGAGTGCCCCGCTGGGATTCATCTGCGTGAAGTCCGAGTGCGCTGAATCGCAGAACGCCGACGGCATCCCCAGCGCCTTCAAGACATCGTTCAGCGGGAGCCCGTAGGTGAGCGTGAACTTCGGCAGGAAGACGGTGACGTCTCCGGAGTCGAGGGCGGCGATCCAGGCGCTCCACCGTTCCGCGGTCAGGCCAGCCACGAGCGAGTCGATGCCGCCGGCGTCGCGCGGCAGCACGATGGTCATGCTGAATGCGTCGCCGCCGTACGGCAAGTCGAGGATCAGCACGCGGTCGCTGTACCCATGGCCGACGTTCACGGTCCGCCCGTGCGTCATCATCGGGACGGTGGTCGTGGCCCCGGTCGCCAGGGTGAACGACGCGGGCTGGGTCAGATCCTTGGCGAACTGGGTGGTCCAGTTGCCCTTGAAGTAGATGGCGTTGATCAGGTAGGCGACGACGTCCGGGGGTATCTGATTCGGCACGATCTCCGTGATCTTCCCGTTCGTTTGGTCGCTGACCCATTGGTTGATCGTCGGCGCAGCGGTGGGACTCGCGAAGTCGAGGCTCGCAGCGTGGGCGTCGAAGTACGTTTGGGTCGTCGCGAGAAAATCGGGCGTCGGTGCGTACAGGGGGTCCGGCTCGTACCACACAGAGTTCGCGAGTGTGAAGGCGACCTGCGGGTCGAGGCCGCGGAGCAGCGCGATCAGGCTGCGGTAGGACTGGTTCACGTCGTCGAGCGTCATGCCGTCGAGCGCGAGCGCGTGCTGCATCTCGGCCTGCGTGACGCCCGCAGCGCCGTTGTACGCCATACCGAGCGCCATTGCCGCGGACAGCGGCGAAATGAACAGATTGGTGTCGGGCCCCGCCTGCCGGGCGATCTCCCCGAACAGCGTGAACGCGAACCGGTTGTCCGCGGCAATGAGACCGCTCTCCGCGCCGGTCAACTGGCGGGGCAGGCTGGTGATGGGCCGGGGCGCGGTGATGGCGGCCTCGCGGCACCGGGCGGCGCCCAAGCCGATGGCGATGGCAACGAACGGACGGAAACAACGTGTCATGGCGGCCTCCTCGAGTTGACACGTCCCTTGAGGACTAACTCCTGGCACCGAACCTGGCAATCGGCACGACTTAGACTACCCCCGGTGTCCCGGAGGAAGTCACATGAGCGTTGTGGGCAGGTGGATCACCCGCTGCTGATGGTGCATGTGATGGTCTTCGAGAGCGACGATCCCAAGGTCATCTGGGGGGGCGGGCCCGGCCACATGCACTCGTGACGGCGGGGCGGCCGGCGGCGCTGCGGCTTGGCCCGCTCGTCGCGGTGATGTTCTTCACCGTGTCGGGCGGGCCGTTCGGCCTGGAGGGGTTGGTGGGATCCGTTGGCCCCGGACTCGCGCTCCTGCTGCTCGTCGCGACGCCCCTCATCTACAGTGTGCCGGAGGCGCTGCTCGTCGGGGAGCTGGCGTCGATGCTGCCGCTCGAAGGCGGCTATTACCAGTGGGTGAAGCGGGCGTTCGGCCGGTTCTGGGGCTTCTGGAACGGGTGGCTGTCCTGGGTCTACTCCCTGGTCGACATGGCGATCTACCCGGTGTTGCTGCTGCAGTATGTCCGATTCTTCGCCCCGGGACTTGGGTGGCTCGAGGCGTGGCTCTTGGCCCTCGTGATGATCTGGGGAGCCACGTGGCTCAACCTGCGCGGCACGCAGGTGGTGGGGACGGCGTCGGGGTGGTTCGTGGCGGGTGTGCTGTTGCCGTTCGGCGTGCTCGCCGTCGCGGCGTTGTTGCGCTGGCTCGCGCACCCGGGCACGGCGTTCCCGGTGACGCCGTTCCACGCGGCCGGCACGTCCTTCCTTGGCGCGCTGGGGCTGGGCGTGTCTCAGAGTATCTGGAATTACTCGGGTTGGGACAACGCGTCGACGATCGGCGGGGAGATTGAGCACGCCACGGCGACCTATCCCCGCGCGCTCGCCCGCACCCTGCCGCTCGTGACGGTGGTCTATCTCCTTTCCGTCATCCCGGTGCTCGCACTCACGCCGTGGAGGGCGTGGACGGACGGTGCGTGGCCCGATCTCGCCGCGCGGGTGGTGGGTCCGTGGCTCGGGCGCTGGCTCGCGCTGGCGGGGATGGTGAGCGCGTTCGCATTGTTCAACGCGCTATTGCTCGCGTACTCCCGCATCCCGCTGGTGCTGGCGCAGGACGGGCTGCTCCCGGCGGCGCTCGCGTCCACCGACGCGCGCGGCACGCCGCGCAACGCGGTGCTGGTGTCGGCGGTGGCGTACTCGGGGTTCGCGTTGCTGCCCTTCGGCGGGCTGCTCGCGGGCGACGTGCTCTTGTATACGGCGGCGCTGGCGCTCGAATTCGCGGCGCTGGTGCGATTGCGAAGGGCCGAGCCGACTCTGCGGGGCGCGTTCCGCGTGCCGGTGGGCGTGCCGCTGCTCGTCACGCTCGCGGCGTTGCCGATCCTGCTGCTCGTGGCGGGGGTGGCGCTCGAGGTGCAGAGCCGGGCGATCGGGCTGCCGGGCGTACTGGTCGCCGTGGCGCTCGCGGTCGCGGGGCCCCTCATGTACGCGGCGCTCGACGCGCGCCGCGCCCGGCTGGCGGCGCGCCCGACCGCGTTGCCGCCCTGAACGCGACCGCCGGTTCGCCCCACCCGGAGGCCATTCCCCACCCTCCTTGCGGACCTTCGGAATCGCGCGCAACGTAGCGGGCATCGAATTCCGTGCGGCAGAGCCGTTACCACTGTGCACTAGGTATGGAGGAACCGTGGTACAGCGCATCTCGCTAGTCTCGCTCGCGCTAAGTCTCGCCGTCGGCGTCGGGGCCGCGGCGGGTCAGCAGCGCGCCATTACCGGGAAAGTCGTCAGTACATCGACCTCGGAGCCGATCGCCGGCGCCACGGTCTCGGTCCTCGGGACGCCGATCGCGGCCATCACGAACGACCGCGGAGAGTTTTCGCTGTCGGCGCCGCAAGGTGCCGTGACCCTCCTCGTTCGCGGCGTGGGGTTCCGCAGCCGTCAGGTGCCCGTGGCGGCCGACGTTTCGAGTGCGGCCGTGAGTCTCGAGCAGGATGTGTTCAACCTCGAGGCGGTGGTCGTGACCGGCCAGGCGACCGGTGTGTCGCAGCGGAACCTCGCGAACGCCGTCACCACCGTGCCGGCCGAGCAGCTGAACCGGGCGCCGGTGCAGACGCTCGAGGGCGCGCTGCAAGGCAAGATCCCCGGCGCCCTGATCCAGATGAACTCGGGCGCGCCGGGCGGTGGGGGCCAGATCAACCTGCGAGGGGTCACCACGATCAATGCGGGCGTCGATCCGCTCATCGTGGTGGACGGCATGATCATCGCTAACGATGCGATCGTGAGTAACATGGACGCGATCACCGCGGCTGCGGCTGGCGGCAATCCTCGCCCCCAGGACAACGCCGTGAACCGTATCGCCGACCTGAACCCGAACGACATCCAGAATATCGAGGTGCTGAAAGGAGCGTCAGCGGCGGCGATCTACGGGGGCCAGGCTGCCAACGGTGTGGTGATCATCACCACCCGCCGCGGCCGCCCCGGCGCGGCGCGTTTCAGCGTCACACAGCGGTTCGGCACCTTCGACGCGGCGGGCCACCTCGGCTCTCGGGCTTTCCGGGATTCCGTTGAGGCCGACGCTGTGTTCGGCTCGCGAGCGCGGGCTTACTGCAACATCGGCCCCACGGGGGCGTGCCCGGTGTTCGACAACGAAGGGGTGCTCTACGGCCGCCATCCGTTGGCCGTCGAGACCGACGCGAGCGTTACCGGGGGCAACGACCAGACCAGCTACTACCTCTCCGGGCTCGTCAAGAAAGAAGACGGGATCGCCACCGGCACCGGATATCAGAAGCAATCGATCCGCGCCAACGTCGACCAACTGCTCGGCAGTCGATTCAAGGCCAGCGTCAACCTGAACGCGATCCACAGCGTCGCGCGGCGCGGGATCTCGAATAACGACAACACGGCGACAAGCCCGTTCATGGTGTTTCCGAACACGCCGAGCTTTATCGACTTGAGGGAGCAGAACGGCGTCTGGCCGGCCAACGCCTTCTCACAGTCGAACCCGCTCGAGACATTCGCCAAGGTCAAGAACACCGAAGACGTGTGGCGCATCTTGGGCACGTCGACGGCGCGGGTGGACGCCGTGACGACGGCGACACAGCGGCTGCAGTTCACGCTGATGGGCGGGCTCGACTACTTCAGCCAGCGCAACGACATCCTGTCGCCCGCGGATCTCCAGTTCGAGCCGCAGGACGGTCAGCCCGGCACCGTCGTCCTCGGCAAGAGCTCCGACCTTCGGTTGAACCTGGTCGGCAGCGCGGTGCACACGTACACACCCGCCTCCAACGCTTTCCAAGCGACGACGTCGGCGGGCTTCCAGTACGAGAGGCGGGAGCTGAACCTCACGAATGCGGTCGGGCGCACGCTTGCCCTCGGGCTCGAGAACGTCAACCAGGCGGCGAGCCTCACCGTACCGACGCAGTCCTTGCAACTGGTCAAGAACTTGGGTCTGTACGCCCAGGAAGAAGTCCTCGCGGCGAGCCAACGGCTCCTGCTCACGGTCGGGGGCCGCGCCGACCGCTCGAGCGTGACCGGCGACCAAGGCAAGGTCTACTTCTATCCGAAGGCGGCGGCGTCGTACCGGTTCGTACAGCCCATGGGTGGCGTGGACGAGCTGAAGGTCCGGGCGGCGTGGGGTCAGACCGGCAACCCCCCGCTCTACCCGGACCGCTCCACACTGGATAGCACCATCGCGATCGGCGGGCAGGTCGGCCAGGTGCGGCCGTTTCGCTTCGGCTTGACGGCCGTCACGCCGGAGCGCAACACGGAGGTCGAGGCAGGCTTCGACGCCACGCTCGGCAATCAGTTCGCGACCCTGGGCGTCACGGTCTACCAGAAAACCGTGAGCGACCTGCTGCTCGAGCAATCAGTGGGTCTCTCAAACGGCTATCAGGTGCGCGTTTTTCAAGGCGGCAAGCTGCGCAACCGTGGGATCGAGACGGCGCTCGCGGTGTCACCGGTGCGGACGTCCGAAGTCAATTGGGTGGTGCGGTCGACCTTCTTTTTGAACCGTAGCAACATCGTGGAGCTTCCGATCCCCGCGTTCAACACCGGTGGGTTCGGACTGTCGCTCGGCGCGTTCCGGATCGAGAAGGGCAAGTCCGCGACCCAGATCGTCGGGTTAGAGGGCGTCGTGGGCGACGCGACGCCGGACTTCCAGATGTCTCTTTCGAGCGATCTCGACTACAAGCGGTTCAGTCTCGGTTTCCTGTGGGACTGGAAGCGCGGCGGGGACATTGTCAATCTCACGCAGTTGTTGTACGACGCCGTCAGCAATTCCGCCGATCAGCTCCCAGCCGGAAACGCCCGCATCAGTACCTGGGCGAGCGGCAAGACGCAGGTGTATGTGCAGGACGGCTCGTACCTCAAGCTGCGCGAGGTCACGCTGGGCTACAACCTCGCGCCCGGCGTCGCCCAACACTTTGGAATGCGAACCGCCCGCCTCTCCATTAGCGGCCGTAACCTGCTGCGGTTCACGCCGTACAAGGGGCTCGACCCCGAGGTCTCGAACTTCGCGAACCAGGCCATCGTGCGGAACATCGATGTGGCGCCGTTCCCGCCGAGCCGCAGCTTTTTCTTCTCGATCGATCTGGGGTTCTGACCATGCCCACGTACAGCACCACACCGATTGTCGCGCTCATCATGGGCGGCACCCTGGCGGTCGGGGCGTGCAACTTCGACGTCACCAATCCCAACAGCCCGCCTGCCATCGGACCGAACGCGACGCCCGCTCAGGTAGCGGCGGCCTCGATCGGGCTGCTAGCCGGCCTGCGGGTGGATTATTCCAACTGGGTCCAGAAGTCCTCCATCATGGCGCGGGAGGGGTATCGGCTCGACGTGGCGGATCCCCGCTTCACCACCGAGCTCCTGGCGGGCCCGCTCGACCCGACCAACAACGCGTTCGGTGGCGGGCAGTGGCAGCCGGAGTACCGCACCATACAGAGCGGCTACGCGATCCTCAATGTGATCGGGACGGCGCAGCTCCCCGATTCGGAGAAGAACGCGGTCCGGGGCTTCGTGCGCACGATTCAGGCGCTGTCGTTCCTCAGTGTCCTCAACGCGCACATCCAGGACTCCATCCCGATAGACGTGAACCGCTCCATCGACCAACCGCTCGCGCCGTTTGTCCGCAACGATTCCGCCTACAAAGCCGTGATCGCGATTCTCGACTCGGCGAGAGCGGACCTGCTGGCGGCTGGCTCGGCGGCGGGCTCGATTTTCCCGTTCGATCCGGGGCCCGGGTTTACGGGGTTCAAGACACCCGACACGTTCCTGCGGTTCAACCGCGCGCTCGTGGCGCGCGTCCGCGCCTACCGAGCGAGCCTGGGCGCGTTGACGGCCGGCATCTATGGGCCGGCGCCGCTCGGCTGGACGGCGTGCGCGGCCTGCTGGGACTCGGTGCTGACGGCCTTGCAGGCGTCGTTCATCGATCCGGCTGCGTCGCTGGACGTGGGGGCATACAATGCCTTCGGCACCGGCAACCTGGACGTGCCGAACACCTTGTCCCAGGATCCCGCGTCGGCCGTCAACGTAGCACACCGGATGCTCAAGGACAGCGCCGAGTTCCAGGTTGCCCCGAACGGCTCGAAGCGCGATAAGCGCTACCTCGACAAGATCACGGACCGCGCTGATACCTTGCCGCTGGCATGCCTCAAATCGGCGCTCTCCTGGATCCGCTACCCGACCCCGAACGCGTCCATCCCGATCATTCGGAACGAGGAGCTGTTCCTGTTGCGGGCGGAAGCGAACTGGTTTGGGATCACGGGGAGCAAGTTGCAAGCCGTCACGGACTTGAACTTCATTCGACAAAATGCCGGTAACCTGGCTCCGACGACGGTGACGATCGCCAGTACCGACGCCGAATTCGTGACCGCGTTGCTGCACGAGCGGCTGTACTCGCTGCTATACGAGGGTGGGCACCGCTGGATTGACCTGCGGCGCTACGGCCGCCTCACCCAGATCATCCGTGACCGGCCCAATGCCTGCTCCGTGCTGCCCGGCAGTGGCATCACCAAGCCGGACACCGTGTTCTCGAGCCTGCCGATCAATCTCTTCGAGGTCCAGGCGCGCCAGTAGCTGGCCTTCGGCACCGCAGTGCCTACCGCCGAGCGCGTTCCCAGCGCTCGGCGGTTTCGCATTACCGCCCTTCAGCTCACCTTCGCCAGCTCGTACAGGTACTCCACGTGCGAGCGCACCGCGCCGTCCATTCCCCGCACCGCGGGGTTCTGTGACTCGATCACGTAGTACTCGTCGGGCGCGTGCGCTCCGCTGCCGTGGCCCAGGCCGAAGTGGCCGGCGGCGAGCCGCAGCGGATCGCCGGTGAAGACGTAGCCCGGCCACGAGCCTGCGATCCGCGGCAGCAGCACCGGATCGATGCCGGAGCGCCGGTACACGGATATCTGCGCCTGCACGAGCGGCGCGGCGCCTGCGGTCGTGGTGGGATCGTACCCGCCGGTCATGTTCACCTCGATGTCGCCGAAGCCGCGTTTGGCGAGGTGCGCCTTGAGCGCGGCCAGCGACTCGGCCGCCGTCATGTCGGGCACGAGCCTGAGATCGAGTTTCGCCACCGCCCGGTGCGGCAGGATGGTCTTCCCTCCCGGCCCCGTGTAGCCGCCCACGAGACCCTCGATGTTGACCGTGGGTTGCGCAACGAGGCGCTCCAAGGCCTCGACCCAGCTCACGTCGTGCACCCAGTGGTCCACGCCGAGCTCGCGCTTCGCGACGCTTTCGTCCAAGCGGCGCGCCGCCTCCGCGACCATCGCGCTCTCGCTCGCCGAAAGCGGCCGGGCTTTGTCGGCGTAACTGTCGATGGCCGGGTCGTTGCCGTCCGGCGAGACGAGCGTCGCGAGCGCCTCGATCAGGTGCCACGCCGGACTGTCCACCCGGGCCTTGTTGCTCGAGTGAATGTCCTTGCGCGGCCCCCGGCCCCAGCGCTCCCCGCTCGAAACGAGCTCGCACTCGATCACGCCCTTGGCGCCGAGGGTGATGGTCACCCGGCCGTCCGAACCCTGGGCGGCCGCGGGCATGAAGACGCCCAGCGTGCGTTTCAAGGCGGCCTGTACTTCGGGCCGGCGCACGATCTGGGGGAAGTGCGGCGACCCGATCTCCTCCTCGCCTTCCGCCACGAGCACGAAGTTCAGCGGCGGCTTCTTGCCCGCGCCGCGGATGGCGTGCAGCGCCGCGAGGAAGGTCGCCTCGGGGCCCTTCTGGTTCACCGCGCCGCGGCCCATCACCACCGTGCCGAGCCCGGGCCGGTCCACGAGCGCGGCCGCCCAGGGAGGCGACGACCACTCCGCCGGATCGGCCTGCTTCACGTCGTACATGAAGTAGAGGCCGAGGGTGCGCGGCGCGCCGGCGTCGAGCGTCGCGAAGATGCCGGGCTGGCCGTCGGTCGGGATCCTCGTGACTTGATCGAAGCCCGCCTCCCGCAACAGGCGCATGGTGAGGTCGCAGCCCTCGCTCACGCCCCGGTTCTCCGCGGCGATGGACGGCTGGCGAATCCATTCCTGCAGGCGCGCGACGGCCTCGTCGTGGCGTTTCTCGATCTGCGCGAAGATCGGTGCCAAGTCGGACTGGTTCGCGTGCAGGTGGGCGGGCAAGGCCAGCGCGGCGGCGGCGGCGGTGGTGTCCTGCAGGAAGGTGCGGCGGTCCAGGCTCATGAACGATCTCCAAGGTCAGTGGGTTTCGGCGGGCAACTTAGCTGCGGGAGCGGCTTCCCGGCACCCTCGGGCCCCTTCTTGCGGGGTCGCGAACCGGGCGGCAGCATATGGGATACATTGTGCGGCCCGTCGTGACGTTCGTCGCACTGCCCTAGGAGGAATCGTGGGAAAGCGCATTTCCGTATTCGCGCTGGCGCTGTCGGCACTGGTGGGTGTGGCTGCCGCGCCGGCGCAGCAGCGCCAGATCACCGGTCGCGTCACGTCGTCCGCGACGGCGGAGCCCGTCGCCGGCGTCAATGTGTCCATCACCGGCGCCGCGTTCGCCGCGGTGACGAACGCCGACGGCCGCTACGCCATCGCGGCGCCTGACGGCGCCGTGACGCTGGTGTTCCGCCGCATCGGCTTCAAACGGAAGGAAGTCCCGGTGCCCGCAGACCGGGCCAGCGCCGACCTCCAGCTGGAAGAGGACGTGTTCAACCTCGAGGCGGTGGTGGTCACCGGCCAGCAGACCGGGGTTGCCCGCGTGAACGCGGCGACCTCGTCCACGGTCGTGACGGGGGCAGAGATCACGAGCGTGCCCGCTCCATCGGTCGATCGGGCACTCCAGGGACGGGTCCCCGGCGCCTACATCCAGCAGAACTCCGGCGCCCCTGGTGGCGGGACCCAGATTCAGATCCGCGGCTCGAACACCGTGGTCGGATCCGCGGACCCGCTGTTCGTGGTGGACGGCGTGATCTACAGCGATGCGTCCATCTCTTCGGGGTTGTTCACGGTGACGTCCAGCGGGAACCCGCAGTCGACGCGCAACGACGGCGAGAAGCAGGACGACTCGGTCAACCGGCTCACCGATCTCAACCCGAACGACATCGCGTCGATCGACATCCTGCGCGGTGCCGCCGCGTCGTCGATCTACGGCTCCAAGGGCGTGAATGGCGTCGTCATCATCACGACGAACCGCGGCAAAGCGGGGAAGCCGCGCGCCAACATCGTCCAACGGGTGGGGTTCTCGGAGCTGCAGCGCGGCTTTGCCACGCGCGTGTTCGATACGACCGCGGCCTTCGACCTGTTCGGGGACAGCGCCCTGGTCAGATCGTACGAAGTGAACGGAGTGCTGCCGACCTACGATCACCTGCGGGACGTCGCGGGCGAGAAGCCGATCAACCACGAGACGCAGCTCGACGTATCGGGCGGCTCTGGAGATACGCGCTACTTCCTGTCGGGCAACGTGAAGGGTGATGGCGGGATTATTGCCAACACGGGGTTCCAGCGTCAGACGCTGCGGGCCAACCTGGACCAGGCGTTTTCGGACCGGTTCAGCGTGTCCTTCACCTCGGCGTTCAATCACACCAACACGCAGCGCGGGTTCACGAACAACGATAACAACGGCGCCAGCATCACCTATGCGCTCGCCTACATACCCGGTTTCATTTCGATCACCCCGGTGAACGGGGCGTTCCCGCAGCCCTCGATCACGTATTCGCAGGCGAATCCGCTGCAGAACATCGCGCTCGGCAAGAACAACGAGACTGCATCGCGCTTCACCGGCGGACTCACCGCCACCTACCAGGCAATCGCGACCACCAACAACACCCTGAAGCTCGTGGGGGCAGGCGGGATCGACTTCTTCAACCAGAAGAACGAAGTGTTCGCGCCGCCGGAGCTCTACTTCCAGGCGAGCCAGACCAACCCCGGCGTGTCCACGCTGGGAAATGCGGACAGCCGGTTCACGAACTGGAACCTGAATGCCATCCACACCTACACGGCGACGAGCGGCAGCTTCAAGACCACGACGTCCGCCGGCTTGCAATGGGAGGATCGCCAGGTCAGCCGGGCGCGGATCACGGCGAACGGACTCCTTCCGGGCCAGCAGAACGTCAACCAGGGCTCGGTGTTGCAGGCGTTCGAGGAGCTTACCCACGAGCGGACCGTCGGCCTGTATGCGCAGGAAGAGTGGCTGGGCATGCATGATCGGCTCTTGCTGTCCGCCGGCGCACGCGCCGAGCGGTCGAGCGCCAACGGCGACGTGAACAAGTTCTATTTCTTCCCGAAGGCGGCGGGCTCGTACCGCTTCCCCGACCTGCTCGGCGAGGGGAGCGACGTCAAGCTGCGCGTGGCCTACGGCGAGACCGGCAACCAGCCGCTGTTCGGCCAGAAGTTCACGACGCTCCAGGGCGGCCAGGTGATCGGGGGCCACGTCGGCACCGTCGTCGGCAACATCGCCGGTGCTCCGGACATTCGGCCGGAGCGCACGCGGGAGATCGAGGGCGGCGTGGACGCGAGCCTGCTGCAGGGCCGGGCCAATGTCGAGGTGACCCTGTTCCAGCGCCGCACCAGCGATCTGCTCGTGCCGGTCACTCCCGCGCCGTCCACGGGATTCGGCCTGCAATTCCTGAACGGCGGCAAGATCAAGAACGAAGGGATCGAGATCGCCGCCGGAATCACCCCGGTGCGCGGCGAGCACTTCGATTGGCTGTTCCGGACGACCTTCACGAGCATCAGGAACCGGGTGCTCGAGCTGAACCTCCCCGGCGGCGCCACCGGCTTCCGGCCAGCCAACGCGGGGTACGGTCTGTCGTACGGTGAGTTCTTCGTCCAGGTCGGCCGGCCGATCACCCAGATCATCGGCGTGGACGATCTCGGCAATACCATCTCGCTCGGCCAGGCGAATCCAAAGTTCCGCTGGTCGGCCACGAACCAGTTCACGTATCACCGCGTGACGATGTCCTTCATGTTGGACTGGCAGTACGGCGGCGTGGCCCAAAACCAGACGCTGTCGCTGTACGATTGCAACGGCCTCGCCCCCGACTTCTCGACTCCCCGAGGGCAGGCGGGATACGATGCCTGCAACAACACGGGCGATGCGCGCCCATTCGTGGAGTCCACGTCGTTCTTGAAGCTCCGCAACGCGAGCATTTCTCTCGATCTCCCCGATCATTTGGCCAACTTGTTCGGGGCCAGGTCGGCGCGGGTCAGCGTGGAAGGCGTGAACCTCATCACCAAGACGCACTACACCGGGTACGACCCTGAGGTCTCGAACTACGGCTCCCAGGCCATCACCCGGAACATCGACCTCGGGCCCTATCCACCGGCGCGGCAGTTCTTCTTCACCATTCAGGCGGGGTTCTGACCATGCGCACGAGACATTTCGCGATCGCGGCCGGTCTCCTCGTTCTGGCTGCCTGCAACTTCGACATCCTCAACACCAATCAGCCGACGCTCGGCGATCTGCTTGGCAACCCGACGCGCGACAAGCTCAACGCCGCCGCGACCGGCGCCATGTCCAGCGCCCGCACCGGCATGGAGAGTTTCATCTGGCGGCTGGGGTCCATGGGGCGGGAAGGTATCAACCTCTTGGGCAACAACCAGCCCGACTACGCGGAGCCTTTCTTCGGTCCCGTGCAGGGGGGTGGCTCCTTCGGCGGCACGCAGTGGCTCGACCGCTATCAGAGCATCCGCACCGCCAACATCTATCTCCACGCGCTCGCGAACAACGTCAACCTGTCGGGCCCCGACCTCCTGAGCGACGCGGAACGCGCGGCGTCGCGTGGCATGGCGAATACCTACAAGGCGCTGGCCTTCCTGTACGTGATCGAAACGCGCGCGCAGCTCGGCGCGCCGGTGGACGTGGACCGCACCGTCGATCAGGGTCCCGCGCCGTGGGTCACCGAGGACAGCGTCTACGGATACATTCTCGGCCTGCTGGACTCTGCGCAGACCGACCTCACCGCGGCCGGCTCGAACAACTTCCCGTTTCCGATCCCGCCGGGACTCGCCGACTTTGCTACGCCCGCCGACTTCATCAAGTTCAACCGCGCCCTATCGGCCAAGGCCAACGTGCTGCGGGCCACGGCGCTGAACGGCTGCGGCGGGACGCCGGCCACCTGCTATGGGGCGGCCCTCGCCGACCTGGGTCAGTCGTTCCTGAGCACCGTGCCGGCGGACTTCCAGTCGGGCGCGCTCCTCGACTTTTCCACCGACGGGGGTGACCAGACCAACGGCCTGTCGGAGCCACTGGACGCCGCGACGTATTTCGCCCTGCCGAACAACATCGCCGACGCGGACACGCAGACGAACGGCTTGAAGGATCGACGGGTGCTCTCCAAGATCGACTCGGCCGAGGTTGTCCAGATCCTCGGGGGCATCGCGATTCCGGGCGAACTGAAGTTCACCCTGTACTTCACCAACGGTGCAGCGGACGCCGGTCACCCGATTCCGATCATCAAAGACGAGGAGCTGTTGCTACTGCGGGCCGAGGCGGGCTGGTTCACGGGCGCCAAAGCGCAGGCGGTCATCGATCTCGATCTCGTGCGTACGAACTCGGGCCTGCTTCCCCCGACGACCGTCACGCCCGCGTCGACCGACGCGGCGTTCATCACCGCGCTCCTCTACGAGCGGCGGTTCTCCCTGTTGTGGGAGCAGGGCACGCGCTGGATCGATGCCCGGCGCTTCGGCTTGCTCGCCACCATTCCGGCGGCGGTGGCCGGAGGGAACGTACCCGAGGTGATGCCGGTGCCGGCGCCGGAGTGTGACGCCCGCAACCTGCCGTCCACGACGATCGGAGACATCATCACATGCACGCCGCTTAATCCTTGAGGCAGCGCTGCGGCTAGATGAGAAGAGGGGCGCAGCACGCTGCGCCCCTCATTTTTTCTCATACCTAAACTTCCTTGTAGATCGACGCCCCCACCGCCCCTGCGACCGCGTACTGAATCAACGCCACGATCGTTCCGATCATGTAAAGCCGCTGCGGAAACAGCCCCATCGGCGCCTCGCCGAGCGCGTGCAGCAATCCGATGAAGAACCACACTGCGACGCCCGCGATTACCGCCGTCTTCGCCCCCGGGCCGAAGCGCGGCCGGATCGCCGCGTACACCCACAGCAATCCGATGCCGTAGACGAAGTCCAGCGCTACGAACAACAGCACCAGACTGTCCATCGCGTTCGGTTGCTTGCCGAGCGCTTGCATCGCCGCGGCGAAATCCTGCTTCAGCAACACGCCGTACAAGAGCCAATCCACGACGTTCAGCACCACCCCCGCCAGCAACCCGCCCAGCACGACCCGACCCCAGTTGATCCTGCCCATAGCGCACCCCGGTGAGAGGGACCCACTACACTAAGGCACGACGAGCACGGCCACCATCCCGCCCAGCCCGTCGGAAACCGTCGCCACCCCGTTCGGCACCACCCAGTCGGACCAGTCCACCAGCAGGTTGAAGTGATAGATACCGCGCCGCAGGGCGAGGGTCTTCTCCCACACGTCGTCTCCCAGCGGCCGCAACGCCACCTGCTCCCAGCCGTTCCAATCGCCGGCGATGGCCACCGAGCGGGCACCGGGCATCCGGAACCGCACCACCACGCTGTCCCCGCGTATCTCGGCCACCAAGGGACTCAACTTCATCGCGGGCGCGTCCCCGACGGCAGGGCGAGGCGAGCGGTGCAGTCGAACGCCCAGGCTGATGAAGCCGGCGCGCGGCAGATCCTGATAGGGATCGTTGAGACTGCTCCCGCCCCCTAGCTCGACCGACACCCTGGGTGCGACGAACCACTGCAGCGAAACGCTTCCGGCCGCCTTGGACCCGTGCGCCGCCGCGATCCGGCCGGCGATCGAAACCGAGACCACCGCCCGGCCGTGCTCGAGCGTCGCACCAACGCTCGCGTCCGTGAACCAGCCGTCGGGAAATCGGGTGGGCTCGAGGGCGAGTTGCAGGTCCGGAGCGCCGGGAGCATCTCCAGGACGCCACCAGGCGCGCGCGCGGGTGTGGAGCGCCACGACGGGCAGCCCACCTGAGATCAACCCCGTCGAGGGCCCCGCGCCGACGCCGACTCCCCCCGCGGCCGCGGACCAGAGCAGCTCCGCCATGCCGTGCGCCGCCCCGGTCGACCCATCGTCGCTGAGCGTCGTGCCGGCAAGAGTCGCTTCGCCGCCGAGCCGCAGCGCACCCGCCAGTGGTTGCGTCACCCCCCAGAAGCTCGCCCGGGCCTGGCTCGACCACACCGAGCCGGGCAAGGAAGCGACCGCGCCTGAGACGTCGATCGCGAAAGCGGGGGAAGCGTAGCGGAAGGCAGGAGAGAGGACGGCCGAGCCGAAGCTTGCTCCGCCGGGATACCGCACGGTGCCGACCCCCAACCCGACGGACGCGTCGATCTGTGCCACCGCGGGTGCGGCAGCGACGCCCGCCGCGACCAGCAGCGCCAACGTTCCCCGCGTCACGGGTGCGAAAGCTACGTCGCGCGGGAAGAAGGAACAGGTGGGAAACACGTAGGGGCGCGGCACGCC
The DNA here is from genome assembly GCA_041482275.1 of Gemmatimonadota bacterium. Taxonomy (GTDB): domain Bacteria; phylum Gemmatimonadota; class Gemmatimonadetes; order Gemmatimonadales; family GWC2-71-9; genus AG41. The sequence continues at coordinate 32,098 of JBGPDL010000010.1, read as the reverse complement.
GCGCCCCTACGCCACTGGTCGAGAATGTTGCCCGCCGTTACGGGCGGTGATTGCCCGACTGGCCACCCTTGTGAGCCGGCACTGCCGGCGTGGCACGGTGGGCCGGGATGGTCGGAGTCACCCCGTGCCCGGGAACCGCGGGCGTGGCGCGGATGGCCGGAGTCGCCGCGTTGGGGTTGCGCGTCGGCGCGACCGGTACGGCCTCTCCCCGGCGGTGCGTCGCGCGGTGTGCGGCACCTTGGGAGTGCAGCGCGACCATAGCCTTGCCTTGGTCGGACGCGTGCTCGTTGGGGATCTGCGGCTGCTGCGCCGCCAGCATCGTCGGCAGCGCGAGTGCCACCGCCAGCCCGAGAAGCTTGCTCATCATCCAACCTCCTCCAAGATCGTGATATGACGTCCACCTGGCGGGCGAGCTCCATTGGCTCGGGCCTTCATGACGTCATGAAGAGCGTCGAACCCCAGATCAGGTAACGGTTGCCGCCGGAAGTGCCTCCCGGGCAGGCCGTTACCCCGGTTGCGGGTTGCGACTCTTTATGCGTGGGATCGGTTGCCCGCAACGCCCCGGTCCCCTAGCATCACCTGCATAACTTCCGGCGGTGAGGGCTCGGTTGGGTCTCGAGGGCGAGGCGACGGACGCCGAAGTCGTGCGGGCGGTGCTGGCGGGCGACGTGGAGCGCTACGCGGTGCTGGTGCGGCGATACCGCGATCGCTACGCGCGGTACGCGTCCCGCATGCTGGGCTCCGCCGACGTGGCGGAAGACGCAGTACAGGACGCTATGGTGCGCGCGTTTGACCGGCTGGCGGACTGCCGCGAGCCGGACAAGTTTGCGGGGTGGCTGTTCCTGATCCTGCGGAACCGCTGCTTCGCGGAGCGGCGGCGGCAGCAGCGCGAAGGGCGGCCACTCGAGCCCGGGGATGATCGCATAGCGGCTCCCGATCGGCCGGACGGCGTCTACGAAGACGCCGAGCGGATGCGGGCGCTGAAACGGGCGCTCGAGCGTTTGACCCCGGAGCAGCGCGAGGTGTTTGTGATGAAGCACGTGGAAGGACTGGCATACGAGGAGATCGGGCAGCTCACCGGCGCCACGGTTGCGTCGCTCAAGATGCGCATGCATCGGGCATACGACCGGCTGCGGGTGTTGATGAAGGAGCACGTATGAACACAGGCTACCATCCGCTGGTGAAGCGGGTGCTGGGCGGCGAGCTGTCGCTGGCCGAGCTGCCGCCCGAGCTCCATGCCGAGGGCGAGGAGGCGCTGCGCTTGGTCGGAGCGGTGGACCGCACGGCGGTCGCGTTCTCGCCGGAGTTCGAGCAGCGCGTGATGGCGGCCGTGCGCCGTCACGCCGCCGCCCACGGACGACGGGCGTGGCGGTGGCTGAATACGCCCCGAGACGTGCAGGTCCGGCTGCGGGTGCGCCCCTGGGCGGTATGGGGCGGCGCGCTCGCCGCAGCCGCGGCGCTGGTCCTGCTGCTGTCCCGCCCGGCCGCCGCCCCGGAACCGGGCACGGGTGGCGAAGCGCGGGTCGTAGCACGTGACTCGGTATTTGTGCGTTTCGTGTTGTACGCGCCCGGCGCCCATCGCGTCGCGGTGGCGGGCAACTTCAATCAGTGGGATCGCAGCGCGGCGTTGCTCGTCCCCGCGGGCACGAGCGGCGTGTGGACGACGACGCTCGCCCTGCCGGTGGGTCAGCATCAGTACGCGTTCGTGGTGGATGGAGCGCGCTGGGTGGTGGATCCGGCGGCCCCGGCGGTGGACGACGGCTTCGGTCGCCGCAACAGCCTGGTGGCCGTGACGGCGCCGGGGGCGCGCGTCCTGTGAGAGCCGCGGGGCTCGCGCTGGCGCTCGTTCTTGGCGCGGTGGTGCCGACGGGACTCACCGCGCAGGACGTGGCGGCGCGCCTCGATGGGCGGGTGGCGCCCGAAGTGCGGCAGGCCGTCCGGGGGATCGCGGCGGACGCCGCGGCCCGCGGCCTGCCCGTCGAGCCGTTGGTTCAGAAGGCCATCGAGGGTGGGGCGAAGGGGGTCCCGGCCGACCGCGTGATCGCGGCCGTGCGCGCCGTCGCGGCGCGCCTCGCCGAGGCAGCGGACGCGCTGCGAGGCGCCGACATCGCGGCGCCGGGCACTGACGTGGTGGAGGGAGGGGCGGACGCACTCAACGCCGGGCTGAGCACCGGCCAAGTGCGCGCCTTGGTGCTAGCCAGTCGGCCGCCGTACGATCCGGCGCTCACCCTCCGCGTGGCGGCGACGCTGGCTGCCCTCGGCGTGCCTCCGAAGCAGGCGCTTACGTTGGTGCTGGGGGTGATCAGCGCGGGCCGGGCGCCGGGCGACCTGCTCGGGTTGCCCGGACAGGTGCAGGCGGGCGTGGCGCGTGGGGCGACGCCAGCCCAGGCAGCCGCGGGTCTCAACCGCGCGGCGGGCGGCTCACCGCCGGGTCGCGCTCCCGGCTGGGTGCCGCCGGGGCAGACCCACCCTCACAAGCCGCCGAACCCCCACAAGCCCTGAGACGGGCCGGCCGGGCGCGCTACCCCGAGCCCCGGGCGTAGGTAGATTCCACACCCTATGCCCATCTCCCACAATCTTGGTTTTCCGCCTCTCGGAGTGGCCCGCGAGCTGAAACGCGCCACCGAGGGCTATTGGAGCGGCAAGGTTTCCCTGCCGGACCTGCTCAAGACCGGCGTCGAGCTGCGGGCGCGCCATTGGCGGCTGCAGCAGGACGCCGGGATCGATCTCATCCCGTCGAATGACTTCTCGTTCTACGACCGCGTGCTGGACACGTGTGCGCTGGTGGGCGCCGTGCCTAAGCGCTACGGCTGGACGGGTGGGCCGGTGGACATCGACACGTATTTCGCGATGGCGCGCGGGGTGCAGTCGGGCGGGCGCGACCTGACGGCGATGGAAATGACGAAGTGGTTCGACACGAACTACCACTACATCGTGCCGGAGTTCGAGCCGGCGCAGGCGTTCCGACTCTCGTCCGCCAAGCCGGTGGACGAGTTCCAGGAAGCGAAGGCGCTCGGCGTCGAGACGAAGCCGGTGCTGATCGGGCCGGTGACGTTTCTGCTCCTGGGCAAGGCGCGGACGGCGCGCTTCGACCGCCTGACGCTGCTCGACGCGCTCCTGCCGGTGTACGCCGACGTGTTGGCGCGCCTCGCCGCCGCAGGGGCGACGTGGGTCCAGCTGGACGAGCCTTGTCTCGCCCTCGACCGGACGCCGGCCGAGCGCGCCGCGTTCGTGCGCGCCTACCAGTTCCTCGCCGAGCGGGCACCCAAGATCAAGATCCTCGTTGCGACGTATTTCGCCGCCCTCGAAGACAACCTGGCGACGGCGCTGGAGCTGCCGGTGGCCGGGCTGCACGTCGATGCGGTACGCACGGCGAGCGGGCTCGACGCGCTCCTGCACAGCTGGCCGGCGGGCGGCGGCCGCGAAGGCAAGGTGCTGTCGCTCGGCGTGATCGACGGGCGGAACATCTGGAAGGCGGACCTCGGAGCGGCGCTGCGCCTGCTCGAGGACGCGATCGAGCGCGCCGGCGCGGCGCAGCTGTGGGTGGCGCCGTCGTGCTCGCTGCTGCACGTGCCGATCGACCTCGATCGCGAGCCCCGGCTCGACACGGAGCTCAAGGGTTGGTTGGCGTTCGCGAAGCAGAAGCTCGTCGAGGTGGCGACCCTCACGCGGGCCTTGCGGGAGGGACGGGAGAGCGTGGCGGCGCAGTTCGACGCGAACGCCCGCGCGCTCGCCGGGCGCCGCACTTCCCGGCGCATCCACAATCCTGCGGTCAAGCAGCGCGCCCGGGGCGTGATGGAGCACGACATGCGGCGCGCGGCGCAGCACGCGGAGCGCCGCAAGAAACAGCTGCGGCTGCCGCTCTTTCCCACGACGACCATCGGCTCGTTCCCGCAGACCGCCGAGGTGCGCGCCGCCCGGAAGAAGCTGCACGACGGCAAAATGGCCCCCGCCGAGTACGATGCGTTCATCGCCGAGCAGATCACGCGTACGCTGAAGCTCCAGGAGGAGCTCGGGCTCGACATACTGGTGCACGGCGAGTTCGAGCGGAACGACATGGTGGAGTACTTCGGCGAGCAGCTGGACGGGTTCGCGTTCACCGAGCAGGGCTGGGTGCAGTCCTACGGCAGCCGCTACGTGAAGCCACCGATCATCTTCGGGGACGTGTCGCGCGCCAAGGCAATGACGGTCCGCTGGAGCACGTTCGCACAGTCCAAGACGGCGCGCCCCGTGAAGGGGATGCTGACAGGTCCGGTGACCATCCTGCAGTGGTCCTTTGTGCGCGACGATCAACCGCGCGCCGAGACCGCGAAGCAGCTGGCGCTGGCGATTCGCGACGAAGTGAAGGACCTGGAGGCGGCGGGAATCCGTGTGATCCAGATCGACGAGCCCGCGCTGCGGGAAGGCCTGCCGCTGCGGCGGGCCGAGTGGCCCGCCTACCTCGAGTGGGCGGTGAACGCGTTCCGGCTGGCGACGGCGAGCGTCTCGGACGCGACCCAGATCCACACCCATATGTGTTACAGCGAGTTCAACGATGTGATCCGAGTGATCGAGAAGATGGACGCCGACGTGATCTCGATCGAGAACGCGCGCTCGGGGTCGGAGCTGCTGGAGGGGTTCAAGGAGTACCGCTACCCCAACGAGATCGGACCCGGTGTGTACGACATCCACTCGCCACGGGTGCCCAGCACCGCCGAGATCGTGCAGGCGTTGAAGCGCATGCAGGAAGTGCTCGGCGACCGGCAGATTTGGGTGAATCCCGACTGCGGTCTCAAGACCCGCGGCTGGGAGGAGACGTTGCCGTCGCTCCGCAACATGGTGCAGGCGGCGCGGCAGCTGCGGCCCGTGCCAGCGTCCACCGGGACGGCGCGTTAACTTTCCCCTGTGAACCCCGCCGACGTCCGCATCACCGCGGAGCCGATCGACAACGGTCGCTGCAAGTTTCTCGTGAGCGAGCCGCTGCACCCGGGCGGCGCGCGGCGCTTCGTCTCCGCCGAGGAGGCGCAGGGCTCGCCGCTGGTGGAGGCGATTTTCGCGATCCCCGGAGCGGACGTCGCGGAAGTGGTCGTGTCGGGGAATCTCGTCACCGTGGTGAAGCGCAGCACCGCGGCGTGGCCCGTGGTCGGCAAGGCGGTGGGTGAGGCGATCCGCGCCGCGCTGGCGAGCGGCTACTCGGCCGTCGCACCGAAGCTGGCAGCCGCGGCGGCGGGCGCCTCCGACGACGACGTGTTGTACGGGCGCGTCGCGAACCTGTTCGAGACCGACGTGAACCCGATGGTCGCCCGGCACGGCGGCCGGGTGGAGCTGATCGACGTGCAGGACGCCGTCGTGATGGTCCGCATGGCCGGCGGGTGCCAGGGCTGCGGGATGGCGGACGTGACCCTGCGGCAGGGCATCGAAGCGATGTTGCACCAGCACGTGCCGGAAGTGAAGGGTATCGTCGACATCACCGATCACACCGCGGGCTCGAACCCGTACTTCGCCGCCGCCAAGAAGTAGTCTGCCCGTACCCCCCCGGCTGCTGCTGCTCCTCCCCACTGCCACGTACCGCACGGCCGCGTTCGTGGACGCGGCGCGGCGGCTCGGCGTCGAACTGACGGTCGCCTCCGAGCAGCCGAGCGCGTTCCAGGACGCGAACCCCGCCGGGCTCATCACGCTCGATCTCCCGTACCCCGATCGTGTCGTGGAGCAGGCGCGCGCCTTCGCGCGCGGGCACCCGCTGCGCGGCGTCGTGGGCGTGGACGACGACACGGCGGTCGCGGCCGCGGCGATTGCGGCGGCGCTCAGCCTCCGCGGAAACCCGACCGCCGCCGCACGCGCCGCGCGCGACAAGCACGAGCAGCGCATGCTGCTCGCAGCGGCCGGCCTGCCCGTGCCGGCCTTCGCGCTCCACCGGCTGGACCAGGATCCGAACCGTCTCGCCGAACGAACGGCATTCCCCAGCGTGCTGAAGCCGTTGCGGCTGTCTGCCAGCCGCGGCGTGATCCGCGCCGACACGCCGGGCGAGTTCGTGGCGGCGTTCGAGCGGGTGCGCCGCATTCTGGCCGAGCCGGACGCCGCCTGCGGGGAGCCCGCACGCTCCGTACTCGTGGAAGCGTTCGTTCCCGGGAGCGAGCACGCGCTCGAGGGTCTGCTCGTCGGTGGCGAGCTGCGCGTGCTTGCGCTGTTCGACAAGCCCGATCCGCTGGACGGTCCGTTTTTCGAGGAGACGATCTACCTCACACCTTCCCGGCTGTCGCAGAGCGCCCAGCAGAAGATTGCCGTGTGCGCGCAGCGTGCCGCCGGCGCGCTCGGTCTCTCGGAGGGACCCGTGCACGCCGAGCTGCGCTGGAACGAGCGGGGGCCGTGGCTGATCGAACTCGCCGCCCGGCCGATCGGGGGGCGGTGCAGCTCCGCGTTGCGGTTCGGGACGCGGGACGCGGGGCGGGGGACGGGTTGGTTGTCGCTCGAGGAGATCGTCATTCGACACGCGCTCGGCATGCCCATCCCGTCCCTCGAGCGCGACACACAGGCGTCCGGCGTGATGATGATCCCCATTCCCGGAGCGGGAGTCTTGCGGGAAGTGCGGGGTGTCAAAGCGGCCGGCGCCGTGCCACTCGTGGAAAGTGTGGAGATCACCGCGCACACCGGCCAGACGCTCGTGCCGTGGCCCGAGGGGTCACGCTACCCGGGGTTCATTTTCGCGCGGGGGGAAACGCCGGAGGCGGTGGACGCGGCGCTCCGCGCCGCGCACCACCGCCTCGAATTCGTGCTCGACGCCGGTTAGGCCGCGGTCGCCACGCACTCCAGCCAGTTGCGCGGCACCTTGCGCACGCCGGTCTCGTCCATCGCCCGCTCCAACCCCTGCTCCAGCGCCGCCGAGCCTTCTGCGAGCGGTACGCCGGGTAGCGCGCCTTCGATGAACAGCGAGAAGTGGCCGATGTCGCGCATGCTTTCCGGCGTCATTTCGATCTGCACGAGGTCGATCGACGGCCGGGAGAACCCCGCCTGGACGCAGAGATCGGCGTACTCGTTGGCGGTGAGGAACTGCCGCGCCACCGCGTGCGCCGAATGCTGGACGTCGAGCCCCCGCTCGCGCAGCACCTGGACCGCGCGCACGATCCAGCGGCGCCAGAACCCCGCCGTGCCCTCCACGTAGGCGCCGTTGAAGAAGGTCGTATTGAACGCGAACACGCCACCCTGCTTGAGCGTCTTGCGGATCTCCGCGATGACCTGCGCCTTGTTGGGAACCAGGTGAATGGCGTTCAGGAATACGACCGCGTCCGCCGACGATACGAGCCGCGACACCCATTCGGCGCTGCCTTCGATGAACTCGACCACCTTGGAGTGGATCGCCGCCCGCGCCTTGGAAATGGCCGAAGGAGAGGGGTCGATGCCGATCACCTCGGCGTTGCGCGCGTCACCCAGCCGCTCGAGAATGAGCTTCGTGACCGCCCCGGGGCCGCACCCCAGGTCGACGATCTTGCGCCGGCCGGGGCAGATGACCCGCTCCACGATCCACCGGTTGACCTCGGTGAAGAAGGGGTGACGGGTGAACGCCTCGAACGAGAAGCTTTCGTCGTCACCCGCGTCGCGAACCGCCATCGGACCCCCTCTGTTCTACTGCGTGTGAGCCGCGAGCGTCGAGATCGGACATCGCGCAAGTCTTGAAGATAGCCGACCGGGACTGGACGCGCCCCGGTTCGCTGCTACAATGGGAATCTAAGTGACCTCGCCGAAACGTCTTAGTCAAGAGGAAGCAAGCTCGCTCGCGCGTCGACTCCGGGCGCGGGACGAGCGGGCGCTGGGTGAGCTGTACGACGTCATGGCGCCGTGGGTCCTCGGGCTCGCGCTCCGGATCTTGCGGGATGAAGATGAGGCCGAAGAGGTCGTCGGCGACGTGTTCGTGCAGGTGTGGCGGCACGTGGACCAGCACGACGCCCGGCGCGGGCCGCTGGTGCCGTGGATCCTGTCGATCGCGCGTAACAGGGCGCTCGACGCGCTGCGGCGCCGGCGGCGCTGGTGGCGGAAGGCGGAGCGGTTGGAGCAGGCACAGGCGGCGGAGCCGGTGGAGCCGGGAGCGGCCGCGCCGCACGAGGCCGCGGTGCCGGGCTGGCCGCTGCATCGCGAGGTGCACCGCGCGCTGGCGGCGCTCCCCGAGGACCAGCGACGCGTGGTGATGCTCTCGTACTTCGAGGGGTTGTCCCACCGCGAGATCGCCCAGCGGCTCAAACAGCCGCTCGGCACGGTGAAGACGCGGCTGCGCACAGCGCAGCAGAAGCTGACGGGCGGGCTGCGACACCTCAAGGATTGGCTCGAATGACCGACTGGCTGGGCATGCTGGCTGCGCCGCAGACGCCGCGCCCCGAACTCAAGGGGCGCGTGCTGGCGCGCGCTGTGGCGCGACGCCAGCGCTGGCCGCTCGCCGCTGCGGCCCTGTTGGTGGCGGGTGTCGGCGGCGCCGGCTGGTGGGCCCATCGCACCATCGACGCGCTCACGCAGGAGCGCGACCGGCTCGCCTCTCGGGTCCAGGCGCTCGAAGACACCGTCGGTACGTTCATCCACGGGGCTGGCACCCAGCTGCTCCAGATTCCGGTGTCGACCGGCGGTCGGGTGGGTGCGGTCACGATCTTCGCGGACAGCGTGCGGCACCGCTGGCTGGTGCGGTGTGACGGCCTCGCCCCCAACGCGCGGGACCAGGCGTATCAGCTGTGGTTCATCACCGAGACGGGGATGGCAACGGCGGCGGTGATGCCCATGAACGATTACCGTCCGATGGTGATGGCTCTCGAGATGCCCCGGGCCGGCGGCCGGGTGATGGGCGCCGCCATGAGCATCGAGCCGCGGGCGGGGTCGGCGAGCCCGAGCGGCCCGATCGTGTTCCATCGCATGCTCTAGCCGCGCTTCTCCGCGAGGTCGTGCACCGTCTCGAGCGCCACCACCTTGAGCCGTCGCTTCCCCATCGGCAGGGCGATCGTCACCGTCTGGCCCACCTTCGCCCCGAGCAGCGCCTTGCCCAGGGGCGACGCCATCGAGACCGGCATCTCGGCGCCGTCGTCGTCGCCCTCGATGAACTCGCCGAGCGTCAACGCGTAGGCCTCCCTCTTTTTCGTGTCGAGATCCTGCACTTTGACGTGGGAGCCGAACCCCACGCGATCGCGCGGGATGTCGGCCTCCCGCACGCTCGACAGCTTGGAGAGTCGCAACCGCAGGTGACTGAGCCGGGACGTGACGAACTGCTGCCGCTCGAGCGCCGCCTTGTACTCCGAGTTCTCGCGCAGGTCGCCGTGGGCGCGTGCCCGCTCGATCTCCTTCGGCAGCACGAAGTTGATCTCGTGGTTCAGGCGCTCGACCTCGGCCTGGAGCCTCTGCTTGAGCTCATCGATCATGGCAAACGGGGAAGCTAGACGGTCCCAGCCCGCGACGCCATCTTTGCGCGATGCCCCTCAACATCCGGACCTACCACGAGCTCAACGAGCCCGACCGCTCCGGGCTCGCCCAGCAGATCGCGGTGCAGCGCCGTCGCGTGGCCGGGCGACTGGCCGCCGTGCGGCGGGTGGTGGCCGTGATGAGCGGCAAGGGCGGGGTCGGGAAGAGCTTTGTGACCGCCGGGCTCGCCCGGGCGCTGGCACGGGCGGGCCGGGTCACGGGCGTCCTGGACGCGGACTTCAACGGGCCGACCGCGGCGCGGCTGCTCGAGGCGCGCGAGGAGCGGCTGCGCATCGAGGGCGACGCGGTGCTGCCCGCAGCGGGCACAGACGGGGTCAAGCTGATCTCGATGGACCAGCTGCTCGAGGACGGGCGGCCGCTCGCCTTCCGCGGGCCCGAAGCCGAGAGCTACGTGTGGCGCGGGACGCTCGAGGCCGCCGCGCTGCGGGAGTTCCTGGGGGACGTCGCGTGGGGCGCGCTCGACCACCTGTTGATCGATCTGCCCCCCGGGATGCAGCGGTTCGTGGAGCTCGCCGAGCTCCTGCCGGTCCCGCCCGCGGTCCTCACGGTCACGATCCCGACGCCCGAGTCTCGCGACGCGGTGCGGCGGGCGATGCGATTTGCCGCGGAGCGCGGCTCGACGCTCATCGGGATCATCGAGAACATGGCCGGCGGCGCGTTCGCGGGAACTGCGGGCGATGACCTCGCGGCCGAGTTCGGAATCCCGGTGCTCGCGAGCATCCCGTGGCACCCGGCCCCCGCAACCTGGGAAGCGCTGGCGAGGCGGTTGTGAAGTTCCTCTGCGTCGAATGCGATCGGCAGATGGTATTCGAAGAACGTCAACTTCCCGGCGACGGCACGCTGGCGGCTGCGTTCCGGTGCCCCCGCTGCGGCCGCGCGGTCGCCCTGCTCACGAACCCGATGGAGACCCAGCTGGTCGCGTCGCTCGGCGTCAAGATCGGCGGGCGGACCATCGAGGAGCAGCCGCTCGAGATGGTACGGGGCATGGTTGCCACCGGGAAACCGGACGCGTTCGAGGAGCCGGGGGAGCGGGGAGCGGGGAGCGGTCCCATCTGGTCACTGGACGCTCAGGAGCGCTTGGCCCGAGTGCCCGGATTCGTGCGGGGGATGGTGAAAAGGATCTACCTCGAGTACGCGAGGGAGCGCGGGATCGCCGAGATCACGCCCGCCGTGATGGACACGGCGCGGACCGAGCTGGGACTGGAGGAAATGTGAGCCTCGACGAGCGGACGGTCCACGGGCTGCGGATCGTGATCGACCGCGATCAGTGCGTCGGGTTCGGCGATTGCGTGAAGGAAGCGCCTGAGGGTTTCAAAATGGACGAGGACACGGTGGCGGTGTTCGTCGCGCCGGAGGCCGTGGCGCGCGAGTGCCTGCTGCGCGCGTGTGACGCCTGCCCGGTGGACGCGATCACCGTGTACGACGAGTCGGGGAGCCGGATCGTCCCGTAGACCCGTCTTGACAGCCCCCGGAGCCGGGGACATACTCGCCGCACACAGAGCACCGGAATCGCATACTCTGGCGGGCTCCGCCCGCCATGACGGTCGGGCATACACTACAAGCCTCTTCCTCGCGCATCGGCTCCGAACCCGGCGGCTGCCCCGGGCCCGGCGTGAGGGGAGTGCATGCCCGACCCGCCCCATACGAGGGAGGGGGAAGTGCCGGTGTATCGCGAGATCTTCGTCCCGGTCGACAACTCGACACACTCCGATTGGGCCGTGGACCGGGCCCTCGAGCTGTGCCACCAGTCCGCCGGTCGGATCACCGGCAACCATGTGTACGCCGCCCGCCTCCACGACGTCCGCTTCCGCCAGCTCGAGACCGGTCTGCCCGCCCGGTTCCAGACTCCCGAGGAGATCAAGAAGCAGCGCAAGATCCACGACAAGCTGATCGAGAAGGGGCTGCAGCTCATCGCCGACAGCTTCCTCGACCAGCTGGGGAAGCGTTGTGAAACGGCCGGTGTGCGGCTCACGCGCCAGCTGCTCGAAGGCATCAATTACGAAGAGATCGTCAACGAGGTGAACCGCGGCGCGGGCCGCCTGCCGGGGCTGATCGGCTTCGATCCCGACCGCGCCGCCGGGTACGACGGCGGCGACAAGGTCCGGTCGGATGTGAAGGTCGCAGAGAACGGCAGACTGGTCGCCGAGGACGAGGATAGCGCGGTGCGGCTCGCCGGCTCTTCGGGCCGGCAGTACGACCTGCTCGCGATCGGCGCGCACGGGCTGGGCCGCCAGGCGTACTCGCAGCTTGGTGGCGTCGTGTCGCGGGTGCTGCGCGGCATCGAGAAGGACGTGCTGCTCGTCCGGGACGACCGGCCGTTCGCGGGCGGGCGGTTCCTGGTGTGCGTGGACGGATCGTCGTACAGCTACCGGGCGATGCGCGCGGCGCTCGAGCTGGCGCAAGCGTTCGGCGGCTCGCTGTACGTGTGCAGCGCCTTCGACGTCGAGTACCACCACGTCGTGTTCCACAACATCAAGGACGTGCTGTCCTACCAGGCCTCGAAAGTGTTCAAATTCGAAGAGCAGGAGGAGCTGCACAACAACATCATCGACAAGGGTCTCCTGAAGCTCTGCCAGGCGAACCTGAAGCGGGCCGAAGTGATGGCCCAGGAATTCCCCGACGTCTCGATCAAGACGCAGATCCTGGTCGGCAAGCCGTTCCAGGTGATCATGCAGTGGGCCGAAGAGATCAAGCCGTCGCTGCTGGTCCTGGCGCGGCACGGGGCCCACCGGATCGACGGCACGGAACTCGGCAGCCAGGCGGAGAACCTGGTCCGGATCGTGCCCTGCAACACGCTGTTGACGGGGACGGTGGGCATCCGTCCCGAGGACATTCCCTGGATCGAGGAAGACGGCGTGGCCGGGCTCCCCTGGGCGCCCGAAGCCGAAGTGCGGATCCTCCGGGTGCCGCCGTTCGCGCAGGGCATCGCGCGGCGGGCGGTGGAGGAGTACGTGCTCGAGCAGACGCACGGCGCGCCGGGGGGGGCGACCGTCACGAACAAATGGCTGGACGAGGCGATCCGGAAGCTCTTGCCGACCCACATGCAGCTGATCATGGGGATCGGGACGGCGGAAGAGATCGTGCTCGCGGAGGTGAAGGCGCAGGAGCAGATGAAGGCCACCAAGGTGCAGGGGCATGACGCCGACCCCGAGCCCGCCGCGGCCGAGGTGGAGGTGAAGTGCCCGGTCACCGGCAACGTGAGCCGGCGCCCACGCACCGCCGCCGACCCCATCGTCTGGACCGAGGAGGCGTGGCAACGGCTGCAACTCGTCCCGCTCATCGCGCGGCCATTGGCGCGCAACACGGTGGAGCGGTTCTCCCGGGGCCACGAGATCTGGCGCGTGACCACGCGCGTGATGGACGAGAACAAGCAGGCGATGATCGCGGCCGACGAGTTCGACGTCGACACCATGATGGTGATGTTCCAGGAGCTGCGCGCCAAGCAGATCAGGGCGGAAGCGGAGGGAGGGGGGCGCGATCCGCTCACGCCGGAGATGCGGGCATTCATCGAGGAAGCCAAGGCGCAGGGGGTCACGCGCTGCCCCATCCGGGACATCGAAGCGCAGATGGGCAAGTGCCCGGTGGACTTGAAGGCCGTGAAGCCCGAGGACGCGAAGGCCGCGATGGAACGGGTGCTCGCCGAGCAGGCGGGGGACTGACGTGCAGTACGTCCCGCACGTGGTTGCCTGGAACCTGACCAGGCGCTGTAACCTCGAGTGCGCGCACTGCTACATCGCGGCGGGGCCGAGCGAGAGCGCCGCCCTCGAGCTCGACACCCGCGCGTGTCTCGAGATCGTGGACCAGCTGCTCGCCGTGAACCCCGCGCCGCTACTCATCCTGTCCGGTGGCGAGCCGCTGCTGCGGCGGGACCTGACTGAGATCGCGCACTATGCGTCCGCCAGCGGCGCGACGGTCGTGGTGGGAACGAACGGGACGCTGCTCACGGACGAGCGGATCGCCGGGCTGACGGAGGCGGGCGTGCGCGGTGTGGCGGTGAGCGTCGATTCACTGCGCCCCTCCTATCACGACAACTTCCGGCACGGGCGCGGCGCGCTCGCGGACGTGCAGGCGGCGCTGCGGCCGCTCCGCGCGGCGCGGCTCGACTTCATCATCCAGACGACCGTCACCAGGGGAAACCGCGCCGAGCTCGAGCGGTTGGCGGCGTGGTCGGCCGAGCAGGGCGCGGTGTCCTTCAACTGCTACTTCCTGGTGGCGACGGGGCGGGGCGCGTCGCTCAGCGACCTCTCGCCGGCGGAGTACGAGGCGGTGCTCGCCGACCTGGCGCGCTGGCAGCGGGAGTACCGCGGCCGCATGCTGGTGCGCGCGAAGTGCGCACCGCAGTTCATGCGCCACGTGCACCAGCTGGATCCCGACTCGCCGGTGCTGAACTACGAAACCCGCTGCCCGTGCGGCACCCAGTATTGCCGCATCACGCCGGATGGCAAGCTGACTCCTTGCCCCTACCTGCCGGAGGTGGCGGGAGATCTGCGCGTGCAGAGCTTCGCCGACATCTGGCGGTCGGCGCCGCTGTTCCGCCGCCTGCGTGAGGGGAAGCTGGGCGGAAAATGCGGCGTGTGTGAGTACCGCGCGTTGTGCGGCGGCTGCCGCGCGCGGGCCTTTGCGCTCGAGGGGGACGTGCTCGCCGCCGATCCGTCGTGCGCCTACGAGCTGCCGGGGGGGGGCGACACGGTCCCCATCGCGCCGGCGCGGGAGATCGCGTACGGCGCGGACTTCGCGCCGGCCCTCGTGTGGGCCGACGCGGCGCGCGAGCGCGTGGAGCGCATCCCGTCGTTCGTGCGCGGCGTGGTGATGCAGCGGGTGGAGGCCTACGCGCGCCGCCAGGGGCGGCGGGAGGTGACGCCCGAGCTGCTCGCCGAAGTGCGGAGCGCCATGCCGATCGACTTCTCGAAGCGTCGGCCATTCTTCGTCACGGACAACGGATGACCGATCCCCTGCTGCTGGCGGTGCAGGCCGCCGCCGACACGACCCACGCCTACGGCGAGTTTCCCGTCATCGGGGCGCGGGCGGCGGTGTGGATCGCGGCCGAAGTGCACCTGATGTTCGCCGCCTTCGTGCTCGGCGTGCCGATGTTCGCCGTGGTGGCCGAGGCGATCGGGATCTTCGGCAAGGATCAGCGCTACGACCGCCTCGCGAAGGAGTTCACCCGGCTCCTGCTCGTGGCCTACAGCGCCACGGCGATCTGGGGCGCGGTGCTGGTGTTCTTCCTCGCGACGCTGTATGCCAGGTTTTGGGCGTACCTGACGACGATCTTCGGCCCGTCGATGTGGGTGTATGCGGGGCTGTTCTTCTGCGAGTCCTTCACCCTCTACCTCTATTACTACGGGTGGGACCGCTGGAAGAACGGCCGCGCCAAACTGGTCCATTGGACGCTCGGCATCCTGCTGAACCTGTGGGGCACGATCGTGATGTTCATCGCGAACTCGTGGCTGACGTACATGATGTCGCCGCCGCGGGATATCACGCCCACCACCGACCCCACCACGATCAAGCTGTGGCACGCGATCGCCAACGCCACCTGGATGCCGGTCAACGTGCACCGGATGATCGCGAACGTCGTGTTCGGCGGCGCGATCGTCGCGGCGTACGCGAGCTATCGCTTCCTCGCCGCGAAGACCGACGAGGAGCGCGCCCACTACGACTGGATGGGTTACGTCGGCAACTTCATCGCGATCTCGGCCTTGATCGTGCTGCCGTTCGCGGGCTACTGGCTGGGCCGCGAGATCTACCAGTACGACCAGTCCATGGGCATCACGATGATGGGCGGTTTCATGAGCTGGCTCTGGGTCATCCAGGCGTTCCTCATCGCGGTCCTGTTCCTCACGGGCAACTATTACCTCTGGATCGGGATGGGCCGCATCCCGGGCGCCGAGCGGTTCCAGCCGTACACCAAGTACCTGCTGCTCGTCCTCGTGCTCGGGGCGATCGTGTGGGGCACGCCGCACACGATGATCGCCGACTCAAAGGAGCTCGCGGCCATGGGCGGGTCGCATCACCCGTTCCTCGGCGCGCTGGGGGTGATGAGCGCCAAGAACACCGCCGTCAACCTGATGATCCTGACCACGTTCCTCTCGTTCCTGCTGTACCGCCGCGCCAACACGCGGCCGGTAGTGCCGTGGGCGCGCACGGGGACCATCATCCAGGGCGCGATGTTCGCCGTCGCGGCCGCGGTCGTGCTGTTCTACGGCATCCGCGGCTACTTCGTCGAAGCGATCGTGCGGATCGGGTTCAGCGTGTATCAGGTCCTCGCGGTGCTGGGCTGCATCGTGTGCGTCACGGTGATCGACATCCTCATGGGTCGCGGCGCCCAGTCGCTCGGCGCGATCCGCTGGGGCAAGATGCCGGCCCGCTCGCAGTACGCCCTGTTCATCCTGGCTGTGACGTTCACATGGCTCATGGGGCTCATGGGCTTCGCCCGCTCTGGCATCCGCCAGTACTGGCACGTCTGGCAGGTGATGCAGGACACGAGCAAGTACGCCGCCACGCCGGCACTGGGCTACGCCGCGAAGATGATCAGCCTGTGCGTGCTGATCTTCCTGTCGCTCGTGGGTTTCGTGTTCTGGCTCGGCGGCCTCGCCGAGAAGTCCACCTTCGTTTCGGGCGGTGAACACGAGGGTGGAGGGGGGACCCGGCATGTGGGTCACTAACGCGAAGATCCTCGGGATCGTGCTCGGGACCCTGGCGCTCTATACCCTGATCGCCAACAAGATCCCGCAGGTCCAGTCCGAGGTGCCGCAGACGCTGACGCTCGGGGCCAACGTCACGCCCGAACAGCTCGTGGCGGCGGGCGACAAGGTGTTCAACGGGATCGGCGGCTGCCCCACCTGCCATGGCCTTGGCACGCGCGCGCCCAATCTCCTCACCGACGAGAGGGGTCAGGGGGCGATCGGCGCCCGCTGCGGCAAGCGCGAGCCCGGAAAGACCTGCAAGCAGTACCTGTACGAGTCGCTCGACAACCCGACGGCGTACGTGGTGCAGGGCTATCAACCGATCATGCCGGTGATGACGCGGCAGCTCTCGCCGGAGCAGGTGTGGTCGGTGATCGCGTTCCTCGAGGCGCAGGGCGGCACCGTGGACGTGAGCGGGGACGACATCGCGAAAGCCAGGCAGGCGGGCGGGGCAGCCCCGGGCGGCGTCGCCCCGGGGAACATCGGTGGCGGTGGCGGCGCAGCAGCATTCGCCGGAGGGAGTACGGATCCCAAGGCGATCATCCAGGCGGCGGGATGCCTCGCCTGTCACAAGCTCGACGGGCAGGGTCAGATCATCGCGCCCGATCTGAGCCACGTCGGCTCGCGGCGCGACGCAGAGTCGATCCGGAAGAAAATCCTCGATCCCGCGTCCTCGATCGCCAAGGGCTACGAGAAGCTCGCCGGCATCATGCCGAAGACGTTCGGCACCATGATGAACGCCTCCCAGCTCGAGGCGCTGGCGCAATTCCTGGCGGCGCACAAGTGAGCCTCCCGCCCGCGGTGCGGCGCTACGCCGACCACCCGTTCTGGCAGGCGGTGGGGATCCTGATCCTCGCCTTCGTTGTCGTTGTCTACGTGGTGCCGCTACTGCCCGGAAGCGCCATCGTTC
Organism: Gemmatimonadota bacterium; assembly: GCA_041482275.1. Classification (GTDB taxonomy): domain Bacteria; phylum Gemmatimonadota; class Gemmatimonadetes; order Gemmatimonadales; family GWC2-71-9; genus AG41. Next base: position 15,073 of record JBGPDL010000010.1, on the reverse strand, counting down.
CGAAGAGCGTCGTGTTGCAGTACATGGTCACGGCACTCGTGGGTGTGCTCATCTACGTGAGCGACAACGAGGCCCGCTGGACGCGCTTCAAGGAGCCGATCAATGCCGTGCTGGTCGAGCGGCGTCTCCGGGTGGTGCGCACCGGGGTGCTCGCCGCCGTGACGGTGCTCGTCGGCCTCGTCGCCTACGGCCAGGTGAAAACGACCGTCGCGGCGCCTCCCAACCTGCGGTCGATCCACCCCGCTCCACCCACGGAGATCACGTTCCGGGGCAAGTCGATCACGCTCACGGGGCTCGAGAACCCGTTGCGCCAGCACGCCGACTCGTTGCCCGCCTACCTCGCCGAGGGGAAGCAGGTGTACTACCGCAACTGCCTGCCGTGCCACGGCGACCACCTCGACGGCCTGGGCCACTACGCCTCGGGGTTCAACCCGCTGCCCGCCAACTTTCAGGACAACGGGACGATCGCCCAGCTCACCGAGAGCTTCGTGTTCTGGCGGATCGCGAAGGGCGGGCCCGGGCTGCCGCGCGAGGGAACGCCCTGGAACTCGGCGATGCCGAAATGGGAAGACTTCCTTACCGAGCGCGAGATCTGGTCGGTGATCCTGTTCCTGTACGACCAGACCGGGTGGAAACCGAGAACGTGGGAGAAGAGCGGGGAGCAGGGAGCGGGGACCGGTCATGACTGAGCGCGGACTCCTGATTCGGGTGACGCTGCTCGTGGCCGCCGGGAGCGTACCGCTCCCCGCTCCCCGCTCCCTCGCCGCCCAGGACACCAGCCGCGGCAAGGCGGTGTACGTCCAATGGTGCGCCGGCTGTCACGGCGAAACGGGCGGGGGCGACGGCACTGCCGCCGCGGCCATGCTGCCCCGTCCCCGCAATTTCACCGGTGCGATCTACAAGATCCGCACTACCGCCTCGGGCCAGCTTCCGACCGACGCCGACCTGATGCGCGCGATCGACGAAGGGCTCCCCGGGAGCGCGATGCCCGCGTGGAAAAGCCGGCTGTCCGGCGCCGAGCGGCGCGACGTGATGACCTACCTCAAGACGTTCTCGACGTTCTTCGCGGATACGAGCCAGCATATCGCGGCGCTCAAGTTCTCGAGCCCACCGGGCAGCGGCGCGGCGGCGCTCAAGGAAGGGCGGCTGTTTTACGATTCCATCGGATGCCGCAAGTGCCACGGCGACCAGGGGCGGGGTGACGGTCCCTCGGCGCCGACGCTCAAGGACGATGCCGGCTTCCCCATCTTCGCGGCCGACTTGCACCAGAGCTGGCAGTTCCGTGGCGGCAGCACCGTCGAGAATGTGTACCACCGGCTGCGCACCGGGCTGGACGGTACGCCGATGCCGTCGTTCTCGGAACTGATCGACCAGAAATTCCTGACCGACGAGCAGCTGTGGCGCCTGGCGCAGTACGTGCGCTCGCTTTCGCCCGCCACGCCGCCCGAGGTGCGCGACGTGATCCACGCCCCGCAGATCGCCGGGGCGGTACCGGCTTCGCCGGACGATTCGGCATGGGCACGCGTGGACCGGTACTGGCTCCCGCTCGTGGGTCAGATCATCCGCAAGTCCCGCTGGTTCGGACCGGCGGTGTCGGGCGTGTGGGTGCAGGCGGTGCACGACAGCACGACGCTCGCGCTGCGAGTAAGCTGGGACGACCGGACGCAGAGCCCCGATACGGCGTGGCTCAGGTTCGAGCAGCGGCTGCTCGAGACGGTAGCGAGCGACGACTCCCTGCCCCCCAAGGCGGAGCGCTGGCCCGATCAACTGGCGGTGCAGTTCCCCCGCCACCTCGTGGACGGCATGGAACGGCCCTACTTCCTCATGGGGACGGGGACCGATCCCGTCTACCAGTGGCGCTGGACCAGCCAGCCGCCCCGCGCCGTCGCGGGTTTGGCCCGGGGGCTCGACCAATTCGACACGCTCGCCGCCGCGCCGACGGGGCAGTCGGTGTACGATCACGGGGAGTGGCGCGTGGTCTTCACGCGCGCCCTTGCGACGCCCGATACGGGCAACGAAGTTCAGCTTGCGGCCGGCCGGGCGATTCCGGTCGCCTTCTTTGCCTGGGACGGCTCCAGCGGGGAACACGGCTCGCGGATGGCCGTGAGCACCTGGTATTTCCTGGCGCTGGACCAGCCCACCCCGTCGGGGGTGTTCGTGACGCCGCTGGTGGCCATGCTCCTCGCTCTCGGTCTTGGGGTCGTCGTGGTGCGGAGGGCTCAGGGGCGGCGCGCTTGATCTGCTGTTTCAATTTCGGAGGCACAATGCGACGCACAGTGATTCCTGTTATTTGCGGTTTGATCACGATCGTCGGATGCGGGAAGGGGCGGGAAGGGTCGTCGTCGAGCGTGGCGCAGGCCGCGGAGTCCATGCGGGCAACCGCGCAGCCGGCAGCCCCGGCGGCGGACGGCGCCACCATCACAGGGAAGATCAAGTTCACGGGCACCAAGCCCGCGAACCCCAAGATCGACATGGGCGAGGAGCCCAAGTGCAAGGCGAAGTACCAGGGGGTCCCCACCGAGGAGACGGTGGTCGTGAACGCCAACGGCACGCTCGCCAACGTGTTCGTGTACGTGAAGTCGGGTCTTCCGGCGAGCTACAAAGCACCCGCGCCCGCGGGGCCGGTGACCCTCGACCAGGACGGCTGCCGCTACCATCCACACGTGGTCGGCATCTTGGTCGGCCAACCGCTCGCCATCAAGAACTCCGACGGCATTCTGCACAACATCAAGGCGAAGGGCGTGAAGAACCGGCCGTTCAATATCAGCCAGCCCACCACCATGACGTCGGACCGCACGTTCACGGCTCCCGAAGTGATGGTGCCGCTCGAGTGCAACGTGCACGGCTGGATGCACGCGTGGCTCGGCGTTCTGCCGCACCCGTTCTTCGCCGTAAGCGGCGCGGACGGGAGCTTCACGCTCAAGGGTCTGCCGCCGGGCACCTACACCATCGAAGCGTGGCACGAGAAGTACGGCACGCAGACCGCGACCGTAACGGTGGCGGGCAGCGAGTCGAAGACGGCGGACTTCAGCTTCGCGGCCAAGTGAACTAACCGAGGAGAGTCCATGCGTTGGTGGCTGCCGCTCCAGGGTTCGACATTCGCCGGGGAGGTGGACGGGCTGTTCGTGGCGATCCTGATCATCACGGGGATCGCGTTCGTGCTCGTCGAGGTCGGGCTAATTTGGTTCATCGTGAAGTACCGGCAGCGGCCGGGCCAGAAGGCTTACTACACCCACGGCAACACGCGCGCCGAAGTGATCTGGACCGCCATTCCAGCGGTGACCATGGTGGCGCTGGGCCTCATCAGCAACCACTACTGGGTGCACATCAAGGGGCGGCACAGCGTTCCCCCGAACGCCTATCCGATCGCGATCCATGCGAAGCAGTTCGAGTGGCAGATCACGTATCCCGGCGCCGACGGCCAGCTCGGCACGGGCGACGACTTCACCGTCCGCAACCAGCTGCACGTCCCCGTGGGGCGTCCGGTGGTCGTGCACCTCTCCGCCGAGGACGTGATCCATTCGTTCTTCGTCCCCGTGTTCCGCGTCAAGCAGGATGCCGTGCCGGGCATGGAGATCAACGCTTGGTTCGAGGCCACCGTGCCCGGGAACTACGAGCTGGGGTGCGCTGAATTGTGCGGGCTCGGGCACTACCGCATGCGGGCGCAGGTGTTCGTGCACACGCAGGCAGACTACGACGCCTGGATGAAGCAGGCTGCCCAGGAGGCTTCGCAATGACGACCGTTGCCGCGACCGCGCACACCACACACGCGCATCACGACGACCGGAGCTTCATCCGGAAGTACATCTTCTCGACCGACCACAAGATCATCGGGATTCAGTTCCTGTTCGTGAGCCTGTTCTTTCTGGTGATCGGCGGACTGCTGGCGATGCAGATGCGCTGGCAGCTGGGCTACCCGGGGCAGCCGATGCCGGGAGGCGGGATCCTGCCCGAGACCATGGCACCGGGGGGCGTGATCCTTCCCGAGTATTACATCCAGCTGGTCACGATGCACGGCACGTTCATGGTGTTCTTCGCCATCATGCCGTTGCTCGTGGGCGTGTACGCCAACTTCCTGATCCCGCTCAAGATCGGGGCGCACGACATGGCGTTCCCGCGCATCAACATGTGGTCGTTCTGGTCGTTCGTGGTGGGCGGGCTGGTGATGCTGTCCAGCCTGTTCGTGCCCGACGGCGCCGCCCGCGCCGGCTGGACTATGTACGCGCCCCTCTCGGCGCGGCACGACTTTTCGGGGGCATCGCTGGGCCAGGAGCTCTGGTCGGTGTCGATCATCTTTGTCGGCCTGTCGTCGATTCTCGGATCGCTCAACTACATCACGACGATCATCAACAACCGCGCCCCCGGCATGACGTGGTTCCGGCTGCCGCTGTCGGTGTGGTCTCTGTTCATCACGGCGATCCTCGGCCTGCTGGCGCTGCCGGTGCTGTCGGGCGCGGCGATCATGCTGCTGTTCGATCAGATCCTGCAGACGCACTTCTTCGATCCGGCGGTGGGCGGCCAGGCGCTGCTGTGGCAGCACCTGTTCTGGTTCTTTGGCCACCCCGAGGTCTACATCCTCATCCTGCCGGCGATGGGCATGGTGTCGGACATCATCGCGAACGGCAGCCGCAAGCCGATCTTCGGCTACCACTCGATGGTGTTCGCGATCGTCGGCATCGCGTTCCTCGGCTGGCTCGTGTGGGGCCACCACATGTTCATGAGTGGAATGAACCCGACACTCGGGTCCTCGTTCATGGTGTCCACCCTGCTCATCGCCGTCCCCTCCGCCATCAAGACGTTCAACTGGATGGGGACGATGTGGCGCGGCAACCTGCGGTTCCACGTCCCCATGCTGCACGCGGTGGCATTCGTCGCGATGTTCGTGATCGGCGGACTGTCGGGCATCTACATGGCGGCGACGCCGGTCGACATGTTCATCCACGACACGTACTTCATCGTCGCGCACCTGCACTACGTGCTGTTCGGCGGCAGCCTGTTCGCCCTGTTCGGCGCCATCGTATTCTGGTATCCGAAGATGTTCGGCCGGATGATGAGCGAGGGGTGGGGCAAGGTCCACTTCTGGCTGACGTTCATCTTCTACAACTGCACCTTCTTCCCGATGCACATTCTCGGCATGGCGGGACACATGCGGCGGATCTACGATCCGACGCAGTACAACTTCCTGCAGCCCTACCAGCCGATGAATCGCTTCATCTCGATCAGCGCGTTCCTGCTGTTCGCGTCGCAGCTCATCTTCTTCGTGAACTTCTGGTGGAGCCTGCGCAAGGGGAAGCCCGCAGGACAAAACCCGTGGGAGGACAACGGGCTCGAGTGGTCGCTCCCGAGCCCCGCGCCGCACGGCAACTGGGAGAAGCTGCCCACGGTATACCGCGGGCCGTACGAGTTCAGCTCACCGCAGGTCGCGGAGGACTACTTGCCGCAGTACAAGAGGCTGCCCACCGACCGCGAGCCGGCCAGCGCCCTGCTCGCGGGCCACTGACCGAGGGAGAGGGGACGACCGATGACGCACGCAGCCGCCACCGTCGATCAGATGCGGCCCCCGTACCCGGCCGAGCGGGGGCTGGACGTCTACAACACGAAGCTGGGGATGTGGATCTTCCTGGCCTCGGAGGTGATGTTCTTCGCGGCCCTGATCGGGACCTACATCATCCTCCGGTTCGGTGCCCCGGGCGAATGGGCCAAGCCCGGCATCGTGCTGAACATCAAGATCACCGCGTTCAACACGTTCCTCCTGATCTGTTCCTCGGTGTCGATGGTGAAGGCGTACGCGTCGATCCAGGACGGCGACCAGAAAAAGATGCGGTTCTGGCTGCTGATGACGATCCTGGGCGGCGCCGCGTTCGTGGGGATCCAGGTCTACGAGTACCTCCACCTGATCGAGCACGGCTTTTTGCCGAGCGGCGTACGGGAGGGGAGCGAGCTGGCGGAGCTGGTGGCGAAGGGCACCCTACCCGCCGCCACGATGGGCCTGTACGGCTCCACCTTCTACACGATGACGGGATTCCACGGGTTCCACGTGACGTGCGGCGTGATCTCGATGGCCTACCTGTACTTCACGAAGGCGTTACCGGGCAAGTACACGAAGCTGAACTACGGTGGTATCGAGACGGTCGGCCTATACTGGCACTTCGTCGACCTGGTGTGGATCATCCTGTTCACCATCGTCTACCTGATCTGAGGGGCTATGGAGACCGCACACAAGCGTCCCAACTACATCCTGATCTGGGTGTATCTGGCGGTCCTCACGGCCGCCGAGCTGGGGCTCGCCTTCGAGCTGCCGATCTCGCGGAACTGGAAGCTGGTCCTGCTCCTGTTCCTGGCGGTGTGGAAAGCGGCCCTGGTCGGCCTGTTCTTCATGCACCTGAAGTTCGAACGCTGGAATCTGCGGGTCATGGCGCTCATTCCGCTGCCGCTCGCCGTGATCTTCATCCTGGCGGGAATGTCGGAGCATATCTGGTAGCGTTTCTCGAGCTGACGAAGCCGCGCATCACTCAGCTGGTGCTGATCACCGCCGCCGCCGGGTTCTACCTCGGCTCGAGCGGCGGGGTGGACGTGCGGCTGCTGGTGCATACGCTGATCGGCGTCGCCCTGGTGGCGGCAGGCACCAATGCCTTCAACCAAGTGCGCGAGCGGGACGTGGACGCGCGCATGCGCCGCACCGAACGGCGCCCGCTGCCCTCGGGACGGCTGTCGCCCCGGGCCGCGGCGCTGTTCGCCGCCCTCATCTCGGTCGCCGGTGTCGGCTATCTGGCGGTCGCGGTGAATCTTCTCACCGCCGGGCTCGCCGCGCTCACCCTGGCGAGCTACGTGCTGCTGTACACTCCGCTCAAGCGCAAGACCACGCTCAATACGCTCATTGGCGCGGTGCCCGGCGCGTTGCCGATCGTGGGCGGCTGGACCGCCGCGGGCGGCGCGCTGGGGCCTGCGGTGGCGGCGCTGTTCTGGATCCTGTTCCTGTGGCAGTTGCCCCACTTCCTGGCGCTCGCGTGGATCTACCGCGAGGACTACGCGCGTGGCGGCCTGGCCATGCTGTCGGTCTCGGACCCCGACGGCCACCACACCGGCCGCATGGTGATGCTGTACGCGATGGCCCTGCTGCCGGTGAGCCTGCTGCCGACCCTGCTGGGGGTGACGGGACCGGTGTACTTCTTCGGCGCCCTCGCGCTCGGCGTCGCCTACGCGGCGGTCTCGGTGGCGATGACGCGCGCCGCGACCACGGCGCGCGCGTGGCGCGTCTTCCTGGTCTCGATCGTCTACCTGCCGGCGCTCCTCACGCTCATGGTGGTGGACAAGGTCGTGGCCTGAGCGCGCCGACCATGATTCCCTTCCACCGCCTGCTGATCTCGACCGCTATCGTCTTCTGCGCGGGCTTCGCGGCCTGGGCAGGATGGAGTTACCGCCAGTCGGGCGACGGCTTGACGCTCCTCACGGGTCTTGTTTTCGCGGTGGCGGCCGTGGCGCTGGGCTACTACCTCCGCCACCTGACGCGGTTTCTGGGCCGATGAGCGCTGTCCTGCTACTGCTGCTGCACGGCGACGACCCACAGATGGAGCTCCTGTACTTCTGGGCCGCCGTGCTGCTGGCGCTCACGCCCGTGGTCATTTTCGGCGGGATCGGCGTGTGGATAGCACGGAAGATCTGGAAGGAACGTCACCCGGCCGGGGGGCGGGGAGGGGGGAGCGGTACCTGATCGTGCAAGCCGATCCCCAGTTCGCCGCGGAGAGTACCGCTCCCTGCTCCCCGCTCCCGCGTTAAATTGGTTCCCATGACCGCCAAGCCCCCCGAGAAGCGTCAGGTCGTCCGCTTCGCGTTCTACAAGCTCGACGGCGCGTGGCGCCGGCTGTCCGCCGAGCGCCAGGCGAGCTCGAAGATCGAGTTCGGCCAGGCGATTGAGAGCTTCACCGGACGGCTGTTGCTGCGCCCCTACGGCCTCGTCGGGATCCGTGGAGATTGCGACTTCCTGCTGTGGCAGGTGGCCGAGGATCTGGACTCGCTCGTGGCGCTGCAGACGGCCCTCAACGGAACCGACCTGGGCGCCTACCTTACCGCGCCCTACAGCTACCTCGCGATGACCCGGCGCTCGATTTACGAGTTCCCGGAAGACCCGGGCCAGCCCTCCCGCCTCGTGATCCGGCCGAGCGACGCACGCTACCTGTTCGTCTACCCGTTCATCAAGACGAGGGGCTGGTACATGCTCCCGAAGGCGGAGCGCCAGACCATGATGGACGAGCACGTGCGGGTCGGGCGGCAGTATCCCTCGATCCGGCTCAACACGACGTATTCCTACGGGCTCGACGACCAGGAGTTCATCGTGGCGTTCGAGGGCGACAACCCCGCCGAGTTCTTGGACCTCGTGATGGAGCTGCGCGAGAGCAAGGCGTCTTCCTACACGCTGCGCGATACGCCGACCTTCACGTGTGTGCAGATGTCGCTGTGGGACATGCTCGACACGCTGGGCGGCGCGGGGTCGGTCCAGGCGCTGTCGCGCCGGCCGGCGCGGGCGGACGGGTACACGCCGGTGGCGACGCTGGCCGATGTGCCGCCGGGCTCGGGTCGCCGGGTGTACGCGGGGGGCGACGCGGTGGCGCTCTTCAACGTGAACGGCAGCGTGCACGCGATTGCGAACCGTTGCAGCCACGCGCGCGCCAGCCTCTCTGAGGGGACGGTCGACGCGGCCCGCTGCGCGGTCACGTGTCCCTGGCATGAGGGCGTTTTCTCGCTCGAGACGGGACAGGTCCTGGGCGGCCCGCCCTCCCTCCCCGTCGCCACGTACCGCGTGAAGGTCGAAGGAGAAACTATCCTCATCGCCCCGGCCGAGGCGCGCGAGCCGACGGTTGCCCCGCACTCCTGACGACAGCCGTTTCCTGAAGGCCTGCCGCTCCGAGCCTACGGACGTCACGCCGGTGTGGTTCATGCGGCAGGCGGGCCGCTACATGCCGGAGTACCGGACGCTGCGCCAGAAGCACTCGCTGCTCGAGTTGTGCCATCGGCCCGAGCTGGCCGCCCAGGTCACCCTGCAGCCGGTCGAGCGGCTGGGTGTGGACGCCGCGATTCTGTTCGCCGACATCCTGCTGCCGTTCGAGCCGCTCGGGCTCGGCCTTTCCTTCGCGGCGGGCGAGGGGCCGCAGATCACCCGGCCCATCCGCGAGGCCAGTCAGGTGCTCGAGCTGCCCCCGGTGGATCCGGCGACCGACCTGGCTCACGTGATCGAGGCGGTTCGGCTCGCGGTCCGGGCGCTGCCGCCCCATGTGCCGCTGATCGGCTTTGCCGGGGCGCCGTTCACGCTCGCGAGCTACGCGATCGAAGGCGGGGCCACCCGCACCTTCACCCTCACCAAGCGCTTCATGTACGCCGAGCCGCGCGCCTGGCACGAGCTGATGCGGCGGCTCGCGGAGCTCGTGGGCGGATACCTCGCGGCGCAGGCGCGTGCGGGCGCCCGCGCGCTGCAGCTGTTCGACAGCTGGGTCGGGTGCTTGTCTCCCGCTGACTACGCCGCGTACGTGTTCCCGCACAGTCAGCGCGCACTCGAGCTGGCGAGCGCCGGAGGCGTGCCCGTGATCCACTTCGGGACGGACACGGCGACGCTGCTCGTGGATTTCGCGCGCGCCGGCGGCGACGTGATCGGCGTCGATTGGCGCATCCCGCTCGACGTCGCACGCGAGCGCATCGGTCCGGACCGCGCCATCCAGGGCAACCTCGACCCCGTGGCCCTGCTCGCGCCGCGGCCTGAGCTCGAGCGCCAGGTGCGGGACGTCCTGGCCCGCGCCGCGGGGCGCCCCGGGCACATCTTCAACCTCGGGCACGGCGTCCTCCCGGAGACATCGGTCGAGGCCGTCCAGGCAGTCGTCGAGTGGGTGCATGGCGGGTGAGCGCGTCGCAGTGCTGCTCATGGCCTACGGCGGGCCAGCGAGCCTCGACGAGGTCGAGCCCTATCTGGCGGACGTGCGCGGCGGGCGGCCCACCGCGCCCGCGTTCGTAGAGGAGATCAAGCAGCGCTACGTGCTGATCGGCGGTCGCTCCCCGATCCGGGAGTTCACCGAGGCGCAGGCGGCGGGCGTGCAGCGAGCCCTGGGTGAGCGGTTCACGGTGTATGTGGGCATGCGTCACTGGCATCCGTACATCCGCGACGTGGTCGCCAGGATGGTGGCGGATGGCCACCGCCGGGTGGTGGGCATCGTGCTCGCGCCACACTACTCGGCGCTGTCGGTGGGGGCGTACGAAAAGCAGCTGCTCGACGCGGCGGCCGGGCGGCTCGAGCCGGCGCTGGTACGGAGCTGGGGCGACCACCCCAAGTTCCTCGACGCGGTCGCCGGGCGCGTCGCGGCCGCGCTGCAGCGGTTCCCGTCCCCCCGCGCCGTCCAGGTACTGTTCACCGCGCACAGCCTGCCCGAGCGGATCCTTGCGACCGGCGATCCCTATCCCGCCGAGCTCGAGGCGAGCGCGGCGGCGGTCGCCCGGCGGGCCGGGCTCGCCTCGTGGCACTTTGCCTTCCAGAGCGCCGGGGCCACGCCCGAGCCGTGGCTCGGGCCCGAAGCCGGCGCCGTGATGCGGCAGCTCGTCGGGCAAGGTCATCGGGCTTTTCTCATCGTGCCGATCGGGTTCGTGTGCGACCACGTCGAGGTCCTGTACGACGTGGACATCGTGTACCGGGCGCTCGCGCAGGAGCTCGGCGTTCACCTCGAGCGCACTACGTCGCTCAACGACGACCCGCTATTTGTGGGCGCCCTGGCTGAGATCGCGCACGACACGGCGGTGGCGCGGGGGTGGGTATGACGATCGCGGTCGTGGGCGGAGGGCTCGCCGGTCTGTCCGCCGCGTGGGAGCTGCACCGGGCGGGGGCGGACGTCGTCGTGCTCCACTCGGAGCGTCACCCCGGCGGGGTGATCGTCACGGAACGGCGCGGCGGTTTCGTGGTGGAAGGGGGGCCCGACGGCTTTCTTGCGGCCGAGCCGGACATTCAGGATCTGGCACGCGAGCTGGGGATCGGCGACCAGCTGGTGGACCAGCTGGCCAAGGGATCGACGCTCTGGACCGGCACGCGCCTCGAGCCGCTGGCGGAGGGCCAGGCCGCCGAGCTGCTGGGGATCCAGGGACACGCGGAGTCCGAGCTGAACCGGGGATTCCGGAGCTTCGCGACGGGGATGGCGCAGGTGGTGGAAGCGCTCGTCGCCCAGATCGGCTCCCGGATTCGGGCGTCGCAGGGCGTGACGGCGGTCGCCCCTGCGGTCCGCGGGTGGCGCCTGTCGCTCAACGGCGGATCGGCGCTCGAGGCACAGGCCGTGATCTTCGCCGCGCCCGCCTGGATCGCCGCCCGGCTGCTCGCGGCGCTGGGCGTGGCGGCGGCCCGGGCCCTCGCTGAGGTGGTCTATTACCCGAGCATCACCGTGTCGCTCGCGTACCGCGCGGACCAGGTGGCGGCGCGGCTCGAGGGGACGGGATTCGTGACCGGGGCGGAAGCGGGTGGCGCCGTGCGCGCCTGCACGTACGCATGGCGCAAGTATCCGGGGCGCGCGCCCGAGGGGCATGCCCTGCTGCGCGCGTTCGTCGGACCGGTGGACGGAGACCCAGGTCTCGTGGCGCACGCCGAGCTCAGCAAAATTCTCGGGCTTTCGGGGGCGCCGCTCTGGACGCGGGCGTTTCACTGGCCGCGCGGACTGCCGCGTTACCACCAGGGGCACGCCGGGCGCGTCGCCACCGTGCGGGAGCGGCTGGCGCGCCTCGCGCCGCTGGCGATCGCGGGGGCGGGTGTTGACGGCGCCGGTGTGTCGGCGTGCGTGAAGTCGGGGAGAGAAGCAGCGCGGACGGTGCTCAGTCGGTTAGGTGCCTAACAAATCCTTCGCTCTTTTCACGACGTTCTCCACCGTCAGCCCGAATTCCTGGTAGATCCGCCGGTACGGCGCCGACGCGCCGAACCGCTCGATGCCCAGCACCGCTCCCCGGTCGCCCACCCAGCGATACCACGGCTGTGGGGCCGCGGCCTCGACCGCGAGGCGCGCGCGGACGGTGGGCGGTAGGACCGCATCACGATATTCCAGCGGTTGGCGGGCGAACAACTCCATGGACGGCATACTCACCACACGCGCCGCGACCCCTTCCGCGACCAGCCGCTCGTACGCGCCGACCGCCAGTTCCACTTCGGACCCGCTGGCGATGAGCAGGAGCGACGGCTTGCCGCCCGGCGGGTCCGCCAGGACGTAACCGCCCAGCCGCAGGCCGTTCGCGGGAGCGTACTTGGCGCGGTCGAGCGCCGCGACCTTCTGGCGCGTCAGCACGAGCGCCACGGGCCCGTCCTTGCGCAGAACGGCGGCGCGCCACGCCTCGACCGTTTCGGTCGCATCGGCCGGCCGGATCATCACCAGGTTCGGCATGGCGCGCAGCGCCGCGAGCTGCTCGATCGGCTGGTGAGTCGGCCCATCTTCGCCCAGTCCGATCGAATCGTGGGTGAAGACGTAGATCACCGGGAGGTCGCACAGCGCGGCGAGGCGGATCGACGGCCGCATGTAGTCCGAGAAAATGAGGAAAGTCGATCCCACCGGCCGGATGCCGCCGTGCAGCGCGAGCCCATTGAGGATCGCTCCCATGCCGTGCTCACGGATGCCGAAGTGGACGTTGCGCGCGCCCCAGCTGCCCGCTGCGACATCGCCGCCGTTCTTGAACACCACGTGCGTGGAGCCCGCGAGGTCGGCCGACCCCCCGAACAGCTCGGGCAGCCTCGGACCGATGGCGTTCAGCGTCTTGCCCGAAGCAGCGCGCGTGGCCTGAGCATCCTTGGGCGTGAAGACCGGCAGCTCGGCGTCCCAGCCCTCCGGCAGCCGCCCTGCGAGCCGGCGCTCCAGCTCGGCCGCGAGCTCCGGGAACGCCCGCCGGTACTCGTCGTGCTTCTGCCGCCACTCGGCCTCGAGCCGGGCGCCGCGCTCGCGCGCTACCCGCCAATGCGCTAGGGCTCTGTCGGGCACGTGGAACGGCTCGAGACTGGGCCACCCGAGCCGTTGCTTCGTGAGCTTCACCTCTTCCTCGCCGAGCGGGGTGCCGTGCGCCTCAGGTGTGTCTTGCTTGTGGGGACTGCCGTACGCGATGTGGGTGCGCACCGTGATGAGCGACGGGCGGTCCGCGACGCGCCGCGCAGCCGCGAGCGCCGCATCGAGCGCGCCGAGGTCGTTGCCGTCGGCCACGCGCTCCAAGTGCCAGCCGTAGCTCTCGAACCGCTTGGCCGTGTCGTCCGAGAACGTCAGATCGGTCTTGCCGTCGATCGTGATACGATTGTCGTCGTAGATTCCGATGAGGCGGCCGAGCTTCAGGTGACCGGCGAGCGAGCAGGCTTCGTGCGACACTCCCTCCATTAGGTCGCCGTCCGAAGCGAGGAAGTAGGTGAAATGCTCCACGATCTCATGGCCCGGCCGGTTGAACAGCTGCGCCAGGTGCGCCTCGGCGAGCGCCATCCCGACGGCATTGCCGACGCCCTGCCCCAGCGGGCCGGTCGTGGCCTCGACACCAGGCGTGAGACCGTGCTCGGAGTGGCCCGGCGTGCGGCTGCCCCACTGCCGGAACTGCTTCAGGTCGTCGAGCGTGAGGTCGTAGCCGGTGAGATAGAGCACCGCGTAGAGCAGCATGCACGCGTGGCCGGCGGACAACACGAAACGGTCGCGCCCGAACCAGTCGGGGTTCGCAGGATTGAAGCGCAGGTGCTGCTGCCACAGCACGGAGGCGACCGGCGCGAGCGCCATCGCTGTGCCGGGGTGCCCGGAATCCGCCCGCTGGACGGCGTCCATCGCGAGCGTGCGGATGGCGTTGATGCACAGCTGATCGAGCGAAGTGTCGCGGCCCGCCGGGGCCCCGGTGGCGCGGGCGGTCACAGCAGGCCGGATTTGGCGGCCTGCCACAGGCGCACCAGCCGGTCGAATCCGCTCACCAGCATGTCCACCTGCTGCGGGCTTGGGCTGGCCTTGGCAGCGGTCTTGAGCTCCTCGCAGATGCGCGGCATTTCCTTCCGCCCCTGCTTCGCTCCCTCGGCGGCAATCTGGTCGAGCAGCGCGATGATCTTATCGCGCGCCGTCTCGTCCTTCGGCACCTGCCACAAGTAATCGGCGAGCTGCTTGCCCTCGGTGCACAGCTTGCCGAGGGCGTCCATGAGCGGGGGCTGCGAGCGGCGCGGCGGGTTGGGATCGCTCATTGCGAGGCTCAATTATACCAAGAATCGCGCGCCAACGGACGGTTGCCTCAGGTCCAGGCCGCGTCTAGCTTGCGGGCTCCATGGCGTCCTTCGCGCTGCTCTGGATCGTGGCTCAGAGTGTGGCCGTGCCGCCGGAGTCCGGCGAGGTGCACCTCCGCAACGTGCGCCAGCTCACATTCGGCGGCCAGAACGCCGAGGCGTACTACTCGGCCTCGGGCCGGCTGCTGATTTTCCAGCGGCAGGGTCCGGACGAGCAGTGCGACCAGATGTACGTCATGGGCGCCGACGGCACAAATCTGCATCGGGTGTCCTCGGGCCGCGGCCGCACCACGTGCGGCTACTTCTACGACCGCGGCCGCCGGATCTTTTATGCGAGCACCGAGCACGGCGGGGCGGCCTGTCCCCCCCGTCCCGACTACTCGCAGGGCTACGTCTGGGCGCTGTACGACTACGACATCTACACCGCGCGGGCGGACGGCTCGCGCGCCCGTCGTGTGACGGCGAACCCGGGCTACGACGCCGAAGGGACGCTCTCGCCCGACGGCCGGACGATCGTGTTCACGTCGCTGTCGGACGGCGACCTCGACATCTATACGATGGGCGTCGACGGCTCGCACCTGAAACGCCTCACGACTGCGCTTGGGTACGACGGAGGTCCGTTCTTCTCGCACGACGGCCGGCTCATCGTGTACCGGGCGTATCATCCCGCCACGGCGGCGGACTCGGCCGAGTACCAGAGCCTGCTCGCCCGGCGACTGGTGCGCCCCACGCGGATGGACATCTGGGTGATGAACGCGGACGGCAGTGATCAGCGTCAGGTGACGCACCTGGAGGGCGCGAGCTTCGCGCCGTATTTCCATCCCGATGACCGGCGCATCATCT
>JBGPDL010000009.1:0-51190 GCA_041482275.1 Gemmatimonadota bacterium | reverse complement strand
GACGCTCTGGACGCCCTCGACATCGGTAGCGGCGGCGTGTGGCAAGACCAGCAGGACCCGACCGACTCGCTATGGCGCGCCGCGCGGGCGGCCTTCAGCCGAGGCGACTATGCGGGCGCCGCGAATCTGTACGGTGATCTCGCGCGCCGCTATCCGGCTGCCGGGCGCGCCGGCGACGCCCTGTACTGGGCGGCGTTCGCTCTCTACAAGAACGACGACCTCGAGCGCGCGCGCAGCCTGCTCGTCACCCAGCAGCGCCGCTACCCGAAGGCGGCGACGCTGCGTGACGGCGACGCGTTGCTCGCCCGGATCCAGGTCGCGCTCGCCAAGCAGGGCGACGCAGAGGCCGGACGCTGGATCGCGGAGCACGCCCAGCCCGCACAACCGGCCCAGCCTGCCCAGCCGGCCCAGCCGGCCCAGCCGGCGCAACCCGCCCAGCCGGCGAACGCGCGCGGTTGCCCGGATGAGGACGACGACGACGACGTGCGGGTTGCCGCGCTGAACGGTCTCCTTCAGATGGACGCGGGCAACGCGGTGCCGATCCTCAAGAAGGTGCTGGCGCGCCGGGAC
This sequence comes from Gemmatimonadota bacterium, assembly GCA_041482275.1. Lineage (GTDB taxonomy): Bacteria > Gemmatimonadota > Gemmatimonadetes > Gemmatimonadales > GWC2-71-9 > AG41. The sequence continues at coordinate 50,620 of JBGPDL010000009.1, read as the reverse complement.
GCGTGCTCGGCGGGATTGCGCCGCAAGGCGGTGTTCATCCTCTCACAAAAGCGCGGCGCCGAGACGGAAGACGTTCTGCTCGACGTGGCCCGCAACGATCCCGATGCCGAGGTGCGCCAGCAGGCGGTGTTCTGGCTGTCGCAAGTCGGCAGCGACCGGGCCGTCACCGCCCTCGATTCGATCCTCCGCACGACGACCGATGCCGAGCTCCAGGACAAGGCGATTTTCTCGCTCTCGCAGATCCACAACACTCGCGCCGGTCAGATCCTGCGCGACTATGCAGGCAACGAGCGGGCGCCCGACGAAGCGCGGGAAAAGGCGATCTTCTGGCTGGGCCAGCAGCATTCGCCTGAGAACGCGGCGTTCCTGCGAGGCCTGTACGCCAAGCTCACGGGCGAGGAGTTGAAAGAGAAGGTGATCTTCTCCCTGTCGCAGATGGGCGGCGCGGACAACGGGCGCTGGCTCATGGATGTGGCGTTGAACGAGCGTGAGCCCATCGAGATGCGGAAGAAGGCGCTCTTCTGGGCCGGCCAGACCGGCGGCAACCTCGATCAGTTGGTCGGGTTGTACGACCACATGCGCGACCAGGAGATGAAGGATCAGCTGATCTTCGTGTACTCCCAGCGCCACGAGCCAGGCGCGCTCGACAAGCTGATCCAGATCGCGAAGACCGAGCGGGACAGCGAGCTGCGCAAGAAGGCGGTGTTCTGGCTCGGACAATCCCACGACCCGCGGGCAGCGCAGGTCTTGCTCGAGATCATCAACCAGTGATCCGGCCGCTGGTGCTCGCCCTGGCGCTGACCGCGGGGCGGGCGACGGCCCAGCGCCTTGGGCTGCGGGTCGCATCCGCGTCGGACGGCACCGTTCACCTGAGCTTCGCCGCGCGCCCCGGCGTGTGCGGCAACGGACGCAACGTCATCGCCGTCGAGTGCGCCGGCCGTACGTGCGGTCGGCAGAGGATCATGTTCGGCGGGAACGTCGCAGGCGACGAGGTCGAGTACGACTGCGAACCGGGGCCGGTCCGGGTCTCACTCACCGTCCGCGGCGGCCGCGTGCTGTCGCTCCGTACCTACGTCGGCGGACGCTGGGTGACACCGCCCGGACCTGGCGTGACCGATCTCGGGATCGTGTCGCCGCGCGACGCGACGGACTTCCTGCTCGGGCTCGCGAGGGGCGCGGACGGGCGGGTGGGCGAGGACGCGATCCTGCCCGCCACCTTCGCGGACTCTGTCATGGTGTGGCCCGCCCTGCTCGAGCTCGCCCGCGCCGAGCAGGTGCCCCGCGGCACGCGCCGCCAAGCCGTTTTCTGGCTGGGCCAGGCCGCCAGCGCAGCCGCGACCCCCGGCCTCGCCGACCTGGTGGACGACGGCGGCGTGGACCACGACGTGAGGGAGCAGGCGGTCTTTGCCCTGTCGCAGCAGCCGCACGACGCGGGCATCCCCGCCCTCATTCGGATCGCTCGCTCCCACCCCGAGCCCGCCGTGCGGCGCAAGGCGATCTTCTGGCTCGGGCAATCGGGCGACCCGCGCGCCCTCGCGCTCTTCGAAGAACTACTGACCAGACCCTAACGGGAAGGAGGACAGTCCAGACCGCAACACGCTCCCCCTTCCCTCTGCCGGGCTCCCCTGTTGTCTTTCCCCCATGCCTTCCTGGACTCTACCGCGTCGGGTCGTGGCGGCAGGCGTGTGCGCGACCGCGCTCGCCTTCGGCTGGGCGGCCGTCGTCGTCGCCGTGGCGCTGGCGGGCGCCCGCGATCAGGCCACGACGGCCGACGCCATTGCGGTGCTCGGCGCGGCGCAGTATAACGGCCGCCCGTCCCCGGTCTTCCGCGCGCGACTGGACCATGCGGCCGCCCTGTACCAGCGCGGCCTCGCGCCCGTCGTCCTGGTCACGGGAGGCGTAGGCTCGGGCGACACGGTCAGCGAGTCCGAGGTCGGCCGGCGCTATCTCATCAAGGTGGGGCTTCCCGACGGCGCCGTCGTGGCGCTCCCGGCGGGGGAGAGCACCGCGGCCTCACTCCAGGGCGTCGCCCATTGGTTCGCCGGAAAAGACAGCCGGCGTGTGCTGCTCGTGTCGGACGGGTTTCACATGCTGCGGCTGCAGATCATCGCGGCCCGGCTCGGACTCGCGGGCTTCACGTCTCCCGCGCCTAACTCCCCGATCCGTTCCAATCCGCGCCGTAACGCCGCCTACTTCCTCGCCGAAGGCTTCAAGGTCCCCATCACCTGGGTGTTCAACCGCTGAGGGGCTCCATGCAGCTTGAGAGCCGCCGGGTCTATACCGGCCGGGTCGTGCGACTTGACGTCGACACGGTGCGATTCCCAGATGGCTCCACTGGTGAGTTGGAGATGATTCGCCACCCCGGGGCCGCCGCCATCGTGCCGTGCGCCTCCGATCCCAGGAGTGAAGATCCCACGATTCTCATGATCCGGCAGTACCGCTACGCTGCGGGCGGTCCCCTGTGGGAGATTCCGGCGGGTACCCTCGACCCGGGTGAGGACCCGGAAGCGTGCGCCCGCCGCGAGCTGCTCGAGGAGGCGGGGGTCGCAGCCGGCCGGCTCGAGCGGCTCACCTCGATCTGGACCACACCGGGCTTCACCGACGAGGTCATCCACCTCTACCTGGCAAGCGACCTCGAAGCGCGGAACCCATCGCGCGAGCGCGACGAATTCATCGAGGTGGTGCCCCAGCCGCTCTCGCGGGTCCTGGCGCGCATCCGCGATGGGGAAGTGCGTGACGCAAAGACGATTGTGGCTATCCTTTATATGGCCAGGTTCGTCCTCGGGATGTAACACGCTGCTGTCCCCCGGGGAGGACGAGAGTGTCGGGCCGACTCGACGGCGGGTTTCGGAAAGCTGAGACGCCATCGACGCTTACGGGGGCGGTGCGAAGGGTATGGTTCGTGCCGTACCTTACGAGAGGTGGAACGCTCTCGCCGCACCGTTTCCAGAGCCGCAGTCCGCAACCGGGAGCAGTTCATGCGAGCAACCCTCAAGCGGAAGGGCCAGGTCGTCGTCACGCCGCGCGCGCTGGAACGCCAGGCGCTGCATGAGCTCGACGACGGGCGGCTGGTGGTCGAGCACCTGGCGGGCGACCCCCAGGCGTTCGGCACGCTCGTCGACCGGTATCAGACGCGCCTGCTCAACTTCATCAACCGCACAATCGGAGACCGGGAGCGGGCGGAGGATCTCGTCCAGGAGGTGTTCATCCGCGTGTTCCGTCACCTCCATCGTTTCGACCAGACGAAGAAGTTCTCCACCTGGATCTATACGATTGCGTCGAACCTCGCGAAGAACGAGCTGCGCAATCGCAGTCGTAACCCCCTCGTGCTGTTCCAGACCATAAAGAAGCACTGGGAGGCGGACCACCGCCCGCTGCAGTTCGAGGACGCCACGGCGCGGCCGGACGATCTGTACCGCAAGCGCTTCCTCAAGGAAGCCGTGGACCAGTGCGTCGGCCAGCTACCCACCCATCATCGCGCGGTGTTCGTGCTTCGGGAGCTCGAAGGCAAGAGCTACGCCGAGATCGCAGACATCACGGGGTGCAATCTGGGAACCGTAAAGAGCCGCCTGAACCGCGCCCGCAACAGCTTCGCCCAGCTGATCGGCCCGCTGCTCGAGTAGATCCGCTTCCCCCGCGCCCCCCGGGGGGCATGGCCCGGCGGGGGAACCCACCCCGGCTCCAGAGGTAGTAGATTCTCGCACCATGACTTGCGCCGAGTTCTTCGAGCGGTACACGGACGTTCGCGACGGGCTGATTACCGCCCCCCGGGAGCTCCGTCGCTTCGAGCGTCACCTCGCCCTGTGCGCCGCCTGCCGCCGGTATGACACGGCCGTGCGGCGAGGCGTGCTGGCGCTGCAGGCGGCCGGAACAATCGAACCTTCCCCCGCATTTCGACGCCGGCTGGACGCGCGGCTCGAGCGGGAACGGCGCGCCGCTCGTGAAGTGCCGGCGCGAGCCGGCATCGCGGCTGCCCTGTTCGTTGCCGCGGCCCTCGCGTTGGTGGCGTGGGAGGGGGTACATCGCCCCGAGACGGCTCGCGCGCCGACGCTCCCACCCGTTCCCTTCCCGAAGCCGGTGGTGCAAGGCGGCGTCCCGTTCGTCTCCTTTCAGGATCCGCGGGCGAGCGTGTTCGCGGCGGGCCAGATCCCCGAAGGCTCCGCTCTGGTCGAGCCCGCATCTGCAGGACGATAGGCTTTCTCTCGCCTCGAGGTCGCGGTAACTTCCGCCCCGTATGGGGGCTCTCACCTTCGACGCGCTGCTCCGGAGCCTGAAGCAGGGCGCGCTTGATCCCGTCTACTATCTCCATGGCGAGGAGGACGTGCTGAAGGACGAGGCGGTACGCGCGCTCCTCGAGCGCGCCGTAGACCCGGCCGCCCGCGATTTCAACGTGGACCACCGCGCGGCGGCTGATCTCGACCCCGAGGCGTTCCACGCACTCGTGAATACGCCCCCGATGCTCGCCGCCACCCGGGCGGTCGTCATCCGCGGGCTCGAGCAGCTCCGCAAGACCGCAAAGGTCCGCCAGGAGCTGCTGCGTTATCTCGAATCCCCCAATCCCACTACGGTGCTCGTGCTGGTGCACGGCTCCGGGGAGCCCCCCGATCCCGAGCTCGCGCGGCGGGCGACCGCGGTGGGCGTCGAGCCGCTGCCGCCGGCGCGGGTCGAACGCTGGATGGCGCACCGTGCGCGGCAGATCGGCCTCACGCTCGCGCCCGATGCCGCGGAGCTCCTGCTCGGCATGGTGGGAGGCGACCTGAGCGCCCTGGCGCGCGAGCTCGAGAAGCTGGCGCCGCTCGCCGCCGGGCGGGCGGTGACGCGCGACGAGGTGGCGGCTCTGGTCGGGGTGCAGCGCGGCGAGACGCTGCAGGATCTGGTGGATGCGGCGCTGGAGCGCCGGTGTGCGGCCGCCGCGCGCCTGGTGGAACCGGTGCTCGAACAGGCGGGCATGAGCGGCGTCCGCGTGCTCGGCGCGCTCGGAACCGGGCTGATCGGCACGGCGCTCGCCCGGGCGGAGCTCGACCGCGGCACCGCGCGGGGTCGCCTCGAGGCAGCGCTGCTCGCTCACTTGCGGGCGGCTCGCCCGTATGGGCTCGGCAGCTGGGAGCAGACCGCGGCACGGTGGGCCCGTTGGGCCGGGACGTGGACGGGCGTCGAGCTGAAGGCCGGATTGCGGCTGGCGCTCGGGGCCGATCACGCCCTCAAGTCGAGCACGCTGACCGACGAGGAGGGGATTCTCGAACAGCTCGTGCTATCGCTCGGGGTGCTGGCGCTGGAGGCCGCATGAAAGCCGCGGTCGGGCGCGCAGGGAGTCTGGCGGTCGGTATCGCCGCGGCGTTACTGACGGCCGGACCGCCGGTCCAGCTGTTGGCCCAGGGCGACACGCTCCGCGCGGCGGCGCTGCGTGTCGCGCAGACCCGTCCCGACTCGGCGCGCGCAATGATGCGCCGGCTGCTCGCGGGCCTCTCTCCGCAAGACTCGCTCTATCCGGGTGCGTTGTTCACGGCCGGCCGGGTCGCGGCGGATGGCGCGAGCGCGGCGACAAATCTCCAACGGGTCGTGCTCGAGTATGGGCGGTCGGTGTGGGCCGACTCGGCGCTCGTGCTCCTGACCCAGCTGTACTTCGCCCAAGGCGATCCGGCGGCCACCGTGCAGTCCGTGGAGCGCCTGCGGCTCGACTACCCCGATTCCCCCCTCAAGGCCCGCGCCGACTTCTGGGGTGCGCGCGCGTATTTCGACTTGAAGGATGGCGCGCACGGGTGCATGCTGATCCGCGAGGCGCTGGACGGCGCAGCCGGCGACGTGGAATTCAGAAACCAGGTAGAGTTCTACGCGTCGCGCTGCACCGCGGCCCCGGCACCGACGGCCACTCCCGCCGCGAGCGACAGCCAGACCAAACCCACCGGTGCCGCAGCGACGTACGCGGTGCAGGTCCTCGCCGTGAAGAGCGCTACCCAAGTGGACGACATGCTCACCAGACTGAAGGTGATGGGCTTCGACGCCCGCGTGGTGCGGGACACGAGCGGCCTCTTCAAGGTTCGCGTCGGACGGTACGCGACGCGGGACGAGGCAGCGCAGGCGCAACGGCGTTTGAAGACGCGGCTGGGCGGTCAGCCGTTCGTGGTGGAAGAGTCGTGACGCCGCGCGTGGAGACCGACACGCCGCTCATGCAGCAGTACCGCGAAATCAAGGCGCGGCACCCCGACACCATCCTGTTTTTCCGGATGGGCGACTTCTACGAGATGTTCGAAGACGACGCGCGCCTCGCCGCGCGGGAGCTGGGTCTCACCCTCACGTCGCGCAACAACGGCGGGGCGGCCGAAGTGCCGCTCGCCGGCGTCCCCGTCAAGGCCGGCGCCGAGTATCTGCGGCGGCTGGTCGGCCTGGGGCACCGCGTGGCGATCTGCGAGCAGGTGGAAGACCCCAAGCTCGCAAAGGGTATCGTGCGGCGGGAAGTCGTCGAGACGGTCACGCCGGGCAGCGTGCTCGCGGAGGACTGGCTCGAGCGCAACCGCAACAATTTTCTGCTCGCCGTCGATCCGCGGACTTCACCCGTCGGCGTGGCGGGGCTTGATCTCACGACCGGAGAACTGTTGCTCGAAACCGTCGCGGCCGAGGATCTCGCCGGCGCGCTGGCGCGCTACGAAGCTCCCGAGATCGTGGTGCCCGCCGGGACGCCCTGCGCGCTCGCGAGCGCCGTGCGCACGGAGCGCGACCCCTGGGAGTTCGATGCCGAGCTCGCGCGCGAGGACCTGACTCGCACGTTCCAGCTGGCCTCGCTCGACGGCCTCGGGGTGGAGCCGGACGATCGCGCCGCGCTGGGCGCGGCCGGGGCGCTGCTCCGCTACGCCCGCGAGCTCAAGCCGGGCGGCCTCCCGCACCTCGCGCGGCCCCGTATCCTGCGGCGCGGTGACCTGCTGCCGCTCGACGAGATGACGCGCCGCAACCTCGAACTGGTGGCGCCGCTGCGGGCCGGCCCCGGCGGCACGACGCTGCTCGACGTCCTCGACCGCACCTTGACGCCCATGGGCGCCCGACTGCTGCGCCGCTGGTTGCTCGCGCCGCTGGTGGACCCCGCGGCGATCAACGCGCGGCTGGACGTGGTGGATGTGCTGGCCGCGGATCCGCGCGGTCGGGACCGGCTGCGCGAAGCGCTCGACGGCGTGCGCGACCTGGAACGCCTCGCCGGCCGGGCGGCGCTGGGACGGGCGACGCCGCGGGAGCTGGGCGCGCTGCGGGACTCGATCCTCCGCCTGCCGGACGTTCGCGGCGCGTTGGACGGCATCGAGGCGCGCAGCGGCGCGGCACTGCTCGAGGAAGCGGCCGATCGGTTCGACCTGCTCCAAGACGTGGGTGACGAGCTCGCGCGGGCGCTGGTCGAAGAGCCCCCGACGCAGGCGTCGGACGGCGATGCGATCCGCCCAGGGTACGACCATGAGCTCGACGACCTCAAGGACGCACGGGACGGCGGGAAACAGTACATCGCGGGGCTGCAAACGCGCGAGCGTGAGCGCACCGGCATCAGCTCGCTCAAGGTGGGCTTCAACCGCGTGTTCGGCTACTACCTCGAGGTGACCAACCCGCACCGCGACCGTGTGCCGGCGGACTACGAGCGGCGCCAGACGTTGGCCGGGGCGGAGCGGTTCGTGACCCCAGAACTCAAAGCCTACGAGGCCAAAGTATTGGGGGCCGAAGAGCGGATCGCGACGCGCGAAGCGGAGCTCGTGGAGACGCTACGTACCTGCGTGGCGGCGGCGATCGGTCGGGTGCAGACGACGGCGGGCGTCCTCGCTCGGCTCGACGTCTGGGGCGCGCTGGCCGACGTCGCCCACCATGAGGGCTACGTGCGGCCCCTCGTCAACGACGGATTCACGATCGCGCTGGAGGGAAGCCGCCACCCCGTGGTGGAGCGTATGATGGCGCGCGAGGCGTTCATCCCCAACGACGTGCGACTCGACGCGTCGGGGCGGGTGATGGTGCTGACGGGCCCCAACATGGCCGGGAAATCGACGCTGCTGCGGCAGGTCGGGTTGAGCGTGCTGCTCGCCCAGATGGGGGCGTTCGTCCCCGCGCGGCGGGCGGTCGTGGGCGTGGCCGACCGGCTGTTTACGCGGGTGGGCGCCTCGGACAATCTGGTGCGCGGCCAATCGACGTTCATGGTGGAGATGAGCGAGACGAGCGCCATCCTGCACGGCGCCACCGCCCGGAGCCTGGTGCTGCTCGACGAGATCGGGCGCGGTACGTCCACCTACGACGGAGTCGCCATCGCCTGGGCCGTGACGGAGTTCCTGCACAATACGATCGGCTGCAAGACGATCTTCGCGACGCATTATCACGAGCTCACGCAGCTCAGCGAGACGCTCGCCCACGCGCGCAACTTCAACGTGGCGGTGCGCGAGGCCGGGGAAGACATCGTGTTCCTGCATCGGCTCGAGCCCGGGGGAGCCGACCGCTCGTACGGCGTTCACGTCGCGCAACTGGCGGGACTGCCGGCGCCCGTGGTGGCACGGGCGTGGGAGGTGCTCGCCCTGCTGGAAGCGGGCCACCACGTGGCGCACCGGACGCCACCGTCGCCCCCGGACGCCGCCCAGCTGGGCCTGTTCGGCCCGCCCGGAGCGCCGCACCCGTTGCTCGCGGAGCTCGACCGCCTCGACCTGAACGCGCTGTCGCCGCTCGAGGCGTTGAACCGCCTCGCCCAGTGGAAGAAGCAACTCACGGAGGGATCGTGACGGCGTGGCGTGCGGCGCTCGCGGCCGCGCTGGCGCTTGGCGCCGCCCGATGCGGCAAGGCAGCCCCGGCCGACCAGGCGGCGAGCGGAGGGTCGGCGGGAGCCCCGGCCGCCCAGGAGCCCCCTGTGGCGCTCAACGGCGACTCGCCCATCCAATACCCGCCGCGCCTGTACGACCAGCGGGTCGAGGGCGACGTGATGCTCCGCCTGTTTGTCGACTCGACGGGACGCCTGATCCCGGAATCGAGCGGTGTGGCCGAAGGGAGCGGCTATCCGCCGCTCGACTCGGCGGCGCTCGCCGGCGCGCGCAAGCTACGATTCGCACCGGCGCGGCGGCACGGTCTGCCGATCTCCACGGCGTTCCTCCAGCCGATCGAGTTTCGCCACCCGCAGACGGGCGGCGCCGTCTCGAAGGGAGAGCCGGACACCGCGCGCCTCGGACCCGCACCCGTTCGCGCACCGGCCCCTCCCGTCCGAGCGCCGCGGCGCGACACCCCGCAGACGAGGCGCGACACGTTCCCGCGGATCGGGGACACGACGGGGACCCGCCCGGACACGGCGCCGGCGAAACCGGACACGAATGCCGCCGCACACTAGGCCGTACGCGAATATCCTCGAGACGATCGGTTGGACGCCGCTGGTCCGGCTGAACCGGGTGGCGCAGGGGATCAGGACGCCGGTCTACGCCAAGGCGGAGTTCTTCAACCCCGGCGGCTCGGTGAAGGACCGGATCGGCCTCGCGATGATCGAGGCCGCGGAGCGAGAAGGACGACTCAAGCCCGGCGGGCTGATCGTGGAGGCGACGTCGGGGAACACGGGGGTGGGGCTCGCCCTCGCCGCCGCGGTGAAGGGATACCGCTGCATCTTCACCATGCCCGACAAGATGTCGCAGGAGAAGGCGCGGCTGCTGCGGGCGCTGGGCGCCGAGGTGATCATCACGCCCACCGCGGTGCCGCCCGACCATCCTGAGAACTATATCATGAAGGGACGCGCGATCGCCGCGGCCCATCCCAACGCGATCTTCGCCGATCAGCACTACAACCCGGTGAATCCCGAGGTGCATTACCGGACGACGGGACCCGAGCTGTGGGAGCAGACGGAAGGGCGCATCACGCATTTCGTGTGCTCGCCGGGCACAGGCGGGACGGTGAGCGGCGCCGGCCGCTTCCTCAAAGAGAAGAACCCGCGCATCCGCGTGGTGGCGGGCGATCCGGTCGGCTCGATCTACACCGAATACGCCCGCACCCGTCACAAGGGCGAAGGCCGGCCCTACAAGGTGGAGGGCATCGGCGGGGACAAGCTGCCGACGTCGCTCCACTGGGACGTGATCGACGAGTGGATTCTCGTGTCCGACAAGGACGCGATGCTGATGGCGCGGCGTCTGGCCCGGGAAGAAGCGTTGTTCACCGGCGGCTCGACCGGCGTCAACGTGGTGGCGGCATTGGACGTCGCGCGGCGAGTGAACGATGCCGCGGCGTTGGTGGTGACGGTGCTGGCCGACACCGGCGAGCGTTACCTGTCCAAAGTCTTCAACGACGAGTGGCTCCGCGAGAACCAGATTCTCGACGTCGAGCGCGTCGCGGTCGCCGCCCTGCTCGACGCGCGGAACTCTGGCGCCCCGCCGCTGATCTCGGTCGCCCCGACCGCCACCGTGCGCCAGGCGCTGAACCTGATGAACACGTACAACGTGTCCCAGCTTCCGGTGCTGGATGGGGGCGACGGCGTAGGCGCGGTATCCGAGCAGGGGTTGATGGCCCGCGCGCTGGAGGAGCCGGCGACGCTCGACCGGCCGGTGCAGGACGTGATGGATGGGCCGTTCCCCGTGGTGGACGCGGATCTGCCGGTCGAGCGGCTCACCACACTGCTTTCCCGAGAGACGCCGGCGGCGCTGGTGCGGCGCGACGGCGAGATCGCGGGGATCGTCACGCGGTACGACGTGCTGCACCAACTCGCCGGGATCCGCTGATGCGGGTCACGGTGATCACCGGCGGCGCGACCGCCGAGCGGGCGGTCGCGTTTGCGGGCGCGGCCCAGATCGTGGAGGCCCTTCGCGGCCTTGGCCACCGCGTGGCCGCGGTCGACACGGTGACTGGCCTGCTGTCTCCCGCCGACGAAGCTCGGCTGCTCGCGACCGCCGTCGGACGGGAACCGCCCGCCGTGGCCGAGCTGGACGAGCGGGAGCGCGCGATGCTGTCGAATGGGCTCGCGGCCCTCGCCGAAGTACGCGACGCCGACGTGGTGTTCCTGTGCCTGCACGCGGGTCGCGGCGAGGGCGGGACGCTGCAGGCGGTGCTCGACGTGATCGGGGTCCCCTATACCGGGAGCGGGGCGCTCGCGAGCGCGCTCGCGATGGACAAGGACTTGGCAAAGCGACTGTTCCGGGCGGCGGGCGTGCCGGTGCCCGCGTGGTTCATGGCCCCCGTCGCGCCCGAGGATGTGACGACGGCGCTGGGGTGGCCGGTGATCGTGAAGCCTTCGAAGATGGGCTCCTCGGTGGGGATGACGCTCGTGCGCAACGCCGAGGATCTCGACGCGGCCGTCGCGCAGGCGGGGGCGTACGACGACGAGGTGATGGCCGAGCAGTTCATCCGGGGGCGGGAGCTCACGGTGGCAATCGTAGGAGACGTGCCGCTGCCGGTGGGCGAGATCATTCCGATGCACGAGCTGTTCGACTACGAGTGCAAGTACACGCCGGGGATGTCGGAGGAGATTTTCCCGGCGAGGCTGGACACGGCGCTCGCGCGCCAACTGCAGGAGCTGGCGCTCACGGCGCACCGGGCGTTGAAGCTCGGCGGGTACTCGCGCATCGACTTCCGGTTGAGCCCCGAGGGCGACATCTTTTGCTTGGAGGCGAACACGCTCCCCGGCATGACCCGGACCAGCCTCCTCCCGCAGGCCGCCCGGGCCGCGGGGATCGATTTCCCGGAGCTATGCGAGCGGATCTGCCGACTCGCGGGGAACTCGAGGAGTGCGCGCGGGGGATAACTACGCGATGGGCCCGCAGCGGATGTTCGGCATGACGCCGTGGGTGCGGCGACTGATCGTCGCCAACCTGGTCGTCTTCCTACTGCAGTTGACGATCTTCGTGAACCCGTGGTTCACGACGACGTTCGGGTTCGCGCCGCTCGCGGTAGTGGCGCGGCCGTGGACGTTCCTGACGTACATGTTCCTGCACGCCGGTTTCCTCCATCTCGCCTTCAATCTGCTGGCGCTGCTCGCATTCGGGCCGGAGGTGGAGGAGCGGACGGGGGGCGGGGCCTTCGTGCGGTACTACCTGCTGTGCGGGTTGGGGGGAGCGGTGTTCTCGCTGGTGCTGGGATGGAGCTTCGGTCGGCTCAACCCCGTGGTCGGCGCATCGGCGGCAGTGTACGGCGTGCTGCTGGCCTTCGCCTGGGCCGCGCCGGACCGACCGATCTACGTGCTGCTCATCCCGGAGCCGATCGCTGCGAAATGGCTGGTGACGTTCATCGTCGCGGTTTCGCTGGTGCTCGCCCTGGTGTCCGCGAGCGACGGCGTGGCGCATCTCGCGCACCTCGGCGGGTTCGCAACCGGCTTCCTGTACTTGAAGGCGGCCGACTGGCGCCTGGGGCGGGCAGCGCGGCACCTGCGCCAGGCGGCGCAGCCGAGCGTACTGGTGCATCCCGGGCGCGCGGCGCGGGCGAGCGCCGCACCGAAGGCCCGCCGGGCGGAGCGCGATCCGGCGCAAGCGGAGATCGATCGCGTGCTCGACAAGATCTCGGCGCGCGGCATCGACAGTCTCACACCCGCCGAGCGGCGCTTCCTCGCCGAGATGAGCCGCAAGATGCGCGACCACACCTGACCTGAAAAGTCAAGGTTCAGGGGGGCCGCCGTGCGCTTGTCTCCGGCGCTGCTCGCTCCCAAATTGGGGCCGGCCGCTCCATGCTCGTCAACCTCGTGCCGGAGTTCCTCGCGGTCCTTGCCGCGCCCGACCCCCGTGCGGCATACCACGATTATCTCGAACGCCACAAGCCGGTGTTGAACAGCTACTGGCATAACTACGTGCTCGATCCGGCCTCGCCCCATGCGGAGCAGGCGATCGCGACTTCGCTCCGGGCTGGCCGCGCCGATCTCGAGCGGCTGCTCGAAGACGTGGACGTCGCTACGATCGCGGAGGACGCGCTGCAGCGGTCGCTCGACCAACTCGAGGCCGATTGCGCGGTGGACCTGTACCTCATGGTGGGCGTGGGTGCCGCCAACGCGGGCGAGTTGGTGGTGGGTGGCCGGGGGATCGCGTTCGTGTGTCTCGAGCATTTCACCGGCCGGGCCAATGCGCAGACCTACGGCTTGGGGCTCGCACCGCACCTGCTGGCGCTCTGGATTGCGCACGAGGTGGCGCACGCGGTGCGTTATACATCGCCCACGAGCCGGGCCGACCTGAAGCGCCTGGTGGCTGACCTGCGCGGCCACTACGACTACTGGGACACGGGCAGCCGGGCCAGCTTGCGCGAGCTCCTGGTGAACGAGGGCGCCGCCATTGCGGCGGCGCGGGCCGTGGCGCCGGGGTTTGAGCCGTGGGAATACTTCGGCTACACCCGGCGACAGTACCGGCGCATCCGCGAGCTGGACGCGTTCCTGCGTCGCACCGCGGGTCCGCTGCTCGACGAGCGGGGCCTCGGCCTGCGGCTGCGCTTCCTGTCGGGGGGGATGAGCCCCGCGGCCCGCCTCATGGGTGGCAAGGTGCTGCCGGAGCGCTCCGGGTACTACGTCGGCCTGCGCCTGGTCGAGAGCTTCCTGGCCGAGCGGGGGCTTGCATCCACCGTGCGGGCGGCGGCGCCGGAGTTCAGGACGGCGGACGAGCGGGCTCTGGGGATTCAGAGCGCATGAGCCCGCGAGCCCGCGCGGAGCGGCGCCACAACCGGCCGCTGCGCGAGGTGCTGGACGACCTGCTCGCCCACACGCGCGACATCGCCCGGCGCGCGAAGGCGATGACTGCCGCGGAGCTGGACTACGCGGAACAGCGGCTCGAGTGGCTCGCGGACGAAGTGTGGCGCGTCGCCACCGGGGAGGCGCCGCCGGAATAGGGCCCGGAAAAGTTCCATTTTGGCGGGGCGGCGCATGGTCTTGACACCCGTGGGAGCGGCGGGCAGGTTAGCACCTGATCGATACGGTTCCGTAGGAGCTACCCGCAGAGGCGGGACGGCGTGGCCTTCCACACCCTTCAGCCACGTTGCTCTCAACACCGCATTCGTGACAGCCGGCAGGTGAGCTCGTGGACCTCATCCGGATCGGGAGGTAGTTATGGCAGCGGATTTCTTCATTGGCGAGTCACTAGTAGGCGATGGAAATGAAATCGCCCACATCGACCTGATCATCGGGTCGAAGTCGGGCCATGCGGGGCAGGCCTTCGTGAACACCCTGTCCAACAACACCGACGGCTTCACCAAGCTGCTCGCCGTCGTCACCCCCAACCTAGCGGCGAAGCCCGACACGCTCCTGTTCAACAAGGTCACCATGAAGAACGCCACCCAGGCCGTCCAGATGTTCGGACCGGCGCAGGCGGCGGTGGCGCGCGCCGTGGTGGACAGCGTGTCGTCGGGCGTGATCCCGCGCGACAAAGTGGACGACTACTGCATCCTGGTGGGCGTGTTCATCCACTGGCAAGCGAAGAACGACAAGAAGATCTTCGACTTCAACTACCGCGCGGTGAAGGAGTCGATCGAGCGCGCCCTGAAGGGCCAGCCGAAGATCGACACGGTGATCGCCCAGGCGAAGACGGCATCGCATCCATTCGCCGGCGGCGCCGACAAGGCCTGATCGCTCCGGTGGTCGTCTGATTCCACGTCGGGGGGCGGAGCTGCCGCCCCTCGACGGCTTTTCGGGACCTGCGTTGGACTCATCGCGGAGCATGAACCCTGATGCGTAAGCTTCTGCTGCAGCTCGACAGCTCCCGGCTGCCGAGTGTTTTCGACCAGGTGGTGGCCTATGATGCGGGCGCCGACGTGGTGATGAGCTACGGTGGCGTGACCGAGCTGGACGTCCGCGATCTGATCCACGGCTGCCTCTTCACCCGCGGCCCGAAGGAACTCCACAACACCGCAGTCTGGATCGGCGGAAGCAACATGACCGCCGGCGAACAACTGCTCGCGATGGCGGTGGACGCGATGTTCGCGCCGTTCAAGGTGTCGGTCATGCTCGACTCGAACGGTTCGAACACGACGGCCGTCGCCGCCGTGGTCAAGATCGAGCAGACGCTCGGCAACCTCAAAGGCAAGAAGGTGGCGGTGCTGGGCGGGACCGGCCCTGTCGGGCAGCGGGCCGCGGGGCTGCTCGCCAAGGACGGCGCCCGCGTCACCATTACCTCCCGCAAGCCCGAGCAGGGAGAGAAAGCGCGACAGTTCATCAGCGCCCGCTTCGACGTCCAAGTGGACAGCACCACACTGGCCGACCCGTCGCAGGCGCCGCGCGTCCTCGAGGGCGTGGAGATCCTGCTCAACGCAGGCGCGGCCGGAATCCAGATGGTTCCGAAGGCGGCGTGGACCGCCTCCAAGACGCTGAAGGTGGCGGTGGACTTGAACGCGGTCCCGCCGCTGGGTATCGAGGGTGTGGAGCTGCAGGATGCCGGTACCCTGAAGCACGGGGTGACGGTGTTCGGGGCGTTCGGCGTCGGGAACCTCAAAACCAAGCTCCACAAGGCGTGCATCGCGCGCCTATTCACGCAGAACGACCTGGTCTTGGACGCCGAGGCGATCGCGGACGTAGCGCGGGAGCTGATCGCCCAGAAGGCCTGAGCGGCCATGCCGCGCGTGATCGGTATCGACCCCGGCACGGTCAGCATTGACGTCTGCGGTCTCGAAGACGGCACACTCTCGCTGGACCGCTCGATCCCCACCGCCGCAGCGCTCGCCGACCCCGCCGCGTTCGTCGCGCTGCTCGAGAGCACCGGCACGGTGGATCTCATCGCGGGCCCGTCGGGCTACGGGCTGCCGCTCATCCGGGCGGCACAGGCCACGGAAGCGGACCTGAGGCTCGCTTTCCTCGCGGCCCCGGGTGAAACCGGCGGCATCGGCGGGCTGCGCCAGCTCGCCGCCGCGCTCGGCCGGTCGGGGTTGCCGGTGGTCTACACGCCTGGCGTGATCCACCTGGACACGGTCCCGAGCCATCGCAAGCTGAACCGTGTGGACATGGGCACGGCGGACAAGGTCGCGGCCGCGGCGCTCGGCATCGCCGACCAGGCGGATCGGCTCGGGTGCCCGCCGGGTGAGACCTCCTTTCTGCTGCTCGAGCTCGGGGGGGCGTTCAGCGCGGCGCTGGCCGTGCGCGACGGCCGCATCGTGGATGGGCTGGGCGGCACGAGCGGACCGATTGGCTGGCGCTCGCCCGGCGCGCTCGACGGGGAGGTCGCCTATCTCGCGGGGATGCTGACCAAGTCGATGCTGTTCCGCGGCGGAGCGGCGACGGCGGCGGAGGAGGATCCATCGCGTCGGCCGGTGGCGCTCGAAGCGTTCGTCGAAGGAGCGCTCAAAGCCGTGCGCAGCCTGCTGGTGTCGGTTCCCGTCCCGCGCGAGATCCTCCTGTCGGGGCGCGCACTGGCCGAGCCCGGTGTCCGGGAGCGCCTCACCCCCGGCCTCGAGAGCGTTGCGCCCGTCCGTGAACTGCAAGGGTTCGCACGGGTCGCGAAGGCGGCCGCGCAGGGGGCTGCGATAATCGCCGACGGTCTCGCCGGAGGCCGCTGGCGGCCGCTCGTGGACGCCATGCGGCTGCGCGCGGCGCAGGGCACGGCGCTCGACCATCTCATTGTTGTCAGCCCACGCGCGGCGCGCCGCCGGTTGGGGATCGACTGAGACCGGCGCGCTGCGCGAGCCACGCGACCGCCGTCGCGGGCGCACAGTCCGTCGCCCGCTCCCGCTGCCCCTCGGCGACGGGCAGTAAGCACCCGAACTCGACGTAGGGGCGCCCGCGACGCCGGGCCAGCTCCGCCGCCACGAACCGACCCACCCCGGCGACGACGACCGGCGCGTCCGCGGCGAGCGGAACGCGCGACAGCAGGCGGTCCCAGGCAGCCTCGATGCGCCTCGCCTGCGCCCCGGCGAGCCACGCCGCAAGCCGCTGCCACGCCGGGAGCGGCGCGGATTCGACATCGCGGCCGATCATGCGGGCCAGGCGGCGCGCGCTCCCCGCAACGCTCTTCTCGCCCCCGTCGGTCGCGGGATGCTGGTCCGCGGCCTCGGGCAGCTGCCCGGTGAGCCGGTGGACGTCGGCCGCCGTCGCGAACTGCTCCGCCACCACCGGCACCCAATCGCCGCCGAACGGCACCTCCCCAGCCAGAGCCATGACCGGGGTTCGCACCACGCCCGTGTAGAGCAACTCCCCCGCAAGCAGCCGCTCGGCGTCGTTGCCGCCACTCGAACAGACCCGGCCTTCGTGCACGGCCACGACATCGGTGGTCGTGCTCCCGACATCGATGAACAACGCTTCCGGCAGGAACGCGGCGACCAGCGTCGCGCTCGCCATCCAGTTGGCCGAGGCCACGCGCTCTGCCCGGCCGGCCGCGTCGCCACCGTCCAGGAAGCCGTCGGCGCCCGCGTAGCAGCGCAGCGTACCTCCCGGCAGCCGTTCCCCCACGGCGGCGACCAGGCGGGCGACGCCGTCCCGACGGTTCGGAAACAGATCCGCCATCTCGCCGGTCATGGTCACAGCGTGGATCGGCGCGGGGTCGAAGACCGAAAGCACCTGCTCGAGCGCCCGATTCAAGTGCTCGATGCCCAGCCACAGGGGACACGGTACCTGCAGCACTCGCTCGATGGCACCCGTGGCGTCGAGTCGCGCGGCCTTCAGGTGCGCGCCCCCCACGTCCCACCCGATGACCGGCTCAGTCGCCATGATCCCCCACTAGCGACACCGTCGCCGCGGCCGTGCGCGCCGGCACCCGCCAGCCCCCCGCATCCCCGCTTGCGAGCACGTCGAGCACCAGCGCCGCCGCGTTGATTCCGAGCGCGGCGCGCAGCCCGCAGTAGGAGGTGGTGAGCCGCGGGTTTATCTCCAGCACCACCGGGCCCTGTTGCGCCAGCACCAGATCAATCCCGACGTATCCCCACAGCCCCGGAATCGCCGCTGCGATACGCGTCCCGAGTTCGGCGAGGTCTCCCTCCGAATCGGGCAGGGCGTTGACCGTGATCGCGTCCAAGGCCGGGCGCCCGTCGACGAGGCGGACGTGTTGCCGATTGCAGCAGAGCAGCGCGGCGCGACCGTCGCAACACAGGAGGGATAAGCTCAGCGCGCAGCCGTCGATCCAGGGTTGGGCGATGAGCCCGGGATGCTCGGCCAGGCGCTCGCCGGCCGCGCGCCAATCCGGGACGACCAGCGCGCCGTCGCAGCCGGCGCCGTCGTCAGGTTTGACGACCCAGGCACCCGCCAGCGGGGGCAATCGGTTGCCCGCAGCGAAGGTGGGGACGGCGGGGACGCCCGCCAAGCCCAGGACGCGGGCGGTCTCCCGCTTGCTCGCGGCGATGCGCACGGCATCGGGGCGGGAGCCGAGCAGGCGTTTGCCGAGTGCGAGGGTGTCACGCGCCAGCCGCTCCAACACGCCATCGGTCTCCGGTGCAATGGGCCAGGCGGCGTCCGCGCCGCGCACCCCGCGCGCGTACAGTGCCCACGGGTCTTCTCCGGGCGCCGGCGCGATGGCGGCGACGCCCAGGACGGGCGGCAGCCGCGGGTCGCGGCTCGCCGCGACCCGCACGTGAGGGAGATCGCCCAAGTCCCGGAGCAGCGCGTGCAGCATCAGATCGCCCTCGCGGGCGAGGCTCGGGCGGAGCGGTTCCGCGGCAAGCCCACCGCCCGTCACCATTTCGAAGACGAAAATCTTCACCCGCTGCTCGCCGCCTCGGTGGGTTTGGCGATGCGGCGCGAGAGGAAATCCTCTACCAGGCGCTCCGCGATGTCGATCCGGGTGACGCTCTGCAGACCCCTCCAGGCCGGCACGCCGTTCACCTCCAACACCTGCAGCCGGCCGCCTGGATCGCGGATCAGGTCCACACCGGCATGGTCCGCCCCGACCGCGGCGCAGGCGCGGATGGCGAGCCGCTCCAGGTCGTCATTGAGCGAGGCCGCCTCACACCGCCCCCCCTGCGCCACATTGTTGACCCAGCTCAGGCCGTGCCGCACCATCGCGGCGACCGCGACCCCGCCGATCACGAACACCCGCCAGTCGTGCCAACCGCCGCCACCGGCGCCCGTCTCGACGAACCGCTGCAGGTACCAGACGCCGTTGCGCTGCGCGGCTTCCGGGATGTCGCTCCCCGCCGCGAGGCGCAGCAGGCCGACACCCTGAGCGCCGAACAGCGGCTTCACGACGACGTCGTGACCGGCCGCGGTCTCGCGCAGCAAGAACGCGCGGGCCCGGGCCGGCGACTCGGTTACACACGTGGGCGGCGTGGCAAGGCCTGCGCCGTACAAGAGGAAGGACGTCATGCCCTTGTCCACGGTCCGCTCGATGGCGCGCGCGTCGTTGTAGACCGGGACGCCCAACTCGCGCAGCGCGTGCAACACGTCGAGACGCAGCACGATCTGCTCGAGCGTTCCTCCAGCAATGCCGCGCACGAAGACGCCGTCCGGCAGGCGCCGCTCGAACCCGGGGATGCCAAGACCGTGGCGCCCGTGCGTCAAGTCGATGCGACATTCGCGCAGGCTGACGAGCCGAACGTCGATCCGCTGGCTCCGGAACGCCTGTTGCAGCCGGGCTCCGTGCCAGCCACGGTCGTCGGTGACGATGGCGACCTGGACCCTCATGGGTGGGGTCCGCTCACGCCGCCCGCGCGGTCATCGCCCGTTCGAGCAAGGCCTGCCGCCGGCGGACCAGCGCGGCGGCACGCTGGCCGTCGGGCGCCGCGGCGTGCACCGTGCAGAGCGGCTCGCCGGGCGCCAAGCGCGCGCCGGGATTGGGGAGGTCGCGGCACCAACGCGGGAAGACGAATCCGGCGCGCACGTAAGCGGCGCCGGGCGCATACACGACCGCATGTGCCCGGACGGCGCGGGGACGCGCGACGCGATCGGGGAGCTCGCCCCCGCAGGCGCGCAGATGCCAGTCGAACAAGCCACGCGGGTAATCCTGATCGTACAGCTCCATGGTGGCGGTCGGGCGCGGGTTCACTTCGAGGGCGAGCCAGCGTTCCCCCTGGAGCAGGAAGTCCAGGCCGTTCAGGCCCACCAGTCCCGTGGCCGCGACCAGGGCGTCGAGCTTGGCCCGGACGTCGGCTTCCACGGTCCCCGGCAGCACGACGCCGCCGACGGCGCCACCGTACAGGAACGGCCGGCCGGGTCGCGCCGGCACGGCCCATTGCTCGTTGAATCCGACGAGCGCCGCGCGGCGGCCGTTGGCCAGGAACAGAGCCGACACGCTCGTGCCCGACTCCACGCGCTGGAAGTAGGCACCCGCCGAAGCCCGCCCGCTCCCCGCACGACGCACGTGGGCACCTCCCGCCCCGCCGGGCTGCTTGATCAGCCAGCCCGCCGGTGCGCGTGGTGCGGCGTGCCGCGTTTCGGGATAGCCGATGCCCAGGCGATCGAGCAAGGCGAAAAAGCGTCGCACGTCCCGCACCGCCGCGACCACCGCCGGGGCGTTCCCGAACAACCGGCGCCCGGCCGCGAGCTGCGTGAGCAAGGGCACCCGGCCTTCGAACCCCGAGCCGTACACGAGCCCTGCATTGCGCCCGATCGGCGCCAGCTCCGCCGCCGCGGCGAGCAGAGCGCGTCTGTCGAATCGCAGCCCGCGCCGCCCCACGACCGAGCGGCAGGCGCGCGCCACGGCCCGCGTGTCGCGATCCGCGAAGCAATCGGTCACGACCACGCGGTGCCCGCCCCGCGCCGCCGACGCCGCGAGTGCGCGCCCCGTGACGGCCGCGACGAGAAACACCTGTGGTTCAGCCCGCATGCCGGGAACATATTCGGAGGCGCAAGGAGCGCTACTGGCGCATTCCCGCGGCGCAGGGAGATTTCCCTCTCCCGGTAAGCAACGCGTGCGGAGGAAGCCTCATGCCGACCATCGTCACCGGCAACTGCAACAAATGCCGCTTCACCGATTGCGTGACCGTGTGTCCGGTCGCCTGCTTCCACGGCGACGACGAGATGCTGTACATCGACAACAACGTCTGCATCGACTGCGGCGCCTGCGTCCCGGTGTGCCCGGTCAAGGCGATCTACGAGGAGGCGGACCTCCCCGACGACCAGCGGATGTGGATCGCCATCAACGCGGAGCGCGCCCCCACCCTCCCGAACATCACGGACAAGCAGGCCGCGTTGCCGGGCGCGGACGCCCGCAAGGCGGAGCTGGGGTTCTGATCGCGTGAGCGGAGCCGGCGAGGAGCAACACCCGGCCAGGGTCGCCATCATCGGGTCGGGACCCAGCGGTTTTTACGCGGCCGAGGGCTTGTTCAAGTCCGGGCGTGCGGTCCACGTCGACATGTTCGAGCGACTGCCTGCCCCGTACGGGCTGGTGCGCTACGGCGTCGCGCCCGACCATCCGAAACTCAAAGAACCGATACGGGTGTACGAGGGGATCGCGCGGCACCCCCAGTTCAGGCTGCTGGGCAACGTCGCCGTGGGCCGGGATGTCAGCGTCGAAGAGCTGCGCACCGCGTACCACGCGGTGCTGTTCTCCTGCGGCGCCGAGAGCGACCGGCGGCTCGGGATCCCCGGCGAAGACCTACCCGGGAGTCACACGGCGACCGAATTCGTCGGCTGGTACAACGGGCATCCCGACTATCGCGACCGGCAGTTCGATCTCGGCCAGGAGGTGGCCGTGATCATCGGTCAGGGCAACGTGGCGATCGACGTGTGCCGCATCCTCGCCAAGACGGTGGACGAGCTGAAGCACACCGACATCGCCGAGCAGGCGCTCGACTGCCTGGCGGCGAGCCGCATCCGTGAGATCCACCTGATCGGACGGCGCGGCCCGGCCCAGGCGAAGTTCACGACCAAGGAATTCCGGGAATTGGGGGGGCTGGCGGAGTGCGACCCCGTGGTGGACCCCGCCGACTTGGAGCTCAATCCGGAGAGCCGCGCCGAGCTCGACGAGCGCAGCGGCTCGGTCGCGAAGAAAAACCTGGAGGTGTTGAACGGGTTTGCCGTCCGGGAGAGCCGGGGTGTGCGGCGACGGGTGTTCCTGCGATTCCTGCTGAGTCCGGTGGAGCTGCGCGGTGGCGCTCGGTTGGAGCAGGTCGTGCTGGAGCGTAACCGGCTCGAGGGCAAACCGCAGCAGCAGACGGCGCGGGGCACCGGGCAACGCATCACACAGGTGTGCGGGCTGCTGTTCCGCAGCATCGGTTACAAGGGGGTGGCGATCCCCGGCGTGCCGTTCGACGCCCGTCAGGGCGTGTTTCCGACGCGGGACGGCAGGATCATCGACGAAGCCGGCGTCCCGATCCCGGGGCTGTACGCGTCCGGGTGGATCAAGCGGGGCCCAACGGGGATCATTGGCACCAACCGAGCCGACAGCCTGGCGACCGTGAACTCGCTCCTCGCCGATCTCGCGAGCTTGGACACCGGCCCCAAGCCGGGCGCGGACGGGGTGCGGGCGCTCGTCTCCGGGCACGGCCCGCGGGTCGTGAGCTTCGCGGACTGGCTCGTGATCGACCGGGCGGAGGTCGAGCGGGGAACACCCAAGGGCAAGCCACGCGAGAAGTTCACGCGTTTGGAAGAAATGCTGCGCCTCGTCGAGCCCCTTTCATGACACGACTTGGGAGGTATACTACAGGCAGGAAGCCTCCGCGATTCACGTCTGCCGAGTTTCCCTATGCCCGAGATGATGACGCTGATCGGAGGGCGCTCCAGCAAGCAGGGCACGTCGTTGTGCGCCAGCAAGCTGGGACCCGAGTACGCGGAGGTGTCGTCGACGGTCGAGATGAACGTCGAGGACATGGCGCGTCTCGGGCTCAAGAACGGCAGCAAGGTGAAGCTGAGCACCCCCGCGGGCGAGGCGGTGCTCAAGTGCAAGAGCCGGGAGACGAAGGACTTGCCGAAGGGCTTGCTGTTCATGACCTACGGGCCCCTGTCGAGCCAGTTGATGGCGGGCGACACCGCCGGGAGCGGCATGCCGATCTCCAAGAACCTGGACGTCGAGGTCGAGCCGATCCCGGACCAGGCCGCGCCGTGAGGAGGACAGGGCGATGAGCGACAACATAAAGATCGTCAAGGACGCCACCTGCACGTTCTGCGGGTGCGTGTGCGACGACATGGTCCTGACCGTGGACGTGGCGGAGCACCGCATCACCAAGGCCGAGAACGCCTGCATCCTCGGCAAGGCGTGGTTCAGGGAGCACGGGCTCGAAGCACGTCCCTTCGCCCTGATCGACGGTCGCGAGGCGACCACCGAAGAGGGGGTGGAGGCGGCGGCCCAGATCCTCGCCCAGGCCCGGTTCCCCCTCATCTACGGGTTGTCCGACACCACGTGCGAAGCGCAGCGGGTCGCGGTCGCAATCGCCGACATGATCGGCGGGACGATCGACACCACGACATCGGTGTGTCACGGCCCGTCGGGGATCGCGTTCCAGGGGGTGGGGGAGAGTACGGCGACACTGGGCGAGCTCAAGAACCGGGCGGACATGATCGTGTTCTGGGGCGGCAACCCGGCCGAGGCGCACCCGCGGCTGTTCTCGCGCTACACGGTGACGGCCAAGGGGATGTACATCCCCAACGGCCGCAAGGATCGCACGATCGTCCTGGTGGACGTGCGGCGCACCGCCAGCGCGCCCGCAGCCGACATCTTCATTCAGGTTAAGCCGCGCAGCGATTTTGAGGTGCTGTGGGCGCTGCGGGCCCTGGTCAAGGGGCGCAAGGTCGATCCGTCGATCGAGCGCCGGACCGGCGTGTCGCTCGCGGTGCTCGAGGACCTTGTGGCGCGCATGAAGAGCTGCCGCTACGGAGCGCTCCTCTTCGGGATGGGGCTGACCATGAACCGCGGCCGCCACTTCAATTCCGGCGCGCTGCTCGCCCTCGCCACTGACCTCAACGAGTTCACGCACTGGGTGGCGAAGCCGGTGCGCGGCCACGGGAACGTGACCGGCGCGGACAACGTGCTCTCCTGGCAGACGGGGTTCCCGTTCGGCGTCAACTTCAGCCGCGGTTACCCGCGCTTCAACCCGGGCGAGTTCACGACGGTGGACCTGCTGACCCGCCGCGAGGCCGACGCAGCGCTGATCATCGCCAGCGATCCGGCTTCGAATTTCCCCAAGGCCGCGACCGAGCACCTGCGCCGCATCCCGGTGATCTCGCTCGATCCCAAGGCGACGCTGACGAGCCAGCTGGCCCGGGTGGCGTTCACGACGGCGACCTACGGCATCAACACGACGGGGACGGTCTACCGCATGGACGACGTGGCAATCACGCTGCGCCCCGCCTTCGAATCGCCGTACCCGAGCGACGAGCAGGTGCTGAGCGCGATTCGCGACCGGGTGCGCGTGCTGCTGGGAGGAAACCGCGTGCCGGCCAGCGCTCCGGCCGGCATCCCGGCCGTCGCCGCCGCGTCGTAAGCGCCGCGCGTCCCGGAGCACGCCCGTGGGATCGCCGCTGCGCATCGTCAACGGCCGGGTGTACGACCCCGCGAACGGCGTGAACGGCGCGGTCCGGGATGTGTGCGTCCGCGACGGGAAGATCGTGGACGACGTGCCGCCGGATGCGACGCGGATCGACGCGACCGGCATGGTGGTGATGCCGGGCGGCGTCGACATCCATTGCCACATCGCCGGCTCCAAGGTCAATCTCGCCCGCAAGGTCCAGCCCGAGGACCACCGCCACGACGTGCATCGCCGCACGCGCTTCACTCGCTCTGGCACGGGCGGCACGGTCCCGTCCACGTTCACGACCGGGTATCGCTACGCGGGGCTCGGCTACACGACGGCCATGGAGGCCGCCGTGACGCCGCTCGGCGCGCGCCACGCGCTGGAGGAGCTGCACGACACACCCGTCATCGACAAGGGCTACTACGTGCTGGTGGGCAACAACGTGCTGCTGTACCGGCTGCTGCAGGAAGGCCGGCGCGAGGAGTTCCGGAACGCGCTCGCCTGGTGGATCAAGGTGACCAAGGCCTATGCCCCCAAGCTCGTGAATCCCGGCGGCGACGAGCTGTGGAAGGGACAGCGCAACGGCAACATCAAGACCCTCGACGACAAGATCGGACCCTTCGACCTGACGCCGCGGAAGGTCATCGCCGCGTTCATCGAGGAAGCGAACGCGCTGGGGCTCCCGCACCCGGTGCACATCCACTGCAACAACCTCGGCCAAACGGGCAATGTCGAGACGACGCTCGAGACCATGCGGCTGGCCGAGGGCCGGCGCGCCCACATCGCCCACGTGCAGTTCCACAGCTACGGAGCCGCCGCGGGCAAGACCCACACCAACCCCAGCTCGCGCGCCCGCGACATCGTCGAGTTCCTCAACACGCACCCCAACATCAGCGCCGACGTCGGCGCCGTGATGTTCGGCCGCTCGACCATCATGACGGGAGACGCACCGCTCGCCTACATGCTGCGCCACTTCGGCGGCAACAAGTGGGTGAACGCCGACACGGAGAACGAGAGCGGCTGCGGCATCGTTCCTTTCAGCTACCAGGACCACGTGTACACCAACGCGCTGCAGTGGGCGATCGGGCTCGAGCTTTTCCTGCTGTCGCAGGACCCCTGGCGCATGGTACTCTCCACCGATCATCCGAACGGCGGCTCGTTCGCGAGCTACCCGCTGCTCATCCGGCTGCTCATGGACCGCGAGTTCCGCAAGGAGCGGATGGCACAGGTGAACCAGCGCGCGCTCGACCAGACCACCCTCCGCGACCTCGACCGCGAGTACTCCCTCTCCGAGATCGCGATCGTCACCCGCGCGGGTCCCGCCCGGCTGCTCGGACTCACGGACAAGGGCCACCTCGGCGTCGGGGCGGACGGCGACGTCACGATCTACGAGGAAGACGACGACAAGGAGAAGATGTTTTCGGCGCCGCGCTACGTGATCAAGGACGGGGAGCTCATCATCGCCGACCACGAGTTCCGCGCTGATCACGAAGGGCGGCTGGTCCACATCGCGCCGGACTACGACCCGGCGATCGAGCAGGTGATCGAGCCGTTCTTCGAGGACTTCTATACCATCCGGTTCGCGAATTACGCGGTGGACGACCGCTACGCGCCGCGCCGCCAGCTCATCCCGACCGCACCGCAGGCGAGTGCCGCGGCCGCGGGCTCGCGCTCATGAGCCTGACGCTCACACTGCAGACTCCGCCCACCGTGCCGCTCGAAGCGGAGGTGTTGAGCCCGGCCAGACTCGCCGGCCTGTCGGCGCGGGACGCCGCCAAGCTTTCCGTGATCCACGGCAACCAGCGCGCCGATCTCGGGGAGTTCTTCCAGATTGGGGACACGGCAGACGGCGAGCTCCACCTCACGGGCGACCTGACCCGCGTGAAGCTCATCGGTGCCGGTATGGCGGAGGGAAGGGTCGTGGTGCACGGGCCCGCCGGGATGCACGTCGGCGCGGGGATGACCGGCGGCGAGATCGTCGTCGAGGGTGACGCGGGCGATTGGGTGGGGCTCGAGATGTCCGGTGGGCGGATCGTCGTCAAGGGAAACGCGGGCCATATGGTCGGGGGTGCGCCCCGCGGCGGCTCGGCCGGCATGCGCGGGGGCGAGATCGTCGTGTTGGGGAACGTTGGCAACGAGACCGGCAACGGCATGCGCCGCGGGCTGATCGCGATCGGCGGCGATGCAGGCGATTTTGCCGGAGTCAACGCCATCGCCGGCACCGTCGTCGTGCTCGGGCAAATCGGCTGGCGGGCAGGGGCGGGGATGAAACGGGCGTCAATCGTCTCGATGCATCCCGCCGAGCTGCTGCCCACCTTCACCTATGACTGCACCTACGCCCCCCTGTTCCTGCGCCTCTACCTCCGCCACCTGCGCGGGCTGGGGTTGGCGGTCGCGGACGCGCAGGTGAACGGGCTATATCAACGCTGGTCGGGCGACGGCGTCGAGCTGAACCGGGGAGAGGTGCTGCTGTTCCAGTCCGCGGACGGCGCGCGGGAGGGTTGACGATGCTGGTGCAGGGCGTGCTGATCGACGACACGTTCGCCGAGGCGTTCACCATGCGCGTGGCGCGTCTCGTCATCACGGCCCGCACGCCGCGGTGGGCGCGGGAGGCGGCGCTCAAGCTCACCGGCTTCGCGACTTCGGTGATCGGCTGCAAGTGCGAGGCGGGGATCGAGCGCGAGTTGTCCGAGGGAGAGACGCCCGACGCACGGCCGGGTACCAGCGTGTTGTTTTTCACCATGGACAAGGAGAGCCTGCCGCCGCAGCTGATCTCCCGGATCGGCCAGACGGTGCTCACCTGCCCCACCACGGCGTGCTTCGACGGCCTCCCCGACGTCCCCGACCGGCTGCCCGTGGGCAAGGCGTTGCGGGCGTTCGGCGACGGGTTCCAGGTGAGCAAGGTCGTCGGCGAGCGGCGCTTCTGGCGCATCCCGGTGATGGAAGGGGAGTTCCTGGTAGCCGAGACGTTCGGCATGCAGAAGGGGGTCGGCGGAGGGAACTTCCTGATTCTCGCAGAGCACGCCGATGCGGCGCTCGGGGCCGCCGAGGCCGCGGTCGCCGCCATCGCCCGGCAGCCGGGCGTGATCCTACCGTTTCCGGGCGGCGTGGTGCGGAGCGGCAGCAAGGTGGGCTCGAAGCGCTACAAGAAGATGGTGGCGACCACGAACGACGCCTTCTGTCCCACGTTGCGGGGGGTCACGGAGTCCCAGCTCCCGGCGGGCGTGAACAGCGTGCTCGAGATCGTGCTCGACGGCACCGACGCGCCGGCGATCGAGGGGGCGATGCGCGAGGGGATCCGCGCTGCGTGCCGGCCGGGCGTGAAGGTGATCACCGCCGGTAACTACGGCGGCAAGCTCGGGCCGCACCACTTCCATCTGCGCCGCATCATGAACGGCGCGGCGGGGCCTGCGTGAGCGCGGTGGTGAGCGGCACCGCCGGCGTCTCGCTGGGGCTGAACGACCGGGCCTGGGCGATCGCCGACCGCATGGCGGCGAACGCGGGCGCGCTGCGCGTGACTGTTGACACGCTTCCCGGTGGGGCACGGGTCATCGACGCCGGGATCGAGGCCGCCGGCGGCTACGGCGCGGGGCTCGCCCTCTCCGAGATCTGCATGGGCGGGCTTGGCGACATCGACTACGCGCCCGTCGTGATCGAGGGCGAGACGTGGCCGGGGGTACGGGTGTGGACCGACCATCCCGCGGTGAGCTGCATGGCGTCGCAGTATGCCGGGTGGGCGATCCAGGTGGGGAAGTACTTCGCGATGGGGTCGGGGCCGCTGCGCGCCCAGGCGCGGGTCGAACGGGAGCTGTTCGAGAAGCTCGGCTACGCCGAGCAGGCCCGGCGCGGGGTGCTGGTGCTCGAGACGCGTAGCATGCCGACCGACGACGTGGCGGCCTGGGTGGGCCAGAAGGCGGGGCTCGCGCCGTCAGATCTCACGTTCCTCGCGGCGCCAACGGCGAGCCTTGCCGGCGGCGTGCAGATCGCGGCGCGCATCCTTGAGACGGGGCTCCACAAGATGGACACGCTCGGCTTCGACGTGAAGCAGGTCGTGAGCGGCATCGGGACGGCGCCGCTGCCGCCCGTCGCGAAGAACGATCTGCGCGCCATCGGCCGGACCAACGACTGCATCCTGTACGGTGGCCGGGCTCGCTACGTGGTGCGCGCCGACGACGCCGAGCTGGCGGAGCTGGTGCCGCGCATCCCCGCCGCGGCGTCGAAGGATTACGGCACGCCGTTCTACGAGATCTTCAAGCGGTACGAAGGGGATTTCTACAAGATCGACCCGCTGCTCTTCAGCCCCGCCGAGGTGTGGTTGACGAGCGTGCAGAGCGGGAAGACGTACCACGCCGGGCGTCTCAATCCCGGGGTGCTCCGCGCGTCGCTGCTCGACAGCCACTAACCTCCACCAGGAGACTCGACCATGCAGCGGTCGTCCCTCGCCTTTTCCCTCTCCCTCGCGGCGCTCGGCCTGGCCGCAGCGTGCTCCCGGCCGGCGCCTCAGCAACAGCCGCCTGCGGCGGCCCCCGCCGGGGTGCAGTGGGCCGTGATCGTGCTGTACAACCAGCCCAAGGACCCGGCGGCGTTCGAGAAGTACTATGCCGAGAAGCACGTGCCGCTGTTCGCGGCGCACGCGCAGGAAATCGGGGTGACGCGAGCCGAGCTGGTGAAGTTCACCGCGACGGCGGACGGCAAGGCGCCGACGCTATACCGCGAAGCCGATCTCCGCTGGGATACGAAGGAAGCGATGGAGAAAGGCGTGGCCACCCCGGGATTCAAGGCGGTGGCGGCGGACCTCGCCAACTTCGCGACCGGTGGCGTCACGGTCTTGATCGGGATGAAAACGAACTGACCGGATGCGCAGCACGATGGCGAGCCCCGCGGCGGCCGCGCTCGCGCGGCCCTTCACGGCGCGCGAGACCGAGGTCGCCGCGGCGGCGCAGCTCGCATGTCTGCTCGAAGCACGCGCACCGAAACCCGGCAACGTATCCGCGGTCGCGGGGTTCCGCGACGCGACGTACGAGGATTTCCTCGCGAGCGCCGTGGCGATCGGCCCCGCGCTGGCGGCAGCGGGCGACCGGCCGCTCGGGGTGACGATCCGCGCCGCCGTGGATGCGACCGCCAGCTGGGTGCCTTCCAACACCAATCTCGGCCTCGTCTTGCTGCTCGCCCCGCTCGCGCGGGCGGCGCTCCGCCCGGGCGACGCCCCGCTGCGGGCGCGGGTGCAAGCCACGCTCGCCGAGACCACGGTGGCCGACGCACGCGAGACGTACGCCGCCATCCGTCGCGCCCACCCCGGCGGCCTCGGTCACAGCGCCGACCAGGACGTCGCCGGAACGCCCACCGTCACACTGCGCGACGCGATGGTGCTCGCGGCCGAGCGGGATGCGATCGCCCGCGAGTACGCGACTGCCTTCCAGACCACGTTCGACCTCGGCGTGCCAGCGCTCCGTCGGGCGCTCGCGGCGGGCCTTTCGTGGAGCGACGCGGTCGTCGAGACGTACCTCACGCTGCTCGCGGCCTGGCCCGACACCCACGTCGCCCGCAAGCTCGGCGCCGAGGCCGCGGTGCAGGTGCAGCGACGGGCGCGCGCCGTCCTGGACGCGGGGGGCGTGCGGGGCGACGTGGGGCGGGAGGCGATCGCGGCACTCGACCGCGAGCTGCGCGACGATCGCAACACCCGGAACCCGGGCGCCACGGCCGACATTACGGGCGCCGCGATCTGCGTCGTCCTGCTGGAGGGCGGGTGGCGAAGAAAGGAGGCAACCGATGGCCGCGCGTAAGCGCTTCCAGGTCTCGGTGACCAAGGACAACCACGTCTTCGCGTCGGCCCACTTCATCACCTTCCCGGGCCATCGCTGCGAGACGCTCCACGGCCACAACTACCGCACCCGCGTCATGGTCGAGGGGGGTCTCGATCCCGAGGCGCACTTCGTCCTCGATTTCGCGGAGCTGAAGCAGTTGATGAAGCGGCTCACCGACGAGATCGACCACAAGGTGCTGCTGCCGCTCCAGAGCACCAAGGTGCAGGTGCGCGAGGAGGGCGAGAGCATCACAGTCGCGGTCAACGGCAAGCCGCGCTACGTGTTCCCGAAAATGGACTGTGCGCTGCTCCCGATTCCCAACACGACGGTCGAGATGCTCGCCGAGTATCTCGCGGGGCGCGTCCGGCGCGAGCTCACCACGTCGCCCGGCGTGGAGCTGCGAGCGATCGAAGTCGAGGTCGAGGAGAACTTCGGCCAGTCCGCTACCTACCGCGAGTCGCTCGCGTGATGGCGGCGCCGTACCAGGTCGAGGTCGTCTTTGCCCAGACGCCCGTCGTGCAGCGCCGTCGCCACCAGCGCGGCGTCGCACCCCGCGTCCGCCAGGCGCTCCAGATCCCGGCGCGAGCCCACGCCGCCGCCCGCCAGCAGCTCCAGCCTCGGGTGGGCGCGCCGCAGCTCGGCCACGAGCGCCAGGTCGGGACCGAGTCCGCTGCCGACGCGAGCGACGTCGAGCACGATCAGCGCGGGCGCCCCCGCCGCGACGGCCGCCCGCGCCAGCTCGAGCGGCGCGGCGCTATGGGGCGCCCCCGCCGCAAGGATCGGCTCGCCGCCGCGCAAGTCGAGGCTGAACACGATCCGCTGGCTCCCGATCGCCGCCGCGATGGCCTGGAGGGCATCAAACCCCGGCAGCGTCTCGAGCCCAACAACGACTCGCGCCACGCCGTCCGCCACCGCTTGCCTGGCGCGCGCCGGATTCGCTGCTCCGCTGTCCAGCAGCACGCGGACGCCCACGTGCGTGAGAGACCGGACGAGCGCCGCTTGCGGGGGCGCACCGGCGATCGCATCGAGATCGGCGACGTAGCACTCGTCGCAACCGAGCCGCTCGCGAAAGGCGCGCGCCAGCGCGAGGGCGTCTCCCGCTTGCCGCTCGGGCGCGAGCCGCGACGTCACGGGCCTGTAGGTCTCTCGCAGGCCGCCGCGCGCCAACACGGCGCGACCCGCGTGCAGATCGAGCACCGGGATCACGCGCACGCCGCCTCCTCCCGCCAGGCTGCCCGTTGACCCCGGACACGCGTCTCGTTCATACCATAGTGAAGGTCGGCGGGGGCTTACTCGGCAAGGCCGGCGCGCTCGATCTCGTCACAGAGGCGCTCACCGCCTTCAGTCCCGGCCGGCGTCTCGTCATCCTCCCCGGCGGCGGCCCCTTCGCCGACGCCGTGCGCACGATGTTTCGCCGAGCGAAGATCGGCCAAGATGCCGCCCACTGGATGGCCGTGTTGGGGATGGATCAGTACGCGCACGCCCTCGTGGCCCGTCTCGCGGGCGCGGAGCTGGTCGAGCAACATGCCGACATCGCCGCCGCGCGGCAGGCGGGCCGGCTGCCCGTCCTCGCGCCGTACCGCTGGCTCCGCGCGGCCGACCCCCTGGCCCACAGCTGGGACGTCACGAGCGACACGATCGCCGCCTGGTTCGCAGGAGCCCTCGATGCGCGACGCATCGTCCTCATCAAGCCCGCCGCGGGTGACACACTCAAGCTCGTCGATGCGTTCTTCCTGCGCACGCTGCCGCCCGGCGTGGAGCACCTGATCGTCACGCCCGACGATCTCGGGCAGCTCGAGGTCGCCCTAGACGAAGACGGCGCGTGGGGCCACGGGCGCCGCGCGCGCCAGGGCTGACAGCTCCGCCACGCGTACGGCCGAGACGCGACCCGTGCGCCCCCCCACACACGCCGCGCCGCGCACTCCGACGAGATCGGCACCGAGCGCGCGCGCCGGGGCAAAGTCGGCTCCGCGGAGGCTGCCCGCGAGGCCGGCGAACAGACCGGCGGCGTGCGCGGCCGCGACCCATGCCCCGACCGCATCCGGGTCGAGCAGGGCGAACAAGCCCCTCGCTTTCACGGCCGTATCGAGCAACACGCCGGCAGCGCCGGCTTGGGCGGCGACGGCGATGAGCGCGCCGGGGTCGAGACTGTCTGCCCGCCGCCAGTCGGCGTAGGCCACCAGGACCACCCGCGTCAGGCCACCCGCGCCGCGCCGTACCGCGGCCGCGAGCCGGTGCGCGTGCGCCTGCGTCGCGACCCCGCGGAACCCCACTTTCACGAACGCCGCAGCGAGGCGACTCGCCGTCGCGGCGCGGCGCGCGAGCGGCTCGGGGCGTCCGCCGTCCCCGAGTACCACGCTCAGCGGGTGTGTCGTGGGGACGGCGGCCCGCACCGCGCGGAGTACCTCGGGGCGCACGGCCGCCATGGCGCCTTGCCGCGGATCCTTGGCATCGATCACCGCAGCGCCCCCGGCGAGCGCGGCTCGTGCCTCACTCGGTCCCGCGATGCTGACGAGAAGCTGCATTCCGGTCGCTCCCTTGTGGCTGTCCCGAAACCGCCGGTAGGTTAGGCTTCCGGAGACACGATGTCAAAACGACAGTCGGGCGAGACGGCGCCAGTGGCGCGGGAGGGTGCGACCGAGGCCGAACAGGCACTGTCGCTCGCCGGGAAGGTCGCGCTCGTGACGGGCGCGTCGCGCGGGATCGGGCGCGCGATCGCGCTGGCCTGCGCCCAGGCGGGGGCCGACGTCGTGGTCGGCTACCGCACCAGC
Organism: Gemmatimonadota bacterium; assembly: GCA_041482275.1. Lineage (GTDB taxonomy): Bacteria > Gemmatimonadota > Gemmatimonadetes > Gemmatimonadales > GWC2-71-9 > AG41. The sequence goes on along the minus strand of JBGPDL010000009.1, from coordinate 17,805 downwards.
GAGCAGGGCGCCAACGAGGTGGCGGGTGCGATCAGGGCGCTCGGGCGCCGCGCGCACGTGGTGCAGGCGGACACGTCCGATCCCCAGGACGTGGAGCGGCTCGCCCGGGACGCCGTTCGCACCCTGGGCCGGGTCGACGCTTGGATCAACAACGCGGGGGCCGATATCCTCACGGGGAACACCGCCAAACGCTCCCGCCTCGAGAAGCTCGACTTGTTGCTCGCCGTGGACCTGCGCGGCACCATCCTCGCTTCCTGGGCGGCGGTCGAGTTGATGCGGCACCAGCCGGCGGGCGGCGTGATCCTCAACATGTCGTGGGACCAGATGCTTTCGAGCGGGATGAAGGGAGAGTACGCGCAGGTGTTCTGCGCCGCGAAGGGCGGCGTGTACTCGTTCAGCCGCGCGCTAGCGCGCGCGGTCGCGCCGCACATCCGCGTGAACGTCCTCGGCCCCGGATGGATCGACACGGCGTACGGCGTCGCGCTCGACCCCGCCGTGAAGCAGCACATCACCGCCACTGTCCCGCTGGGGCGCTGGGGCACGCCGGACGAGGTCGCCTATGCGGCGGTGTACCTCGCGTCCGACGCCGCGGGGTACGTGACCGGCCAGATGGTGATGATCAACGGCGGCGGCGTAATCTAGCCCCGCCCCCGACAAGGAGACCGTCCATGCCAGCGAAAGAGTCGACCTACTCCGATGCGCAGATCGAAGCGAAGCTGAAGGACTTCCCCGGCTGGTGGCTCGAGGACGGCTGGATTCGCCGCACCTACAAGACGGACGGCTGGCCCACGACGCTGATGCTCGTGAATGCGGTCGGATACATGGCCGAAGCGGCGTACCACCATCCCGACCTCTCGGTGACCTGGGGACGGGTGATCGTGAAGCTCCAGAATCACGCGGCCGGGGGCATCACGGACAAGGATTTCGAGCTCGCCCGCAAGATCGAAGAGACGGCGCTGTGGCGCCCCAAAGGGGGTGCGCTCGAGGGGACCCCCAACAAATTCGTGCGCTCGGGCGACCCGCGGTGATGCCTGGTCCGGCGGCGCGCTCCCCGCGCCGCGTGCTGTTCGTCACCGGGAAGCTCGCCGAGCCCGCGCTGCGCCGGACCATCGCCGAGATGGCTCCGGCGTTCGCGTGGGAGGTGGCCGTCTTGAAGATCACGGTGGCGGCGCTGATGACGACCCCCTGGATCGCGCGGTTTCTCGAGGTGCCTCCCGACACCGATCTGGTGCTCATCCCCGGGTTGTGCGAGGGGGACGCGGCCGTGATCGCGGAGCGTGCGGGCGTCCCGGTGGAGAAGGGTCCGAAGGACCTGCGGCAGATCCCCGAGTATTTCGGGCGCGCCGCCGCGGCGCGCGAGTACGGCGCCTACGACATCGAGATCGTGGCCGAGGTGAACAACGCCCCGCGGCTCGCACGCGCCGCGATCCGCAAAGAGGCGGAGTATTACCGCGCGAGCGGCGCCGATGTGATCGACGTCGGCTGCACCCCCGGGCGCGAGTTCCCCGCCCTGGCGGCTGTGGTGCGCGAGCTCGTGACGACGGGGATGCGCGTGAGCGTGGATTCTTTCCAACCGGAGGAGATCCGCGCCGCGGTGCAGGCGGGCGCGGAGCTTGTGCTGAGTGTCAACGGCTCCAATGTGGACGTGGCGCGCGACTTCGCGGGCAGCGCGACGCGGGTGGTGGTGACCCCTGATTTCGGCCAGGGGCTCGAGACTCTGGAGCCGAGCGTCGCTGCGCTCGAGCGGTGGGGCGTGTCGTACTTGATCGACCCGGTGATCGAGCCGATCGGGTTTGGCTTCATGCGCTCGCTCGAGCGGTACGCGGAGACGCGCCGGCGCTATCCCCGCGCGCCGCTCTTCATGGGGATCGGCAACATCACCGAGCTCACCGCCGCCGACACGACCGGCGTGAACGCGCTGCTGGTCGCGATCTGCCAGGAGCTGGGCGTGCGCGCCGTGCTCACGACCGAAGTGATCCCCTGGGCCCGCGGCGCCGTGCGGGAGATTGACGTGGCCCGCCGGCTCGCGTACCACGCCGTCACCCAGAAGACGCTCCCCAAGGGCGTGGACGACCGGCTGGTCACCGTGAAGGATCCGGCTGTCCTCGCCTACACGGAGGCCGAGCTGCGGGAGCTGCAGCGTGCCGTCACCGACCCGAACTTCCGCATCTTCACCGACCGCGACACGATCACGGTGTTCAACAGCGAGAAATTCGTGCGCGGCACCGATATCCACGAGATTTTCGCGCGGCTCGACGTGACCGAGGCCACGCACGCCTTCTACCTGGGCCGCGAGCTCGCGAAGGCGAGGCTCGCCGTCGTCCTGGGGAAGACCTACCGGCAGGAGGGCGCGCTGCAGTGGGGCTACCTGACCCCTGCGGACGACCGCGGGCCCGAGCACGTGAAGCTGACGCAGGCGTCCACCCGCCGCCGCTCGCGGGCGGGGCGTTCCAAAGGCGGCCGGTGACCGATTCTACGGCGCTCGTCGAGGAGCTCGTCCCCGCCCCCGACCCGCTCGAGACCTGCGCGCGCTTGCAGGGCCTGCCGTTCGTCGTGTTCTTGGACAGCGCGGCGGACCCCGAACACCTGGGGCGCTACTCGTTCGTCACGGCCGATCCGGCCACCGCCGTGCGGTCGAAGGGGTTGCTCACGCAGCAGCTCGTGGACGGGCGCTGGATCCGCGTCGCGGCGGATCCCCTGGCGCACCTGCGCGCGCTGCTGGCGCCGCACGCCGCCGCGACGCTCGTGGACCTCCCCCCGTTCCAGGGTGGGGCCGCGGGCTACGTCGGTTACGATTGGGGCATGATGCTCGAGCGCGTCCCGCGCCCGCGCTACGACGATCTGTCGCTGCCCGATGTGCAGCTGGGCCTGTACGACTGGGTGATCGCGTGGGACCACGTGGCGCGCCGCGCGTGGGTGATCTCGACGGGGATTCCCGAGCGGGGGGCGGCTCAAGAGCGGCGGGCCGCGCTGCGACTGGCATTCGTGAAAGACAGGCTGGCGGACCGGCGGACCGGCGGACAGCCAATCGGACAACACCTCACTGACCGCGCGTCCGCCCGACCGCCCGACCGCCGTAGTTCAGCCGCCCCCACCTACCCGGTCCCCGACGTCTCAGGTGTCCGCTCGAACTTCACGCGCGATGGCTACCTCGACGCGGTGGCGCGGGTGATCGACTACGTGTTTGCGGGAGACATCTTTCAGGCCAACCTGTCGCAGCGGCTCGAGGCGCCGCTCGCCGGCACGCCGCTCGAGTTGTACCGCCGGCTGCGCCACCGCAATCCGGCGCCGTTCGCCGCATACCTCGCCTTCGGCGACCTGGTGGTGGCGAGCTCGTCCCCCGAGCGCTTCCTCCGGGTCGAGCCCGACGGCCGGGTCGAGACGCGTCCCATCAAGGGCACGCGGCCGCGCGGGCTCTCTCCCGAGCACGACGCGGCTCTGGCGCAGGCGCTCGCGGAGAGCGACAAGGACCGGGCCGAGAACGTGATGATCGTGGATCTGCTGCGGAACGACCTGTCGCGCGTGTGCCGGGCCGGCACGGTGCGGGTCCCCGAGCTGTTCGCGATCGAGCACTACGCGACCGTGCACCACCTCGTCTCCACCGTGGTGGGCGAGTTGGCACCGGAGCACGGTCCGGTCGATCTGCTGCGCGCCGCATTTCCCGGCGGCTCGATCACCGGTGCGCCGAAGGTCCGGGCCATGCAGATCATCGCCGAACTCGAGCCCACACAGCGCGCCGTGTACTGCGGCGCGATCGGCTACCTCTCTCGCACGGGCGCCTTGGACACGAGCATCGTGATCCGCACCTACCTGGTGCTCGGCCGCGACGTGTATGTTCAAGTGGGCGGCGGCATCGTCGCCGATTCGGACCCCGAGCAGGAATACCGCGAGACGCTCGACAAGGCGCGCGGGCTCGTCGCCGCCCTGGCCCCATGATCCTGCTGATCGACAACTACGACTCGTTCGTCTACAACCTGGCCCGGTACGTGGCCGAGCTGGGGGAACAACCCGTGGTACGACGCCACGACGCGGCGACGTGCGACGAAATCGACGCGCTGCGGCCGTCGCACATCATCATCTCACCCGGCCCCTGCTCGCCGGGCGAGGCGGGGATTTCGACCGAGGTCGTGCGGCGCTTCGGGCCCGCTACGCCGATCCTGGGCGTCTGCCTCGGCCACCAGTGCATCGGGACCGCCTACGGCGCCGGCATCGTGCGCGCCGGACGCCCGATGCACGGCAAGGCGTCGCGCATCCACCACGACGGGCGCGGCCTGTTCGCTGGACTCCCGAACCCGTTTCCGGCGGCGCGCTATCACTCGCTCGTGATCTCGCGGACGAACCTGCCGCCCGAGCTCCGGGTCACAGCCAGCGCCGAGGACGGGGAGATCATGGCGGTGGAGCACGTGCGCCACCCCGTGATCGGGCTGCAGTTCCATCCCGAGTCCGTGCTCACCGCGTACGGCTACGTGCTGCTCGACCGCTTCCTGCACGGGGCCGCGTCGCGGCGCGGCACCCTGCCCGACCGCGCCGACGGCGCCTGGGCCGCAAGCGCCGCCACGCTCGCTCCATCTCCGGTCGAGCTGGTCCCGTGATCATCGAGTCCATCCTCACGACGATGGACGCCCGCGGGGCGGTCAACTTCGCTCCCATGGGTGTGGAGTGGGGCGAAGAGGAGATCGTGATCAAACCGTTCCTCGAGACGACGACGTTCCAGAACCTTCAGGCGACTCGGGTCGCGGTCGTGAACCTCACCGACGACGTGATGGTGTTCGCCCAAGGCGCGATCGGGAACGTGCAGTTTCCGACGATTCCTGCCGAGGTGGTCCAGGGCGTGGTGCTCGAGGCCGCGTGCTCCTGGCGTGAGGTCCAGGTGCGGACGCTCGATGCGACGCCGCCGCGGGGACGCATCGTGACGCGGGTCGTGCACCGCGGCGTGCGGCGCGAGTTCCTGGGCTTCAACCGCGCCCGCCACGCGGTGCTCGAGGCGGCGATCCTCGCCACCCGCACCCACCTGCTGCCTCCCGAACAGATCCGCGACGAATTCGCCCGGCTCCAGGTGATCGTCGACAAGACCGCCGGTCCCCGCGAGCGCGAGGCGATGGCGCTTCTCACAGACCACATCCGCCGCGCGCCCCGCCCGGCGGAATCCGCCACCCGATGACCGCTGCGGTGTTCGTCGAGGCGCCGGCGCGGCTGCATTTCGGCGTGCTGGACCTGCGGGGTGATCTGGGGCGGCGCTTCGGCGGGATCGGCGCGGCTGTCCCGGCGCCGTCCCTGCTGCTCGAAGCGCGGCCCGCAGCCGAGCTCCGGGCCGAGGGCCCCGACGCGGCCCGCACGCTCGAGTTCGCCAAGCGGTTCGCCGCTCACCATGGGCTCGACCTCCGCCTCCATTTCTGCCTGCACCGGTCCATCCCCGCGCACGCGGGGCTCGGCTCGGGTACACAGCTCGCGCTCGCCGTGGCGCGAGCCAGCGCGGAGGTGTCGGGGCTCCCGACCGACGTCACCGCGCTGGCTCGAGCAGTGGACCGCGGGCGTCGCTCCGGCGTGGGCACCTGGACGTTCGCCCACGGCGGGTTTGTGCTGGAGGGTGGGCGCACGGATGGGGCGGATCGCGTCGCGCCCTTGCTCGCGCGGCTGCCCGTCCCGGACGGTTGGCGCTGCGTGGTCGCGGTGCCGCGCGGCAAGCCGGGACTCGCCGGTGATGAGGAAGCCGCCGCCTTCGCCCGGCTGCCACCGCCCAGCGCGCGCGATGTGGAGCGGGTGGCGCACCTCGTGCTGATGCAGCTCCTCCCCGCGCTCGCGGAGGCGGACCTCGCCGGGTTCGGGGCGGCGCTCGGGGAAGTGCAGCGGATCACCGGCGGCTGGTTCGCGCCGGCGCAGGGGGGGGTATTCGCCCCAGGGGAAACACGGGAGCTGGTCGAGCGGCTGCGGGCGTGGGGAGCGGCGGGGGTGGGGCAAAGCTCGTGGGGACCGGCGGTCTACGGCATCGTCGGGGATGCGGCGGCGGCGCGCGTGCTGGCGGAGCGGGCGCGCACGGCCCTGGGCGCAGGAGGCGCCGTGTATGAAGGTCGCTTCAGCCCGGGCGGCGCGCGCGTGTGGCGCGACCCGGCTGGCGTTTCAAGCTTAAAGTCGGCCTTTTCCCGGCTTATTGGCAGTCGCCCTAAAGGCTGATTGACAGTCGCTCCAAGTGGGGATATAACCCCTATCCCTAACGGCAGTCCCGGTACGGAGGAGTCGGACGATGGGTTTCGCCTGTTGGGAACGGGGGCCCCCGCTGTCGCGCGGGTCTTCGGAGATTCTGACAGGCAACGTTTGTCTGGGCCGTTTTTTTCATACCCTTATCCCGAACATGAGGTCAGCTATGAACCGCTTCAAACTGTGGTCCGGTGGACTCGCGACGAGCCTGATGGTGCTCGTCACCGCGTCCGCCGTCGCCCAGGGTGCGGGCGAATGGACGATGCCGGGTCGGACTCCCGACCTGCAGCGTTACAGCCCGCTCACCCAAATCAACAGAGCGAATGTAAAGAACCTCAAGGCCGCCTGGACGTTCTCGACAGGCGTTCTCAACGGCCATGAGGGGAACCCGCTGGTGATCAACAACGTGATGTACGTTCACAGCGCGTTCCCGAACATCGTGTTTGCGCTCGACCTGACGAAGGACGGCGCACCGATGATCTGGAAGCATGTCCCGGCGCAGCCGGCCGAGGCCAAGCCGATCGCGTGTTGCGATCTGGTGAACCGCGGTCTCGCCTACCATCCGAGCGGCAAGCTGTTCATCGAACTGCTCGCCGGCGATCTGCTGGCACTGGATGCAAGGACGGGCAGGCAGCTGTGGCGCGTGCCGAACGCCGACTACAAGACCGGCTCCACCATGACGAACGCCCCCATCGTGATCAAGGACATCGTGATCGCGGGTATCTCGGGCGGTGAGTTCGGCGTGCGCGGCCGCGTGACGGCGTACGACGTGAACAGCGGCAAGGAACTGTGGCGCGGCTATTCGACGGGTCCGGACGCCGAGGTGAAGATCGTCGGCGACGCCAACCCGAACTATGCGTCGCACCGCGGCAAGGATCTGGGCGTCAGCACGTGGCAGGGCGATGAGTGGACGCGCGGCGGCGGCACGACGTGGGGCTGGTACTCCTACGATCCGCAGCTGAACCTCTTCTATTACGGCTCGGGGAACCCGGGCAGCTGGAACCCCGATCAGCGCCCCGGCGACAACAAGTGGTCGATGTCCATCTGGGCCCGTAACCCGGATAACGGCGAGGTGAAGTGGGTCTATCAGATGACGCCGCATGACGAGTGGGACTACGATGGCGTCAACGAGATGGTGCTCGCGGATCTCACGATCGGTGGGAGGCCGGTGAAGGCGCTGGTGCACTTCGACCGCAACGGCTTCGGCTACACGCTCGATCGGACCAACGGCAAGGTGCTGGTGGCCGAGCCCTTCGGGCCGGTCAACTGGGCGTCGAGGATCGACCTCACGACGGGTGTCCCGGTCCGCAACTCGCAGTACGGGACCACCGCGAGGAAGAACACCGAGGGCATTTGCCCCGCCGCGATCGGCTTCAAGGATCAGCAGCCCGCGGCGTACTCACCGCAGACCGGCTGGTTCTACGTCCCCACGAACAACATCTGCATGGACTATGAGGGCGTGGAAGTGAAGTACTCGGCCGGCCAACCCTATGTCGGCGCGATCGTGCGGATGTTCCCGGGCCCGGGCGGCAACCGTGGCGCGTTCCTCGCCTGGGATCCGACCGTCGGGAAGATCAAGTGGTCGATCAAGGAGAACCTTGCGGCGTACGGCGGCGCGCTGGCGACAGCCTCCGGCATCGTGTTCTACGGCACGATGGAAGGCTGGCTCAAGGCAGTGGACGCGCGGACCGGCACGCTGCTGTGGAAATTCAAGACGCCCTCCGGTATCATCGGTAACCCGATGACGTATCTGGGGCCCGACGGCAAGCAGTACGTCGCCGTGCTGTCGGGGCTCGGCGGCTGGGCCGGCGCCGGTGTGGCGCTCGGCATCGGGACGGAAGATCCGACGGCGGCGCTGGGCGCGATCGGCGCGTTCAGCGACTACACCAACATGTCGAACGCCGGCGGTACGCTGATGGTGTTCGCGCTGCCCTAAGGCAGGAGCAGGGTAACCGCAATCGCTGCACGCAGTCGCGCAGTTGCCCGGTGCCGGAGCGAACGCGCTCCGGCACCGGGTGTAGTGTAGTATGGGGGGACAACCTCTCTTCATCATCTTCTGGCGGATCCCGCAGGGAGTGCTATGCCTCACGCTAACGTCAAGCTCACCGGAGCGTTGCTCGTCACCACCGCGGTTGTCGCCCTCATGGCCAGCGCGCCGCACGGGGCGCCGTCGGAGTTACGGGTGTGCGCCGACCCCTACGACATGCCCTTCTCCAACGACCACGAAGAGGGGCTCGAAAATAGGATCGCCCAGCTCGTCGCGCAGGATCTCAACGCGCGCGTGGTGAACTACTGGTGGCCCAGCCGGCGCGGCGTCCTGCGCAACTCGATCCTCGGCGGATTCTGCGACGTCATGATCCAGGCGCCGGTCGGCCTCGATCCCGTGGCCACGACAAAGCCCTACTACCGCTCCACCTACTACCTGGTGTTCCGCACCGATCGCGGGCTGCAGCTGCGGTCGCTCGACGACACGATCTTGAAGCACTTGAAGATCGGCGTGAACATGATCGGCTACGACTACACGAACACGCCCCCCGCGCACGCGCTCAGCGCACGCGGGATCGTCGGGCTCGTGGGATTCGGGAATTTCTTGAATCCCGACCCCAATGCCGATCACCCTCAGGACATCGTCAACGCTGTGGCCAAGGACTCGATCGACGTCGCCATCGTGTGGGGGCCGCTGGCGGGGTATTGGGTCAAGCGCGCGCCCGCCGCGCTCACGATGGTCGCGCTGCCAGACTCGGATGTTGTGTCGGGGATGCCGTTCGCGTTCGACATGGGCATGGCCGTGCGGCACCGCGACAAGGATCTCAAGGCCCAGCTCGACTCGGTGATCGACCGCCGGCGGGCCGACATCGTCGCGATCCTGCAGCAGTACAACGTGCCGATGATCGAGCGGCGCGCCGCCGCTACCCCGGCCGCGCCGGCCCGTGACAGCCTGCTGGTGTCCGATTCGATCTATCAGGGGTGGAAGTGGTGGCACGTGTACTGCTTCCGCTGTCACGGCGAGGACGCGATGAACCCCATCCTCCCAGCCGCGCCCGACCTGCGCTTGAGCCTGAGCCTCACCGGGAAGGCCTTCCCGCGTGACAGCTTCGTGAACACGGCCCTGAACGGCCGGCTCGCGAAGGGCATGCCGGCGTGGAACGTGATGCTCGACACCACCGCGATCCAGGAACTGTACCAGTACGTGAAGGCGCGGAGCGACGGCTGGCTCAAGCCGGGACGGCCGCATCGCCTTACGGACCTGCAAAACAAGGGCCCATGATCCCGCGCGCTGGGACGCTGTCCGGGGTGGTGTGCGCCGTCATTGCGGTGAGCACAACCCCCGGCCCGGCGAGCGCCCAGAGCGCCCAAGACCGGCTCACGCAGGAGCAGGTGGTCGCAGCGCTCACCTGCGCCACACCCGAGCATCCGGCGGACTTGAGCGGCAAAGACCTCTCCGGTCTCGATTTGGCGGGCCTCGACTTCAAGCGGGCCAATCTCACCAAGGCCCACCTGGTGGGCACCAATCTCTCCAGGGCGCAGCTGTTCTCGGTCACGCTCACGGACGCGGTCGCCACCGAGGCCGACTTCACCGGCGCGAATCTGAATGTCGCGGTGGCGTACCGGGTGGATCTGCGCCACGCGGTGCTGCGCGACGCAAGCCTGTTCGCGGTCATCCTCTACGGGGCGGATCTCTCGGACGCCGATCTCTCCGGCGCCCGGCTCATCGGGCCGATGAGCAACGCCAAGGCGCAGCGTGCCAAGTTCGTCAAGGCCGACCTCGGTGTGGACCCGGGCAACCAGTCCATGGGTATCATGCGCGTCGACGCCACGGCCGTGGACTTTAGCGGTGCAGACTTCACCGGCGCCAATCTGCGCAAGGTGCTGCTCGTGCGGGCCGACCTGACCGGCGCCGACCTGACCGGCGCCGACGTCACGGGTGCCGACCTGGCCGGAGCCATTCTCAAGGGCATTCGCGGGCGCGACCGCCTGCGCGGGCTCGGCGAGGCCATGCACGTCGACCAGGCGATCTTTCACGACTGACCCGGACATTGCGATGACGCGGAACCTTCCCCGGCGGCGCACCGCCGCGCTCCTCGTGCCGCTGCTCTTCGCGGGCGCGTCCCTCCCCGGCGGACGCGAGCCGCTGCTGTACGTGAGTAACGAGCTCCCCAACACCATCTCTGTGGTCTCGCCGTACACCAACACCGTCATCGCGACCATCCCGGTGGGCAAGCGGCCGCGCGGCATGGCGGTGAGCCCCGATCGGCGCACGGTGTACGTCGCGCTCGGGCAGGACGACGCGCTCGGCGTGATCGACGTGGCGGTGGCCAAGATGACCGGCACGATCCCGGCGAACCGCGACCCCGAGCTCGTCGTGCTCAGCCCCGACGGCAAGATCGCTTATGTGTCGAACGAGGAGATCGCCCACGCCTCCGCCATCGATCTGGCGAGCGGCACGGTCCTGTTCTCAACTCCCGTGGGCGTCGAGCCCGAGGGCATCGGGATCACGCGCGACGGCACGAAGTTGTACGTCACGGCGGAGACGAACAACACCGTGTCGGTGCTGGACGCGAAGACGGGGCAGGTGGTCCATACGCTGCACGTCGGCGACAACCCTCGCACCGTCGCGTTCACCCCCGATGGCGCCCGTGCCTGGGTGTCGGCCGAGGCCGGCGGAAACGTCACCGTCATCGACGTGGCGACGGACAGCGTGCTCGGGCAATTCTCTATCCGCGACGGCAAGACCAAACCGGTGCGCATCGCGTTCAGACGCGACGGACGGCTCGCGTACGTCACAGAGGGCGCCGGCGCGAGCGTCAGCATCGTGGACGTCGCCACGCAGGTGGTGATCGATTCGATCGCGGTGGGGCGGCGGCCCTGGGGGATCGCCCTCTCGCCCGACGGCCGGCGGCTCTACACGGCGGACGGGAGGTCCGATCAGGTCTCGGTCATCGACACGAAGAGGCGGAAGGTGATCGCCACCATCAAGACGGGCGAGCGGCCGAACGACCTGCTGTACATCCCTTAGCCGAGCGGCGCGCGCGCGAGCCACGACCCGGGCCGGTGAGCGCGCACCCAGCCGTCCAGCCCCCACATCCGGCCGGCGCGCGCGGCGAGAATCACCACCAGGGTCGTGATCAGCATATAGTGGAAGCCCTGCTGCGCGGAGCCCTGCCACTGCACCGCCAGCCCGTAATTCAGGACGAGCACCAATCCGATCGCCGCCGCGAGCGTCGTGCAGCACCCGAACACGAGCCCCAGACCGACGGCGGCTTCCCCGAACGCTGTGAGCTGAGCATACACGTGGCTGTTCGGAACCACCGTGTTCAGCAGGAAGTCCCTGAAGAAGCCGATCGGATTGCCCTCCGCGTACTTGGCGACCAGCGTCGGCATCACGTGCAACCAGCGATCCGACACGGTGGGGACGGGCAGGAACCCCCAAGCCAGCGTGACGCTGAGCTTGGTGAAGAGGGCCTTCGCGAACCACGCTCCAACGGCGATCCGGAGAATCGCGAGCCAACGCTCGGGGAAACGCATGGTGGGGACTGCGCCTGACTGGGAGTCCATGGACTCGGCTTTCCTTCCTCAGGATCGCGGGATAGCATCCTCAGTACGGCCTGCCCGTAGCGACTGTTGGGTCCGCTAATAGACCGCATACCGTCGTTTCCCGCTACCCCGAAGTCGAGTGCGGGATATTCTCATTTGCCCACGCAAAAGCTCGCGAACACGCGATCCAGCACGTCGTCCGGCGTCACGGCGCCGATCAGGTCGTCGAGCGCCCCCATCGCGGCGCGCAAGTGGGTCGCTGCCGCAGCCGCGTCCACGCCGGTCGCGCGAGCCGTGCGAAACTCTTCGACTTCCGCGAGCGCCCGTTCCAGGGCGGCGCGATGGCGCGCCCGCGTCACCACGGGCTCCACGTCGCCCAGGGCGAGCAGCCGACCGAACGCCACTTCGGCAAGCCTGCGCCGCAGCTCGGCGAGGCCTTCTCCCGACACCACGGACACACGGAGATGGTCAGACGGTCGGACGCGTGGGCGCTCGGGGAGATCGACCTTCGTCTCAACGAGGACGACGGGGGCGGTCACTTGGGCCAAGAACTGGTCGCGCTCCTCATGGTACCGCTCTCCGCGCCCCGCTCCCTGCTCCGCGCAGAAGACGACCAGGTCTGCAGCTGCGAGATACCTGCGCGAGACCTCGACGCCCAGGCGCTCGACGCGATCCTCGCTTTCTCGCAGCCCCGCCGTGTCTACGAGGCGGAAGGGGAAGCCCTCGAGCACCGCGTGGGCCTCGATCGCGTCGCGCGTCGTGCCGGGGACCTCGGTCACGATAGCGCGCTCCCTGCCGAGCAGCGCGTTGAAGAGCGACGACTTCCCCGCGTTGGGGCGGCCCGCAATCACGAGCAAAGCGCCCTCGCGCAACCGCTCGCCCTCCGCCGCCGTCTCGAGCAGCTGGACGAGACGGTCGCGTGCCACGCGCCAGGCACGCGCCACACGCTCCGGGGCCACGGGGCCCTCGTCCTCCTCGGGGAAATCGATGTCGTAGGCGATCAGCGCCTCGAGCTCGAGCAGCTCCGCCCGCAGCTCTTCGAGCCGCGTCGACAACCCCCGGTCGAGTTGCTGCAGCGCCCGGCGCGCCTGGATCGGCGACCCGGCGTCGATCAGGTCGGCGGTCGCCTCGGCCTGCAGCAGATCGAGCTTGCCGTTCAGCACCGCGCGCCGCGTGAACTCACCCGGCGCCGCGGGCCGTGCCCCGGCGGCCACAAGCGCGACGACCGCGGCCGCCGGCACCACCAGCCCGCCGTGCGTCGAGAGCTCGACCAGATCTTCACCGCTGTAGGATCTGGGCCCCGGGAAACAGGCCGCGAGCGCATCGTCCACCAGCGCGCCCGTCGTGGGATGGACGACGTGCACGCGGCGAACCGTGCGGGGCGGGTCGGGGCGAAAGGGACGCAGCGCCCGCGCGGCGACGTCGAATGCGCCGCGTCCCGACAGCCGGATGAGGGCGAGGGCGGAACGGCCGGGAGGGGTCGCGAGGGCCACGATCGGATCGGTCAGCACCCGTCCCCGTCTTTCTCCCGCTTGCCCTAGGTCTTCTTGCCCTGCTCCCGCAGGCGCCGCATCGCGATCAGGTACTGCTGCGGGATGCTGAAGATGTTACTCACCGCATAGTACAGATTCAGCCCCGACGCGAAGCGAAGGAACAGCAGCGTCATGAACCCCGGCATGAAGTACAGCATCGTCTTCGCCTGCGGGTTGGGCGGCACGCCGATCTGCCCCACCTTCGAGAGCACGAACATCGAGAGCCCCATCACGATGGGGATGATGTAGTACGGGTCCGCGCGCGACAGGTCCGGCAGCCACAGGAACGGGACACCGCGAAACTCGATGGTGTTGGCGAACACGAAGAACAGTGCGAACAACACCGGCATCGGCAACAGCATCGGCAGGCAGCCGCCCAGCGGGTTGACGTTGTGCTCCTTGTAGAGCCGCATCATCTCGCGCTGCAGCCGCTCGGGTTCGTTCTTGTACCGGTCCTGCACCTGCTTCAGGAGCGGCGCCACCGCCTGCATGCGGATGCTCGATTCCATGGCGCGCTGGTTCAGTGGCCACAGCAAGCCGCGCACCAGCACCCCGAAGATGATCAGCACCCAGCCATAGGCCAGGCTCAGCCGGTCGTGCATCCAGATGAGGATGTTCACCACCAGCACAGACACCGGCTGGATGATGGGGCGCAGCACTCCGCCGTAGGGATTGGCGTCGTCCAGGTCGTGCCCGAGCTGCGCCAGGCGCCGGTACTCGAGCGGGCCGACGTACAGGTCGTAGCGGAAGTCGCCGGCGGGCGGTACCGGCAACGTGAGCGTGACGGCCGTGCGCGTCGCCACCTCCGAGCGACCGAACAGCGATGACGCCGCCACGGTACGCGGGCCGCCCACCGCGATGCCAGCGCCGAAGCGGGGAGCGTTCTCCTCGATGGCGAGCGCCGCCATGAAGAAATACTTCGACTTGACCCCGGCCCACTCGAACGGCCCGTCCAGGATCTTGCGCTCCCCCGGCTTGAGCGACTGGAACGCGGTGCTCTGCGTCTTCGCCGCCTTGGTGACCAGCGCGTAGTGCCGGAAGTCGTCCATCGAGTCCGCTTCCACCGAACGCAGCCCATCTCCCATGCCGACGAGCAGCGTCGCGCCGGCGGGTCCGAATCCCTCCGTCCGGCCGCGCACCGTGCAGCGGTATTGCGCCGGCGCAAAGCGGTATTCGAGCGTCAGTCGGGCCCCGCCCTGCCCGCCCGTGAAGGTCAGCGTCGCCCCCTCGGGTCCCACCTGGACCTGCGTGGCGTTGGGGGTCAGGCTCCAGTCGGCGAGCCCCGTGGTGTCACCGCCCGCCGTGCGGGTGGTCGCGAGCAACCGCTCGCCGCGCGGCACGAGCTGGACGGGGCGCCCGGAGTCTCCCGCGGCGAACGAGCGGTAGCCCAGAAGCTCGGCGCTCACCAGGGTGCCGCCCCGCGTGCTGAAGCCGAGGCGGTAGAGCGGTGAGGTGACCCACACGGTCTCCCCGGGAACAGCCGCGGATAGGCGGTCGGGCGGTGGGGCGGTCGGAAGCGACGGTACCACGGCGGGTTGCGGCGACGGCCGTCCGGCCCCGGTGTCACTGACCGCCTGACCGGTCCGCTTGACCGCCGGTTTCGGCGGGAAGAGGATGCTCGGCAGCACCGCCACGATGAGCATCAGCAAGATGGCCAGAATGACACGTCGTTCCACGGCCGGTCCTTACTCGACTTGGCGCCGGGGCGCCGGGGCGTCTGGGTTCATGGCACCGGGTCGTAGCCGCCCGGGTGCAGCGGGTGACAGCGCAGGATCCGTCTGAGGCCGAGCCAGGAGCCACGCGCGGCGCCGTAGCGCTCCACGGCTTCGAACGTATAGCGCGAGCAGGACGGCACGAAGCGGCACTGCGTCCACACCAGGTGCGACAGTGTCATCTGGTAGCCACGGATCAGCGTCATGACGGCGAGTCTGGGCCAGCGCCGGATGTTCATGTGATGCGCGTCACGCTCTCCGTCAATTCGGCGCGTAACGCCGCGAACGGGGCTGCGTACGCCGCGCGCTTCGCGCGCACCACCAAGTCGACGGCAGGCAGCGACGCGATGTGGCGTCTGAGAATCTCTCTCAAGCGGCGCCGCAAGCGATTACGGGCCACCGCGGTGAACTGAAAGCGGGGAACCACGATCGCATTGCGCTGTCGGCCCACCGGACTCGGGCGCCACGCCAGATCGAGGTGTGCGGTGCGCACCCGGCGTCCCTGCTCCCAGCAGGCCGTGAGGTCCGAGCCGCGCACCAGACGCACGCGACGCGGAAACCGCTCTCCCGTTAGTGACTCCGGTGCTTGGAGGGCAGGCGGACGGTGAGGCGCTTGCGCCCCTTTTTCCGCCGGCGGGACAGGACGGCGCGGCCCCACACATCTTTCATCCGCGCGCGAAATCCATGCTTGTTGATGCGCCGCCGATTGCGCGGGCGATACGTCGGACCCATAAAATCCTCTCGAGAGGCGGGAAACGTACACCGCCGTCGGCGCAGCGGTCAAGGTTGACTTTTCCACAAGCGGGGGGTAGTTTCGGGCCGCCCTTGCTGGACGTCCCACCTTTCGTCAATCGCGGATGGAGCAGTCAACCAAAGAAGCCTGGAAGCGCCTCCTCGACGAGGCGCGGCACGAACTTCCTGACGCGACGGTGCGGACGTGGCTCGAGCCCGCAGTGCCGATCGCGCTCGACGATGGTCGCTTGATCGTCGGTGCCCCCGATCAATTCGCCGTCGAGTGGAACGAGTCGAAGCACGCCGGCGTCCTGGCGCGCGCGGCGGAGCGGGTCTTCGGGCGGCCCACGGCGGTCGTGTTCCGCGTCCAGGAGGATCGGCAGCAGCGCCCCCAGATGGATTTCTTCGTCGCCCCGCGCGAGCCGGCGACAGTCGAGAAGTCCGGCGTCCCGACCACGCCGCTCAACGAGCGCTACACCTTCCAGACGTTCGTGATCGGAAAATCCAACGAGCTCGCCGCCGCTGCGGCGCACGCCGTCGGCGAAGCGCCCGGCAAGACGTACAACCCGCTCTTCATTTACGGGGCCACCGGGCTCGGCAAGACGCATCTGATGCAGGCGATCGCCCATGCGGTACTCGCCAAGTACCCCGCGACGCGGGTGCACTATTTCGGCGCCGAGCAGTTCATCAACGAAGTGATCGAATCGATTCACGCGCGCACCATGTCGGAGTTTCGGCGCCGCTACCGCAACGACGTGGACCTCTTCCTGGTGGACGACGTACATTTCCTGGAAGGCAAGGAAATGACGCAGGAGGAGTTCTTCCACACCTTCAACGCGCTCTTCGAGGGCCACAAGCAGATCGTGCTCACGTCGGACCGGCCGCCGAAGGAGATCCCCGGGCTCGAGGACCGGCTGATCTCGCGCTTCGAGTGGGGCCTGGTCGCGGACATCGGGCACCCCGACCTGGAGCATCGCATCGCGATCCTGCGCAAGAAGGCGGAGCAGGATCACCTCGAACTCACCATCCCGGACGACGTGCTGCGCTTCATCGCGGAGCATATCCGCTCGAGCGTGCGGGAGCTCGAAGGCTGCATCATTAAGCTGCTGTTGTTCGCCTCGCTCAAGAATCGCGAGGTGACGATCGAGCTGGCGCGCGAGGCCCTGTCGGACAAGATCCGCCAGGGCGAGGAGGGACCCAGCTCGGCGGGCCAGCCCACGCCGAGTATCGACCGGGTGCAGGAGGTGGTGGCCCGCCGCTGGGGGGTCACCCCCGAAGGGCTCCGCTCCAAGGCCCGGACCAAGACCCTCACCATTCCGCGCCAGATCGCGATGTACCTCGCGCGCAACATGCTGAGCATGCAGCTCGTCGAGATCGGGCAGGCGTTTGGCGGACGCGACCACTCCACGGTGATCCACTCGGTGGACAAAGTCGAGCGCCAGATGATGCGAGACCGGACGTTCAAGGAGCGCGTTGAAATGGCGCGCCAGGAGTTGTCCGCACTCTAGCCCACATGTGGGAACGGGCGGTGTGGGCGGGTGTGGGAACGGCGCGCGGGTGTGGGAACGGCTGAAGATACCAACAGTCCCAACAGGGCGCCCACATGGTGGCGCGACCCGAGTTGACCGCAGCGGGCGCGAGTTAGGGCGATTCACCAACATTTCCCCGCCCTCTACTATTACTACTAGTAGTTCTATGTTAGTACAGTAGTAGGTTCTTACTCCACAAACTGGAAGGCGACAGGACGGATGAAGTTCACGATCACGCGGGAGCAGCTCCAGCAAGGGTTGAGCGCGGTGGCCGCGGCGATCCCCGCCAAGACCACCCTGCCGGTACTCGCCAATGTGCTGGTCGAGGCGACGAAGCAAGGGCTGCGCCTTTCCGGCACGGACCTGGACATCGCGGTGACGACCACGGTTCCCGCCGAAGTGGACGCCGAGGGCGCGGTGACGCTCCCCGCCAAGAAGCTCGTGGACATCGCTCGGGAGCTCCCGTCCGGGCCCGTCCGCTTCAACGCCGCGGGCGAATCCCGCGTCGGAATCGAATGCGGTCGCTCGAAATTCAAGTTACTTGGCCTGCCGCGCGAGGAGTTCCCGTCG